>DAOMWT010000053.1:0-17014 GCA_035436705.1 Thiobacillus sp. | reverse complement strand
GACGCAGGCCGCGCTGGAAGCGGCGCTGCCGCATATCAAGGACGTGCCGGTGCTGGGCGAGGAAATGACCGAGCAACAGCAGCGCGACGCCTGGGAGGCCGGCCGCGACGGCCTGTGGTGCGTCGACCCGATCGACGGCACCTCCAATTTCGTCGCCGGGGTGCCCTACTTCGCCGTGTCGGTGGCCTATCTCTACAAGGGCGAGCGTCAGCTAGGCGTGGTGTACGATCCAGTCGCCGACGAGATGTTCACCGCCGAACGCGGACGCGGCGCGCACCTGAACGGCATCCCGCTGCCTTTGCGTACCCCTGCCACCGAACTGCGGCGCGCGCTCGCCGGAGTCGAAATGAAACGCATCGACCGCGCGTTGGCCGGCCGGCTCGCGGCGTGGCCGCCGTATGCCTCGCAGCGCAATTTCGGCGCCTCCACGCTGGACTGGTGCTACACCGCGGCCGGACGTTTCGATATCTATGTCCACGGCGGGCAGAAGCTGTGGGATTACGCCGCCGGCGCGCTGATCCTGGAAGAGGCGGGCGGGCGGCTGGCCAGCCTGTCGGGCAGCTTCGACATCGCCAACGTGTGGGAGCGATCGGTGGTGGCTTCGGCCAGCCCGGAACTGTTCGAGCTGTGGCGTGCCTGGTTGAAAGCCGCCGGCGCATAAGCGGCTTCATCGGGCGAATAAAAAGATTTTTAGCGTGTGACCCTGAGCTGATACTTAAGCTTCGTGGTTTAACCCATTGTCGTGAAATCCTTTTTCTCCGGTTACGGCACGGCTTGCGAAAGCCCGCCCTGCTGACGGATAATCAGGGTTTTTGCATATTCTGCCCAAGCTGTCGCTGTACGGCTTTTCCGGGCGGGGAATGCGGCAGTTTTTACTTAGCTGAAGGGAACGCAATGCCAACCCGTAACGACCTGGCCAATGCCATCCGCGCGCTTGCGATGGATGCAGTCGAAAAAGCCAAATCCGGCCACCCCGGCGCCCCCATGGGCATGGCTGAAATCGCCGAAACGCTGTGGAACCACCACATGCGCCACAACCCGACCAATCCCAAGTGGGCGGATCGCGACCGTTTCGTGCTGTCGAACGGCCACGGCTCGATGCTGATCTACGCATTGCTGCATCTGACCGGCTACGACCTGTCAATGGATGATCTGAAGCAGTTCCGCCAGCTGCACTCCAAGACCCCGGGCCACCCCGAGTACGGCTACGCCCCCGGCATCGAAACCACCACCGGACCGCTCGGCCAGGGTATCACCAACGCCGTCGGCATGGCGATGGCGGAAAAGATCCTCGCCGCCGAATTCAACAAGCCCGACCACGCCATCGTCGACCACCACACCTATGTATTCATGGGTGATGGCTGCATGATGGAAGGCATCTCGCACGAAGCCTGCGCGCTGGCCGGCACCTGGAAACTCAATAAGCTGATCGCGTTCTGGGACGACAACGGTATCTCGATCGACGGCCACATCGAGCACTGGTACACCGACGACACCGCGAAGCGCTTCGAAGCCTACGGCTGGAACGTCATCGCCGGGGTGGACGGCCACGACGTGGTGGCGCTCGAAGCTGCGATCCAGAAAGCCAAGGCCAGCAGCGACAAGCCCACGCTCATCTGCTGCAAGACCGTCATCGGCAAGGGCTCGCCCAACAAGGCCGGCACCCACGACGTGCACGGCGCCGCGCTGGGTCACGACGAAGTCGAGGCCACCCGCAAGCACATGGGCTGGACCCATCCCGCGTTCGAAGTGCCCGCCGACATCTATGCCGGCTGGGACGCCAAGACCAAGGGCCAGGGTCTGGAAACGCTGTGGAACAACAAGTTCGCCGAATACAAGAAGGCCTACCCGGCCGAAGGCGCCGAGTTCGAGCGCCGCATGAAGGGTGAACTGCCCGCCAACTGGAAGGCGCATGTCGCCGAGAAGCTGGCCGCCATCAACGCCAAGGGCGAAACGGTCGCTACCCGCAAGGCTTCGCAGATCGCGATCAATGCGCTGGCCTCCGCGCTGCCCGAGTTCCTCGGCGGCTCCGCCGATCTCACCGGCTCCAACCTGACCAACTGGGAAGGCTGCCACCCGGTGCGCCACGGCAAGCCCGGCAACTACATCAGCTACGGCGTGCGCGAATTCGGCATGGCCGCGATCATGAACGGCATGGCGCTGCACGGCGGCCTCTTGCCCTTCGGCGGCACCTTCCTGATGTTCTCCGAATACTCGCGCAACGCCATCCGCATGGCCGCGCTGATGAAGCAGCGCGTGATCCACGTGTTCACCCACGACTCCATCGGCCTCGGCGAAGACGGCCCGACCCACCAGCCGGTGGAGCAGACCGCCACCCTGCGCATGATCCCCAACATCGACGTCTGGCGTCCGTGCGATACGGTCGAGACGCTGGTCGGCTGGGTGCATTCGGTCGAGCGCCACGACGGCCCCACCTGCCACATCCTGTCGCGCCAGAACCTGCCGTTCATGCAGCGCGACGAGGCGACCCTGGCCAGCATCGCCAAGGGCGGTTATGTGCTGAAAGACGCTGCTGGCGCCAAGGCGGTCATCATCGCTACCGGCTCCGAAGTCGAACTGGCCGTCAAGGCCCAGGAATCGCTGGCTGCCGAAGGCATCGCGGTGCGCGTGGTCTCCATGCCGTCGACCAACACCTTCGATCGCCAGGACGCCGCCTACAAGGCCGGCGTGCTGCCCAAAGGCCTGCCGCGCGTTGCAGTCGAAGCCGGCGTCACCGACTTCTGGCGCAAGTACGTGGGACTGGAGGGCGCGGTGGTCGGCATCGACAGCTTTGGCGAATCCGCCCCGGCGCCGGCACTGTTCAAGCACTTCGGTATCACCACCGAGGCCGTCGCGGCCGCGGTGAAGGGCGTTCTGTAAACCTTGTGTCCGCGAAGGACGCGAAGAAAAACTTCGCGTTTCTTCGCGCCCTTCGCGGATAAAAAAGATTTCTCAACCTAGGAGACTCAAAAATGGCAATCAAAGTTGGTATCAACGGTTTTGGCCGTATCGGCCGCATGGCTTTCCGCGCAATCGCCAAGGACTTCCCCGAAATCGAAGTCGTCGCGATCAACGACCTGCTCGACCCCGAATATCTGGCCTACATGCTGAAGTTCGACTCGGTGCACGGCAACTTCAAGGGCGATATCGCCGTTGAAGGCAGCAACCTCATCGTCAACGGCAAGAAAATCCGCCTGACGGCCGAGCGCGAGCCCGGCAATCTGAAGTGGAACGAAGTCGGCGCCGACATCGTGATCGAGTGCACCGGCTTCTTCCTGACCAAGGAAACCTGCCAGAAGCACATCGACGCGGGCGCGAAGAAAGTGGTGCAGTCCGCTCCGTCCAAGGACGACACCCCGATGTTCGTATACGGCGTGAACCACGAGAAATATGCCGGCGAGGCCATCGTCTCCGCCGCTTCGTGCACCACCAACTGCCTGGCGCCGATCGCCAAGGTGCTGAACGACAACTGGGGCATCAAGCGCGGCCTGATGAGCACCGTGCACGCCGCCACCGCCACCCAGAAAACCGTCGACGGCCCGTCTTCCAAGGACTGGCGCGGCGGCCGCGGCATCCTGGAAAACATCATTCCGTCCTCGACCGGCGCCGCCAAGGCCGTCGGCGTGGTGCTGCCGGAACTCAAGGGCAAGCTGACCGGCATGGCGTTCCGCGTTCCGACTTCCGACGTGTCGGTGGTCGACCTGACCGTCGAACTGGAGAAGCCCGCCAAGTACGCCGACATCTGCGCCGCGATGAAGAAGGCCGCGCAGTCCGGCGACATCAGCAAGACGCTGGGTTACACCGACGAAAAAGTGGTTTCCACCGACTTCCGCGGCAACAGCTTTTCGTCGATTTTCGATGCTGAAGCCGGCATCGCGCTCGACGACACCTTCGTCAAGGTCGTGGCCTGGTACGACAACGAGTACGGCTACACCTGCAACATGCTGCGCTTCGTGCAGCACGTCGCCAAATAAGTCAGTTACAAGGGACAAGATGCAAGTTGCAAGGATTACCTTGTGACTTGCAACTTGTAGCTTGCATCTGATGTTGTGAGCTTTAAGGTCTGGCGCGACCGTATTTATAAAGTCGACGCCAACCCTTAAACCTTACCTTCAGGAGAAACAAGCATGGCATTCATCCGCGTCACCGATCTCGATCTGGCAGGCAAGCGCGTGTTCATCCGCGCCGACATGAACGTGCCGGTCAAGGACGGCAAGGTCACCTCCGACGCCCGCATCACCGCGTCGATGCGCACCATCGAGCACTGCCTGAAGGCCGGCGCCAGGGTGATGGTCACCTCCCACCTTGGCCGCCCGACCGAAGGCGAGTTCAGGGAAGAGGATTCGCTCAAACCCGTGGTCGACGTCATCGCGCAGAAGCTCGGCAAGAACATCCGCCTGATCCGCGAATGGACCGACGGCGGCTTCGACGTCGCCGACGGCGAACTGGTGGTGCTGGAAAACTGCCGGGTCAACAAGGGCGAGAAGAAAAACGTCGACGACACCGCGAAGAAATACGCCGCATTGTGCGACGTCTTCGTGATGGACGCCTTCGGCACCGCGCACCGCGCCCAGGCCTCGACCCACGGCATCGCCAAGTTCGCCCCGACCGCCGCGGCCGGCATCCTCCTGACCGAAGAGCTCGACGCGCTGGACAAGGCGCTGGCCAACCCGGCGCGCCCGATGGTCGCCATCGTCGGCGGCTCCAAGGTGTCGACCAAGCTGACCGTGCTGGAAGCGCTGGCCGAGAAATGCGAACAGCTGGTGGTCGGCGGCGGCATCGCCAACACCTTCCTCAAGGCCACCGGCCATAACGTCGGCAAGTCGCTGTGCGAGGACGATCTGGTGCCCACCGCGCAGGCGCTGATCGAGAAGATGACCGCGCGCGGCGCGACCATCCCGATCGCTGTCGACGTGGTGTGCGGCAAGAAATTCGACGCCAACGAGCCCGCGGTGCTGAAGGATTCTGGCGATGTCGCCGACGACGACATGATTTTCGACATCGGTCCGAAGAGCGCGCAGGAACTCGCCGACATCATCATGAAGGCCGGCACCGTGGTGTGGAACGGCCCGGTCGGCGTGTTCGAGTTCGACCAGTTCGGCGAAGGCACCAAGACCATCGCCATGGCGATCGCCAACACCAACGCCTTCACCCTGGCCGGTGGCGGCGACACCATCGCCGCGATCCAGAAGTACGACATCTATGACAAGGTGAGCTACATTTCCACCGCCGGCGGCGCCTTCCTCGAATACCTGGAAGGCAAGGTCCTGCCCGCAGTGGCGATTCTGGAGGAGCGCGCGAAGGGCTAAAAGCCCTTCGCGGGTGAGGCGTAATGGACAGGGGGTGAGGAAACGGGTGCAAGCCTGTCGCCTCACCCCCAACGCCTTACTCCTGATCCTTCCTCCCTCATTCCTCACGCCTCACCCACATAATGATCCGCAGAACCAAAATCGTCGCTACCCTCGGTCCCGCCTGTTCCGATCCCAAGACCCTGGATCGCATGATGGAAGCCGGCCTGGACGTGGTGCGCCTCAATTTTTCCCACGGCGTGGCGCAAGACCATATCGACCGCGCCGAACTGGTGCGCTCGCTGGCGCGCGCGCGCGGCCGCGCGGTGGGCGTGCTGGTTGACCTGCAGGGGCCGAAGATCCGTATCGGCAAGTTCAAGGACGGCAAGATCGTTCTCGTCAAGGGCGATATCTTTACGCTCGACGCCGCCTGCGCACTGGGCGATCAGACCCACGTCGGCCTCGACTACAAGGAGTTGCCGAACGACGTGAAGCGGGGCGTCACCCTGCTGCTGGACGACGGCCGCATCGAATTCTGGGTCGAAGAAGTCAAGGGCACGGAAATCATCTGCAAGGTGGTGCAGGGCGGCGTGCTGTCCAACAACAAGGGCATCAACCGCAAGGGCGGCGGGCTGTCGGCGGCTGCGCTGACCGAAAAGGACATCGAGGACATCAAGACCGCCGCCGCCCTGAATGCGGATTACCTGGCGGTGTCGTTCCCGCGTTCCGGCGCCGACATGCGCCAGGCGCGCGAACTGCTGCGCGCCGCAGGCGGCAAGAGCCAGCTGGTCGCCAAGATCGAGCGCACCGAAGCGATCGAAAACCTGGAGGAGATCCTCGATGCTTCCGACGCCATCATGGTGGCGCGCGGCGACCTTGGCGTGGAAGTGGGCGACGCTGCGGTACCCGCGCTGCAGAAGCGCATGATCCGCATGGCGATCGAACGCAACAAGGTCGTCATTACCGCCACCCAGATGATGGAATCGATGATTTCCAGCCCGATTCCTACCCGGGCCGAGGTGTCCGACGTCGCCAACGCGGTGCTCGACGGCACCGACGCGGTGATGCTGTCGGCCGAAACCGCCGCCGGCCAGTTCCCGGTCGAAGCGGTGCAGGCGATGGACCGCGTCTGCCTGGAAGCGGAAAAGGAAGCCGAGCCCCATTTTTCCGGCGCCCGTCTCGACCACAGCTTTTTGCGCCCGGACGAGGCGATTGCGATGTCGGCGGTGTTCACGTCGGTGCACCTCAACATCAAGGCCATCGCCGCGCTCACCGAATCCGGCAACACCTGCCTGTGGATGAGCCGTCTGTCCACCCGGGTGCCGATCTATGCCTTGACACCGGGGGTTCAAACCCGTAGAAAAGTCACTCTTTTCCGCGGCGTGTATCCGATCAACCTGAAAACCGCCACCAAGGATCGCGATATGCTGCTGGCGGAAGCCGAGGAAGAGCTGCGCCGCCGCGGCGCGGTGCGTGACGGCGATCTGATCCTGTTGACCATCGGCGAGCCGATCGGTCAGTCGGGCGGCACCAATACCATGAAGATCGTCCGTGTAGGCGACTCCAGAAAAACCTGAATTCCTGCAATAAATTTTTAACCTCTAGGAGAGTGTAAATGGCCCTGATTTCCCTTCGTCAATTACTCGACCACGCCGCCGAGAACGGCTATGGTCTGCCCGCGTTCAACGTCAACAACATGGAGCAGGTCCACGCCATCATGCAGGCCGCCGCCGCCGTCGATTCGCCGGTGATCCTGCAGGGTTCCGCCGGCGCCCGCTCCTACGCCGGCGAGCCCTTCCTGCGCCACCTGATCCTCGCCGCGATCGAAATGTATCCGCACATTCCCGTCTGCATGCACCAGGACCACGGCGCATCCCCCGCCATCTGCTTCCGTTCCATCCAGTCCGGCTTCAGCTCGGTGATGATGGACGGCTCGCTCGGCACCGACGGCAAGACCCCGTCCACCTACGAATACAACGTCGAAACCACCCGCAAGGTGTCCGAACTGGCGCACGCCTGCGGCGTCTCCGTCGAAGGCGAACTGGGCTGCCTGGGCTCGCTTGAAACCGGCAAGGCCGGCGAGGAAGACGGCCACGGCGCCGAAGGCGTGCTGGATCATTCCGCGCTGCTGACCGACCCCGACGAGGCCGCCGACTTCGTGTCCAAGACCAAGGTCGACGCGCTCGCGATCGCCATCGGCACCAGCCACGGCGCCTACAAGTTCACCCAGAAGCCCACCGGCAAGGTGCTGCGCATCGACCGCGTGAAGGAAATCCACGCCCGCATCCCCAACGTCCACCTGGTCATGCACGGCTCCTCCTCGGTGCCGGAAGACTGGCTCGCCATCATCAACAGCTACGGCGGCGACATGGGCCAGACCTACGGCGTGCCGGTCAGCGAAATCGTCGAAGGCATCAAGAACGGCGTGCGCAAGGTCAACATCGACACCGACCTGCGCATGGCCTCCACCGGCGCCATCCGCAAGCACCTCGCCGAGAACAAGGCCAACTTCGACCCGCGCAAGTTCCTCAAGGAAGCCACCGCTGCCATGAGCGGCATCTGCCGCGACCGTTACGAAGCCTTCGGTGCAGCCGGCCAGGCCAGCAAGATCAAGAAGGTGTTCAACCTGGAAGAAATGCAGAAGCGCTACGACAAGGGCGAACTCGACCCCAAGGTCAACTGATCGCCGGCTTGCCGCAATCGGATGCTGAAATGAAATGGGACGCTGCGGCGTCCCATTTTTTGCATCAAACCCGCGCGATCTGTGGAGGACGGCTGTCGGCCAACAAGAGACGTTCTGAAATTTTGGGCGGCTGTCCGCTAAGCGCCGCATTGCTCCAGTACACCTAATACGCGCGTTGAGCCTATAGTTGTTCCGCGCTCCACCCTAATTTAGCTTCGATGTGTCGACGATAGAGGGTATCAATCTGACGGGGTGCATTACGGATATAACGTTCTGCGTTGTCACGTTTTAAGCCCTTGAGCTGAGAAAGGTGTCCGATTACTTCATCACATGAGGGAGCCTCACCGGTTTTCCCGTCGAATTTAGGGGGTAGGGCTGTCCACACCACACCACACAGCCCATTGTTCGCGGCCCATGTCGGCATATCTGGAATGAGTTTTGGGGTATCCATGCCGGGCTTCCACACATGAATCCACTTTAGGCTCGTACCTTCACGATCGCATAAGGCCTTCCGTGCCACACCTATGTCATGCGAATCCATTATTGCCCAAAGCGATCGAACCGGAGCAGCACTTTCATGAAGTACGAGGGTGATTCGGTCATCCATAGATCGACGCAAGAACTCTACAGGAACAGGTGGGCCATCTTGAAACCACTGACGCTGAATTGGGAGTTCACGTGGATCCCATATAAGCGACCCCCAACCCAAACAAGCAATGCGCATCACTTCCAGCACTCCACCACTACCGTGTAAGTGCGCGCGTCCTCGGCAATATCCGCAAGGTCTTTCTGCCAGAAGTCCCACCAGTTTCCCGTTTTGTACTCGACTTGGTTGCTATCCAGAAAAGCGAGTGTCGTGGATTTGTTGATGGCGAAATTGACATTCTGCGGTACGTCGCCGGTGAGCTTGGCGACTTTCAACGCGTTGAGTTTTTGCACCACCACGCCGACCACCTGCCCTTTGCCGTCAAGCAGCGGCCCGCCGCTGTTGCCTTGCTGCACGGGAGCCGTGATCTGGATCTGGCTGGTGTTGTTACCCAGCCCGGCCAGTGCGCTGACCACGCCGGGTGAGAGGTTTCCACCAGCAGCTAAAGTCCCCTGCAAAGGGTAACCATACGCCGCAATGTTCTCACCTTGGCGTAGATCGTTCGCAGCGCGGAACACAGCCACAGCCCTCGGCTTGTCAGTCATTTGCAGCAAGGCCAGATCATTGGCTTCGTCCTGTGGTAACACCTTGAGCGGTTTGTCGCTACCAGCCAGGCGAACCTGCTGGCAGTTGCCAACGACGTGGCGATTGGTCAAAAGATGCCCCTGACTGCTGACGACGAAGGCAGTGCCGACCAATTCCTTTTCGAGTGCGCCACCCGCTATGCCTGAGTAGCGGGCTTTGGAGTCCGTGTGCTGTCCAGGTTTCCATTCGCGAGTCAGGCGTTGGGCTTCGGCAATTTGGTCAGCGGCCATCCAGGCTTCGGCCTTGTCCCGCCCCCTGATAGCTTCCTCATCACCCTGTGCGGCCGCCAAGTTAAGCCACATATAGGCACGTACCTTGTCTTGAAGCACTCCTTGTCCACGCCAGTACATGTTGGCCAGTCTTATACGTGCATAAATTTGGCCTTGTTCCGCAGCCTTGCGGTACCACACCACAGCTTGGGCAGCATCCTTGGGTACACCATCACCGTTGTAATACTTATTCCCAAGGTTAGATTGGCCATCCTTATCGCCTTGCTCTGCGGCCTTGTACCACCAAGCTACAGCTTGGGCAGCATCCTTGGGCACGCCTTCCCCGTCGTCGTACATCGCTCCAAGATTGACTTGGGAATCAACATTCCCTTGTTTCGCCGCCTTGAGGTACCACACCACAGCTTGGGCAGCATCCTTGGGTACACCATCACCGTTGGCGTATATCAAACCAAGACCGAACTGGGCCCCTGCATGCCCTTGCTCCGCCGCCTTGCGATACCACATCATGGCTTGAGCTGTATCCTTGGGCACCCCCAGTTTCAAACCGTAGTAGCTGTTGACATCGTAAACCTGCCCAAGCCTATGCTGGGCATCAGGGCTGCCTTGCTCCGCCGCCTTGCGCCACCACGCAACAGCCAGGGCGTCATCCTTGGGCACGCCTTTACCGTAGTGATACGCGTCACCTAAATTCTGTTGAGCTTCGGTGTTACCAGCTTCTGCATCCTTTCTCCACTTGGTGACGTTTTCTTCCGCAGTTAATTCTTTTGCAGGAGCCGCTTTATTTTTGGCGGCGCTTTCAGCGGATTTTTGATCAGAGCATGCAATGAGCAAGCTCGTCACCAATAGCATCACTACAAATATCGATTTCGATGAGGTCAAAATTTTTCTCCATGTTTCTTGCGTTCCATATGCTGCTCGATGAATGCTTCGTAGCTATCAATATTGGAAAATTTTTCCAATAGGCGACTGGCAATATCTGGTATCTGCGATTTCTGGAATGAATTGCGGGCGAAGCCATCGTATCCGAACTCAGCTTGTGCGCTGTTTGCCAATACCTCGCACCACAAACGCAGATCGTGCGTCAGATCAACAAGGTCATCTCTTGTGAGACCTTGGTCAGTGAGTTGCCCATGAAAAATCTTGTTTCGGTACGCCGTTGCATCCCTGATTCTTGCGCGCAAGTTGCCATGTGATAGACCAACAAGTTTCTCCACAGAAACTGGATAGAGGGCGTTGAACCCTTTTTCCAATCCATGGAAATAAACTTTCTTGTCATTCAAAGTTGCTCGTAGTGTCGGGGCATCAGTACTTGAGAAGCATGGAAATTGGAAAACCAGATGTGTAAATAGCCTACGAAGCTGTTTTTCCACCTTGATGAGCGCGAGAGCGAAAGCATCCACGCCACAGGTATCCGCACTGGAATTTAGTATGAGGTCAACAGTGCGAAATTCGGTGTCGACGTTTGCCAATGGGGGATCAGTTTCCATAAAGAAGCCTTTACAACAATTCAAAGAAGCCGGGGCCGTAAACAATTCGTTAAATAAATTGGATATGAATACAAACGACAGTGAACCCCAGTAGTTTAAAAATTGATAGCGTCCGTTTACGAAAGGCCGTTGTCTGATTGATAAGCAGGCATTCGACGAACATCCCTCGACCGTCTCTTCAGGGTCGGTTGCGGCCATTGATTGAACTGAGCCGAACAAAGGTTCCAGTTCGATAAACTGGTGGCCTTCCGTTACACGAGCCAACGATCCTGATTCGTACGGGCTTTATGCCGCACTGAATTTGATCCTTTCGATATCGCGCAAGTCCACAACCTGCCTGGCTTGCCACAGGTCATGACTATCCTGCATGGCGAGCCAGCTTTCCGGCGAGCGGCCAAGCGCTTTGGATAGGCGCAGCGCCATTTCAGGGCTGATCCCGCTGCTGCCTTTCAGAATGCGATTCAGGGTCGAGGCGGCAACGCCGAGCCGGGACGAGAGTTCGCGGGCACTCAGTTCGTTGGGCTCCAGGTAAATTTGCTGGATGAATTCACCGGGGTGCGGGGGGTTGTGCATGGTCATCAGTGATAATCCTCGTAATCCAGAACGTGGGCATTTCCACTCTGAAACTCAAATGTAATACGCCAGTTTCCATTCACCCATATCGACCAGCGGCCGCGATCCTCACCTTTGAGCGGATGCAGGCGGAAGCCCGGAATGTCCATATCATCAATCGTCTGCGCCGTATCAAGCGCGGCCAATTGCATACGCAGACGTTTTGCATGCGGTGGCTGAATGCCGGCCTGGCTTCCGGACTCAAAAAACCGCTTCAAGCCCTTGTGTCGAAACGTGGCGATCATGCAATGTATTCTAGTGTGTTGCGCGATGCGCAACAATAGGCGGGTTTGAGCAGACTGCTAATGGACGCTCTATCGGGTTCAGACTTACCCCAGCATGGCTTTCAATGCCGCCAACTGGTTGCTGCCGCTGGCCTTGGCGTCGGCGGTGGTGGGCTTGTCCGGCATGCGCACGTCGTCGCCGAGTTCCTCGATGAAGCGCGACGGGTCGCAGGCGACCGACTCGCGCGCCCGTTTGCGGCGCGAACAATAGGACAGCGTGAGCGATTTCTTGGCGCGCGTGACGCCCACGTACATCAGGCGGCGTTCTTCTTCCAGCCGGCCTTCATCGACCGCATCACGATGCGGCAGGATGTTTTCCTCGATGCCGACCAGGAACACGTGGCCGAATTCCAGGCCTTTGGCGGCGTGCAGGGTGGAAAGTCGAACCGCATCGGGCTCCTCTTCCTCGCGCCCTTCCAGCAGGGTGATCAATGCAATGGTCTGCGTGATCTGCAGCAGGTTCTTGTCGTCTTCCTCGCCCTTCTTGGCAATCCAGGCGACGAACTCCATCACGTTGTTCCACTTGCTTTGCGCGGCGCGCGCTTCGTCCTGGTCGAAAATATAAATCTCGTAGTCGATCGATTTCAGCAGGTCGTTCAGCACTTCGCCAGCCGGTTCGCGGACGACGCGCTCCTCGATGCGGTTGATGAAGTTGCAGAATTCGATCAGCGGCGCCAGCTGGCGCTCGCCAATCTGTGCGGCCGCTGCGGCTGAAAAGGTGGCTTCGAACAGGCTGACGTGCAGGGTGGCTGCCACCTGCCCCAGTTTTTCCAGCGTGGCGGCGCCGATGCCGCGCTTGGGCGTGGTGACGGCGCGGATGAACGCCGGGTCGTCGTCGCTGTTGGCGATCAGGCGCAGGTAGGCGATCAAGTCCTTGATCTCGGAGCGGTCGAAAAACGATTGCCCGCCCGAGAGTTGATACGGCACCTTTTCGTTGCGCAGCGCCTGCTCGAACACGCGTGCCTGGTAGTTGCCGCGATACAGAATCGCGTAGTCGCGCCACTCGGTGCGATGCTGGAACTTGTGCGACAAGAGGCGCATCACCACCGATTCGGCCTCGTGCTCGTCGTCCTTGGTGGGCATCACCTGGATCGCGTCGCCGTGGCCGAGGTCGCTCCACAGGCGCTTCTCGAACAGCTTGGGGTTGTTGGCGATGAGGCTGTTGGCGGCCTTGAGGATGCGGATGGTCGAGCGGTAGTTCTGCTCCAGCTTGACCACGTGCAGATGCGGGTAGTCCTCGTTCAACTGCCTCAGGTTGTCGGCCGAGGCGCCGCGCCAGCCGTAGATCGCCTGGTCGTCGTCGCCGACCGCGGTGAACGCCGCGCGCACGCCGGTGAGCTTCTGCAGCAGGCGGTACTGCGCGACGTTGGTGTCCTGGTATTCGTCGACCAGGATGTGGCGCAGGCGGTTCTGCCACTTTTCGCGCAGCTCGGCATGCGTGTCCAATAATTCAGCGGGAAGGCGGATGAGATCGTCGAAATCGACCGCCTGGTAGGCGCGCAGGGTGGCGTCGTAGCGGTCGTAGATCTTCGCGTAGACGCGGGCGTTGTCGTCCTCGGCGCTGGCGAGCGCGACGGCGGGCGACTTCAGCTCGTTCTTCCACAGCGAGATGCGCGAGACCGCGCGACGGATTTCCTGCTTGTCGGTGGTCTTGATGATCTCCGACACGATGCCGGCGGCGTCGGCCGAATCGAGGATCGAGAACGCCGGCTTCAGCTCGGCGAACTTCGCGTCCTCGCGCAGCATCCTGAGGCCCATCGAGTGGAAGGTGGTGACGATGAGCCCCTTGGTGCTGATTTTATTAAAGGCATCGCCCTGCGTCAGCTTGGCGGCGCGCTCGGCCATCTCGCGCGCGGCCTTGTTGGTGAAGGTGATGGCGGCGATCGAGCCCGGCTTGTAGCCGCATTCGCCGATCAGGTAGGCGATCTTGTGGGTGATGACGCGCGTCTTGCCGGAGCCGGCACCCGCCAGCACCAGCAAGGGGCCGTCGAGATACTTCGCCGCTTCGCGCTGCGGCGGGTTGAGCGCGGCAAGCAGGCTCATGCCGTGCCGAATTCGTGGTCGAGATACGCGTTGATGGCGTCGGATTCGTACAGCCAGGTCACGCTGCCGCTGGCATCGGTGATGGCGAGGCAGGGCACCTGCGGCTTGCCGCCGCCTGCAATGAGGGCGGCGCGGTGCGGGCCTGCGTGCTGCGCGTTGCGCAGCTCGATGTCGAGCGACAGCCGCCGTATCGTGCGCCGGGTCTTGAGGCAGAACGGACAGGCGGGAAAATGGTAGAGGGCGAGGCTGCGGGTGCGGGCGTCGACCACTGCCTGTTCGGCGGCCGGCCGCACGATGCCGCGGGGCTGGGTGAACCAGTTGCCCAGCAGCAGGAAGGGTGTGAAGACGAGGCGGAGGGTGCGGAAAAACAGGCGGATCAGGGGGGTCATGGCGCAGGCGTCACAAGAGGTTCAGGCGGGAGCGCTATGATGCGGGTCAACACAGCGTACAAATGTTCAAAGCGTATTTTATATGTCCACCTATGCCATTGGCGATCCTCAGGGATGCCAAACCTCCCTTTTGCGTTTGCTCGATGAAGTGAAGTTCGACCCGGCAGCCGACCGGCTGTGGCTGGTCGGCGACCTGGTCAACCGCGGGCCGGATTCGCTGGCGGTGTTGCGCTTCGTCAAAAGTCTGGGCAGCGCGGCCATCAGCGTGCTCGGCAATCACGATTTGCACCTGCTGGCGCTGGCCGAAGGCTACGGCCGTGCGCACAAGGGCGACACGCTCGATGCGGTTCTGGCGGCGCCCGACCGCGACGAGTTGCTGGCCTGGCTGCGCCAGCGCAAACTGGCCTGGCGCGAAGGCGATTTCCTGATGGTGCATGCGGGCGTGCTGCCGGCCTGGACGGTGGACGACACGATGCAGCGGGCGGCTGAGGCCGAGGCCGTGTTGCAGGGCGCGCATTACCGCGATTTCTTCGCGCAGATGTACGGCAATGCGCCGGTGGCCTGGGATGAGGATTTGCAGGGCATCGAGCGGCTGCGGGTGATCGTCAACGCCTTCACCCGGCTGCGCTACTGCACGCCGGCGGGCGAGATGGAATTCCACCACAAGGGGGCGCCCGGCACGCAGCCGGCCGGCTGGCTGCCGTGGTTCGAGGTGCCGGGACGGCAGAGCGCGGCGGCGACGCTGGTCTTCGGCCACTGGTCGACGCTCGGGCTGGTCAACCGCCGCGGCCTGGTCGCGCTGGATACCGGCTGCCTGTGGGGCGGGAAGCTGACCGCAGTCAGGCTGGAGGACCGCCAGGCGTTTGCGGTGCAGTGCCCGCAGATGCAGCGTCCCGGCCGCCCGTAAGCGGTGTGCCCGCCGCCGCTGCGCTTGCCGCGGCCGTGCCCAGAAGCCGGGCGGTGGCCGCTTCCGCCTGCGCGGCCAGTTCGCGCCGGTGGCCGTTCGGCGGGATCGGCTCCCCGAACTGGAGTTCGGCGATGAGGCCGGGTTCGCCGACGATCCGTTTCAGGCTTTGCCACATGCTGATGTCGTCGATGTACGCGGGCGCGGCGCTGTAGTCGTTGTCGAGCGTGCGGTAACGCAGGGCGGCCGGCACGATCGGGCAGTTCAGCTCGACCGCCGGCTGCAGCAGCGACGGCATGAAGCGCCGCAGCCCGCGTCCGTCGCCGGTGGTGCCTTCGGGGAACACCGCCACCCAGGCACCGCCCTCCATCAGCGCGCGCATTTCGCTGTTGATGCGCGCGGTGTCGGTGCGGCGGCCGCGTTCGATGAACAGGGTGCCGGTCTTGTGCGCCAGCCAGCCTGCCACCGGCCACGTCCGCACCTCGGCCTTGGAGACGAAGTGCACCCGCTGGGCAGCGTAGATCAGGTAAATGTCCAGCCACGAGACGTGGTTGCATACCAGCAGCGCACCGCCCGGCAGGCTGGGGGCGGCAGCCGTGCGTGCCTGCACGCCCAGTACGCCGAGCAGACGCCGCGACCAGGCCATGATGCGGCGGTCGCGTTGCGCCGGGCCGAGCAGCGGAAACACCAGCCCGGCCAGTGTCACGCCCCAGACGAGATGCAGCCCCAGCAGGCCGATGCGGATGGCGCGGCGAAAAGAGGGAGGGAAGCGGGCAAGACTCACCCGTGCATTGTAAGACTCAAACGATGAGACGGCGGGCATAACTGCGGTTGAGTTGCGCCATCGGCAGCAGCATCAGCAGGTCGGCGGTGTTGAAGTCGGGATCCCAGGCCGGCTCCCCGCAGATCATCGCGCCGAGCCGGGTGTAGCCCTTGATCAGCGGCGGCAGCGCGGCATCCCGGCCATCGTCGAGCGATTCGACCGGCAGGCGGGTGCGCGGGGTGACGCGCCACTCGATCGGCGCGAGATGGCGTGCGGCCAGCTGGCGGTGCACGCTCGCCGCGATGTGGCCGCCGTCGGCCATGCCGACGCTGGCGCAGCCGACGATGGTTTCATAGCCGTAGCGCGTCATGTAATCGGCCAGTCCCATCCACAGGCGGGCGATCACGCTGCCGCAGCGATGCACCGGGTGCACGCACGAACGCCCCAGCTCGGCCATGCGCGGCCGCAGAAAGCCCAGCCGGGTGAGGTCGAATTCCTGTTCGGAATAATAGCTGCCGACGCGCTTGGCGGCTTCGGGAGGCAGGATGCGATAGGTGCCGACGACTTCGCCGCTGGCGAGTTCGCGCACCAGCAGGTGGTCGCAGAACGGATCGTACAGATCGATATCGTGCCCCGGCAGGACGGACGGCAGGCGCGCGCCCATTTCCTCGGCAAACACCGTGTAGCGCAGGCGCTGCGCTTCGCGGATCTCGTTGTCGTCGACTGCCAGCGACACGTGGTAGCGGCAGGCGGAGGTGGCTTGAAGATTGGTGCGGACATCGAGCATTGAGCTCTCCCGTTGACGGAATGCGCCCAGCTTAGAGAGCCGCTGTTAATCCGGCGTGACGTTCAGGTTGCGAAACGATGACCCGCCAGCCCGCCGCGCGTCAATGCGTCACGCGCGTCGTTCCTCCGCCCGACAACACGCGCACGCGGTCGCCGACCCGAAACGCCTCGTCCGCCGCCTGGGTGATGGCGATCAGCCGTCCGGAGTCGAGCTTGACGGTGATTTCCACGCCTTTCTGGCGGGTCACCGCCTCTTCCGTGGCCGCGCCGCCCAGGCCGCCCAGCACCGCGCCGACCGTCGCGCCGACGATGCT
>DAOMWT010000052.1:0-17131 GCA_035436705.1 Thiobacillus sp. | reverse complement strand
GGCGGGGGCGCCGGGCGTGTATGCCGGCGGCGCCAAGATCGCCGCGCTCGGCCTGCGCGTGAAGCACGGCTGCACTTACCACGGGCTGGCGCTCAACGTCGACATGGACCTGGCGCCGTTCGACGCCATCAATCCCTGCGGCTACGCAGGCATGGCGGTGACGCAATGCCGCGACCTCGGTGTGGAACTATCCGTTTCCGACGCGGAGCAGGCGCTGTCCCGGTACTTGCTGAGCGCGATCTATGCTTGATCCGCTTGCCGGCTGATGGGTGTTCCTACTGCTTCTTGTGGCGCCATGCATCAGCACCACCGCGCCGTTGTCCGGCCTTGAGCGCCGCCGAAACCAGGCAGGGGCGGCGCAAGGCTGAATCATTTCCCGAGCAGTTCGCGGATCGCCCGGACGATTTCGGGGTGGTCGAACTCGCGTCCGCCGATGGCACTGGCAGCAATCCGTCCCTGCTTGTCGACCAGGAAGGTAGTCGGCAGCCCCGCCACTTTCCAGGCCTGCATGGCGCGGCTCGTACTGTCGAGCAGAATGGGGAAGCGCAGCGTGGCGTCGAGCTGGCTGGTGAAGGCGTGGATGGTGTCGGCGTCTTCACCGACATCCACTGCCAGCACCACAAAGTCTTCACCTTTGAGCGCCTGCGACAGACGTTCCATCGACGGCATTTCGCGCCGGCACGGCGGGCACCAGGTTGCCCAGAAATTGATCAGCACGACCTTGCCCCTGAGCTTCGCCAGATCGTGCGTTGCGCCGTCGATGTCTTTCAGCTTGAGTGCCGGAGCGGGCTTGGGCGCCTGCTTCGTCAGGCTGTGGGACAGCGGCGGGAGGTCTGCTGCGTGGGTGCCGGTCGCGGCCGGTATGCCGAATATCAGCGCCGCCCCCAGCAGCGTGCCCGCGATGCGATCAAGACGTTTCATTTGTACACCTCACCTGTTCGAGTTTTCCTGAATGGGTTTTGCCGCCCGCGCGCCAGACGAAGCGCAGGTCGAATTGGCCGTTGCGCGGCACGCTGTAGGTCGTCATGCCCTGGTTCCAGTCCCCCGGCGCGAAGGTCTGTGCGGCGGGGAACTGCGCCCAGTTGAAGGCGATGCGCGCGGCCTCGTTCACGCCCTGCCGTTTCCAGATGCGTTCCCACTCGACCTTGCTGCGGATGGCGCGTGGCGGTTGCCCGGCCGGTTCATAGCGCCAGTCGGCCAGGCGGTGCTGAATCGGCGCCTCGCCGATATTGCGTACCACCGTCATGAAGATGCATTCGGCGGCGTAGCGTTCCGCCGCCGCGGCGGAAAAGCCGCGCGCCTGATAAAAACCGCGCGCCTGGTCCGGGCTGATCTGGGTCAGGCGCACCTGGATGGCGCCGCTTTCGGCTTGCCAGGTGGCCAGCCCGGTTTCCGCATCCACGCTGAAATCGGTGCCGGCAATGGAGGCGGTACTCCATGCAGCCAGCAGGGTCAGGGTCGATAGGCGCATAAGCTAAAATCCCAAGAGTTGATATTTCCGACGTTGTCCCGAGCATACTATGGCAGACCCTCTCCAGCACAAAGGCGCCGCCAAGACCGCGCGCATCCCGATCAAGATCGTGCCGCAGCCGCGCATGCGCCTGCCGCCCTGGATTCGCGCCAAGTCGCCCAACGTGCCGAACGTGGCGCGGCTGAAGGGCGTCCTGCGCGAAGCGAAGCTGCACACGGTGTGCGAGGAGGCCTCGTGCCCAAACCTTGGCGAGTGCTTCGGCCACGGCACCGCCACCTTCATGATCCTCGGCGACCTCTGTACGCGGCGCTGCCCGTTCTGTGACGTCGGCCATGGCACGCCGCTGCCGCCGGACGCCGACGAGCCGCGCCACCTGGCCGAGACGATCGCGCTGATGGCGCTGCAATACGTGGTGATCACCAGCGTCGACCGCGACGATCTGCGCGACGGCGGCGCCGCGCATTTCGCGCAGTGCATCGCGGCGGTGCGCGAAAAGTCGCCGGCCACCCGCATCGAAATCCTCACCCCGGATTTCCGCGGCCGTCTCGACAAGGCGCTGGACATGCTCGACGGCGCGCCGCCCGACGTGATGAACCACAACCTGGAAACCGTGCCGCGCCTGTACAAGGCGGCGCGCCCCGGTGCCGACTATGCGCATTCGCTGAAGCTGCTGCAGGACTTCAAGACACGCCATTCCGGCATCCCGACCAAATCCGGCCTGATGCTGGGGCTGGGCGAGGAGGATGACGAGATTCTGCAGGTGATGCGCGACCTGCGCGCGCACGGCGTCGACATGCTCACCCTCGGCCAGTATCTGCAGCCCTCGCAGCACCATCTGCCAGTGCTGCGTTTCGTCACCCCCGAACGCTTCGCGCAGTTCGAGCAGGAGGCGCTGGCGATGGGCTTCAGGCATGCAGCCTGCGGGCCGATGGTGCGATCGAGCTATCACGCCGACCAGCAGGCGGCCGGTATCGAAGGTTAGGGCGCTCGGTCGGCCGGAGCGGACCCGCGCGCGCGGCGGCGCCCCGCCCAGGCCATGGCAATCCCGCCCAGTAGCATCAATCCCAGTAGCGACGGTTCCGGTACGGCGTTCGTCCGTGCTCCGCTTTGTGTACCCGGTGGTGACGTTAGCGTATCGAGCGGGTTACCGGCCAGGGGTGGGATCGACGTGCCAGGCAGCGTATCGGGACCGGGCAACGTCTCTTCGGGCAGGCCAGTCGTCAGCGGCGGGTTGCCTTGGGGCGGAAGATCAAAGCTCAACGGAGGCAGGATTTTTTCCGGCTTCGTCGGGCCGCTCGGCTCGCCGTGCGGTTCGTCATTGCCGGTGGCGGGGTGCGGGCCTCCGGCGACAGGGGGGCTGGACGGGCCGCCGGTCGGCACTTTCGGCACATCGTTTGGCAGCGGGCCGGTTGCGGGCGTGTGGCCGCTGCCGAGTGGTCCTGCCAGGGGAGGCGGACTCGGTGCGATACCGCGGGGCAGGCCTTCACGCACTGCGCCGGCCGGGCGGTTGCCGGCCAGGCCGGCGAACAGCGGGCTGGCCGGATCGAAGCGGTTCACGCCGCCGCCTGCCCCGATTTCATCTTCAGTCATGACGAGGATTACGGGTTTTCCGTCGTCCTCGATGCTGAGATGCTGCGGCTGGCCTGTCTTTACGGAAAGGGAATGCGGGGGCGTGGCGGGTGCGTCAGACGCGGCGCGATTCAGATGGAACGCGCCGCCGACCAGGGCGGCAGCGGTGACGGCGCCCACGATGATCCCGGCCGGGGTGAGCAGCACGGTGAGCAGCAGACCGAGCAGTCCGATACGACGGGCTCGTGAGCGTGAGGCAGAGGGCTTTCTGGGCATGACGGCGGCACGGAAGTGGAGGGTTCGGACACTGTTGCAATTCCCGTTCCATCCATCCGCACAGACATAAGCCGCACCCTGTCGCGTATGGCGTTAATTTTGCCGTGCCTGCAGCGTCCAGCAACCGCCGCTTTCGTCGGCACTTCAACACCCGGTTATTTCAGAAGCCGCCTGCGAGTCAGGGCGAGCGCGATGACATAGCCGGCGAAGCCGTACGCGCACAGTGCAGCCCCATGCTGGACAATATCGCCGGGTGTTTTTCCCAGTACCAGCGGGCGTGCCAGGTCGATCGCGTGGGAGAGCGGCAGCCAGGCCGACACGTTTTGCAGCAGCGGCGGCAGTTGCGATACCGGGAAGAACACGCCGCACAGCAGCACCATCGGCGTGATTATCAGCGTGAAGTAGTAGAGGAAAAAATCGTAGCTCGGCGATACCGCGTTCATGACCAGGCCCATGCCGCCGAAACAAAAACCGACCAGCGCCACCACAGGGATGAGCCACAGCGTCATCCAGAAACTACCGTACAGGCCCAGTCCCCAGATCACTCCCAGGATCGCCAGCCCGGACAGAAGGCTCTTGGCCACCGCCCAGAGCAGTTCGCCGAGCATCACGTCGTCGAGCGTGAGCGGCGCGTTGAGGATGGCGTCCCAGGTGCGCTGCACGTGCATGCGCGAGAAGCTCGAGTACAGCACCTCGAACGTGGCGGCGTTCATCGTGCTGTAGGCGACCGTGCCGGCGGCGAGAAAGGTCAGGTAGGGCATGCCGCCGACGTCCGGCAGCAGGCTGCCGAGGCCATATCCCAGGCCCAGCATGTACAGCATGGGGTCGGCCAGATTTCCGAGGATGGACGGGATGGCCAGTTTTCTCCATACCAGGTAGTTGCGTCGCCATACCGGGATGAAGCGCCACGACAGGCGCGGGAGGTGAAAAAAATGCGTCATGCGCTCAATCCCTCAAATCGCGTCCGGTCAGCTTGAGGAACACGTCTTCCAGATTCGACGGCCGGTGCAGGTAGCGCAGCGCAGGCGCCTGTTTCAGCGCAGCGATCACGGTATCGGGGCTGGCGGTATAGCAGAACAGGGTCTCGCCGACGGTTTCGAAGCGCTGGCACAGGCTGGCCGCGCGCGCGTGCGTCCAGTCGGCCAGGTCTTCGCCGAACACCTCGACCACGGCGGGCTCGATGTGCGATTCGATCAGCGCGCGCGGTGCGCCCTCGGCGACGACGCGGCCATGGTCGAGGATGACGAGGCGATCGGCAAGCCGCTCGGCCTCGTCCATGAAATGCGTGGTGAGAACGATGGTCTTGCCCTCGTTAAGCAGGCGCCGCAGTCCCTGCCAGATGAGATGGCGCGCCTGCGGGTCGAGCCCGGTGGTGGGCTCGTCGAGGAACAGGATGTCGGGGTCGTGCACCAGCGCGCGCGCCAGCGTGAGCCGCCGCTTCATGCCGCCCGACAGCTGCACGATCGGCGCGTCGGCCTTGCTGGCGAGCCCGGCGAATTCGAGCAGCTCGGGCACGCGTGCGACGATGGCGGACTTGGCCATGCCGAAATAGCGGCCGTAGGTGAGCAGGTTTTCGCGTACGCTGAAATCAGGATCGAGGTTGTCCATTTGCGGCACCACGCCGACTTTCATGCGCGCCTCGCGCGCGTGTTCCGGCACCGCAATGCCGGCCAGTTCGATGCTGCCGCTGTCGGGTTCGATCAGCCCCAGCAGCAGCCGCAGGGTGGTGGTCTTGCCGGCGCCGTTGGGGCCGAGCAGGCCGAAGCACTCGCCGCGCCGCACGTGCAGGTCGACCCCGCGCACCACTTCGGTGCCGCCATAGCGTTTGGTGAGGCCGCGCACCTTCAGCACGGGCAGGCCTCAGTAAAAGCCTGCTTCAACTCCTTGAGCCTGCCGTGAAAGAAGTGTCCGGCTTCAGGGACGATTTTGGTGGAGAGCTGCTGCTGCTCCGCCCACAGGCGAATGGCCGTGGGTGGAATGAGTTCGTCGGCGTCGCCGTAGATCACCACGGTGTCGGGCGGCACCGGGTCGAATTCGTACATGGTGACCGCCGGCGCGACCAGGATCAGCCGCTGTGCGGGGAGTTGCTGGCGCAGCCGGTGCTGCACGAAGGCGCCGAACGAGAATCCGGCCAGGACCCAGGGCAGGCCGGGGTAGCTGGCTTCGACGAAGCGGGCGACCGCCAGCAAATCCTCGGCTTCGCCGACGCCGGCGTCGAATTCGCCGTCGCTCATGCCGACGCCGCGGAAATTCGGGCGCACGCTGACCCAGCCCGCTTCGTTGGCCGCCTTGGCCAGGGTGGTGACGACCTTGTTGTCGAGGCTGCCGCCGTGCAGCGGGTGCGGGTGCGCGACCAGCAGCAGCCCGCGGCGTCCGTTCTCGGGGTCGTCGATCACGGTCTCCAGTTTGCCGGCCGGCACCGGGATGCGCAGCTTGTAACGCTTCATGCTGGCCGCTTTGCCCGGGCGGGTCACTTCAACTGCAAGCGTTCGACGATACGCCCCTGTTTGAGGTGGACTTCGAAGATTTCATCGATGTCGGTTTCGTCCACGTAGGTGTACCAGACGCCTTCCGGGTAGACGACCAGCAGCGGACCTTCGTCGCAGCGGTCGAGACAGCCGGCGCTGTTGATACGACATTTGCCTTCGCCATTGAGATTGGCGTGCTTGACCTTCTTCTTCAGGTAGTCGCGCATGTGCTGGCCGCCGGATGCGCCGCAGCATTTGGCACCGTCGTCGCGCTGGTTGGTGCAGAAAAAGACGTGGTGTTTGAAATACAGGTCAGTCATCCGAAAAATCCGAGTATTTGAGTGCGTTGCCATGCGCCCGGTCGATGGGATATTTGCGCGCATTGATCGTCAGCTTGTCGGCGGCGGCCTCGAGCAGATCGATCTCCAGCACGTCGGCCAGCCGGGTCAGATAGATCAGCACGTCGGCAATTTCCTGGCGCACCGCCTCATGCTGTTCGGCGTTCAAGTGGTGGCTTTGTTCCGCCGTCAGCCACTGGAAGGGCTCAAGCAGCTCTGCTGCCTCCACGCTCAGCGCCATCGCCAGGTTCTTGGGAGTATGGTAGCGTTCCCAGGCGCGGGCACGCGCAAATTCGCGGATGTGCTGGCGCAGGGCATCGAGGCTGTCGACTGTGTAAGGGCTCATGGACGGCATGATACCGCGGCAGGCGACAGCCTTACGACACCGTTGTCGAGTGGCCGACGTCCCTGGCGGGGCGGGGTGCGCGCAACTCCTTGTTTATCAAGGTGCCGAAGCGTTTGCGGTTTGGTCCGCGGCTTGCTTGCTGTCTTTGGCGATGAAACGGATTTTTAATTCGCTCTGGCATAATGCCAGCGGATTAACAGCCTATAAGGGAGGGTGGAAATGTTTACGATCGACAAGCGCATTGCACGCGTCGGTGTGGTGCTGGCCATGACCGCCATGGCGGGCTGTTCCAGCACGCCGACCTATCCGCCCGCCCCCGCGCAGACGGGCAGCTACGACTGGAACTATCTGGTCGGGCCGGGCGACTCGGTACAGGTGTTCGTCTGGCGCAATCCCGAGGTATCCGGCAGCTTCCCGGTGCGTCCCGACGGCAAGATGACCATGAATCTGGTCGAGGATATCCAGGCCTCCGGCAAGACCCCCAGCCAGCTGGCGCGCGACATCGAGAAGGCACTCGCCAAATACATCCAGGAACCCATCGTCACCGTCATCGTCGCCGGCGGTATCGGGCCGTTCGACCAGCAACTCCGCGTGGTCGGCGAAGCGGCCAAGCCGCAGGCACTGAACTACCGTGAAAAAATGAGCCTGATCGACCTGATGATTTCGGTCGGCGGCCTCACCGATTTCGCCGCAGGCAACAAGGCCTACATTCTGCGTACCGTGGACGGCAAACAGGAGCGCCTCGGCGTGCGCCTGGACGACCTGCTGAAAGGCGGCGACATTTCGGCCAACGTCGATATGCGTCCAGGCGATGTGCTGGTGGTGCCCGAAAGCCTGTTCTAGGTTTGTCTGCGCCGCCCCGGGCGGCGCTTGTGCCCAAGCCTCAGGCTGGCGGGTACTTTATTGATGGTGGGACGTCCGCATGGATCAAATGCTGCAACAAATTCTGGGTTATGCCAAAGCCGCCTGGCAGCGACGCTGGTGGGGCGTGGCGATGGCCTGGTTGGTGTGCATTGTCGGCTGGACCTGGGTGATGATGATTCCCGACCGCTATCAGGCGTCGGCGCGCGTCTATGTGGATACGCAAACGCTGTTGAAGCCGTTGTTGTCGGGGCTGGCGGCCGAACCCAATGTCGAGCAGCAGATCAAGCTGATGACGCGACAGCTGGTCAGCCGCCCGACGCTGGAACGGGTCGCGCGCATGACCGACCTCGACGTGAAGGCGAAAACGCCCGAACAGACCGAAGCAATGCTGAACGGCCTGGCGAGCAAGATTTCCATCGCCGACGCCGGACGCGAAAACCTCTACACCATCAGTTATCAGGATGCCAACGGCGATCTCGCCAAGAAAGTGGTGCAGTCGCTGCTGACCATTTTCGTGGAAACCAGCCTGGGCAAGACCCGCCAGGACATCTCCAGCTCGCAGCGCTTCATCGAAGAGCAGCTGCAGCAATACCAGCAAAAGCTGACCGACGCCGAAAACGCGCTCAAGGAATTCAAGCAGAAGCACATCGGCATGATGCCGGGGCAGGGCGGCGATTACTATGCCAAGCTGGCGGAAGCGAGCGGCCAGTTGCGGCAGGCGCAGCTCGACCAGCAGGAAGCCGTCAACCGCCGGAATCAGCTCAAGCAACAGCTGGCCGACGAAGAGCCGGAACTCACCGCGGCCGCCGCCGCGGTATCGACCAACAGCGAGATCGACGGTCGCATCCAGGCGCTGCAAAAGCAGATGGACCAGCTGCGTCTGCAATACACCGACCTGCATCCCGACATCCAGGCGACCAAGCGTCTGATCGACAAGCTGGAGGCGCAGAAGAAAATCGATCTGGCCGAGCGCAAGACCGACCCGGCAGGCGCCAGGATCCAGAACCCGGTCTATCAACAGCTCACCATTGCCATCGCCGAGGCCGACGCAACGGTCTCCTCGCTGGGCGCGCGGGTGGCCGAATATCAGCGCCGCTACGGTGAACTGCGCAATGCGTCCAACATGATTCCGCAGGTGGAGCAGGAATACACCCAGTTGATGCGCGACTACGACGTGTATCGCCAGAACTACGATGCGCTGCTGAAGCGCCGCGAGTCCGTCACCATGTCCGGCGAAGTCGAGAGCAAGACCGATACGGTCGATTTCCGGGTGATCGATCCACCCTTCGTGCCGAGCCAGCCGGCGTGGCCCAACCGCCCGCTGCTGCTGTCGCTGGTGACCCTGGGCGGTCTCGGTGCGGGCGTGGCGGTGGCTTTCCTGCTGAGCCAGCTGCGCCGCACCGTGGCCGACCGCCGCGCGCTGCGCGAACTGACCGGCCTGCCGCTGCTGGGCGCGGTGTCGCGGGTTGAAACCGATGAAACCCGCCGCCGCAAACGCAAGGGCCTGCTGACCTATCTGGCGGCGCTGGGCAGCCTGATCGCGGCATACGGCGCGGTGATGATCCTGCAGCTGGTCGTATCGCGTGCGGGCTAGGAGAAACCATGAGCATTATTGAAAAAGCAGCGGGCAAGATCGGAGCGGGGTCACTTGAACCGGCATCACGGGATGCCGGCAGCCTCGCCGGCCAGGACAGTCTGATCGAAAGCGCGCTCAACAAGCAGCGCAGCAGCCATGCCACGCCCTTCGTCGCCACTCCGGTCGAACCCATATTCAGCGCGCCGGATGGCGATGCGGTGCCGGAAGGCAACAGCCAGGTGCAGTCGATCAATCTGGCGCGTCTGCACCGCATGGGCGTGGTGGCGCCGGATGCCGAAAAAAGCCAGATCGCCGAAGAGTTCCGCATCATCAAGCGCCCGCTGATTGCCAATGCCTTCGGCCAGGGCGCCGCGCGGGTCAAGAACGGCAACCTCATCATGGTCACCAGTTCGCTGCCGGGCGAGGGAAAGAGCTTCTGCGCGATCAACCTCGCCATCTCGATGGCGATGGAAATGGACCGCACCGTGCTGCTGATCGACGCCGACGTCGCCAAGCCGCGCGTGCCCGAATATCTCGGCATCCATGCCGACAAGGGTTTGCTGGATGTGCTGCAGGACAAGGATCTCAAGCTGTCCGACGTGCTGATCAAGACCGACATCTCGAAGCTGACGGTGCTGCCGGCCGGCCGCACCTACAAGCGCGCAACCGAACTGCTGGCGAGCGCCGCCATGACCCGCCTGGTCGAGGACATCGGGAATCGTTATCCCGACCGTATAATCCTGTTCGACTCGCCGCCGCTGCTGGCGACCAGCGAATCGAGCGTGCTGGCCACCCATATGGGGCAGATCGTCATGGTGGTGGAAGCCGAAAAAACCTCGCAGGAGGCGGTGCGCGAGGCGCTGAGGCATATCCAGTCATGCGAGGTGGTGGGCATGCTGCTGAACAAGACCACCCCGACCCCGGGCGCAGATTACTACTATGGCTACTATGGCAGTTCCGGAAAATAAGCTCCGCTCGGGCAGCGCCAGCCCGGCGCCGCACCGGCAAGCTCTCCGCGCAGGCGCTGTTTCTGTTTTCACCGCGTTGGCATTCGCACCTGCCGCAGCCGCCGCCGATTGGCGCTTCGAGCCGACCCTGAATGCGTCCGCCATTTACACCGACAACGTCAACCAAAGCGCGACCAAGCCCGAAGACGCGATGATCCTGAGCGCAACCCCAGGCTTCACGCTGCGTTCCAGGGGCTTGCGCCGGGCGCAGGCCACGCTGCAATATGGCCTGACCGGCGTGGCGCGCTTCGGCGGCGACACCAGCGACGACCTCTACCACAACCTCAATGCCGCCGGCAAAGCCGAACTGGTCGAGGATTTCCTGTTCGTCGACGGCAGCGCGCGCGTCTCGCAGGAACTCATCTCCTTGCTGGGCTCGCCCGCCGACGCCGAAATCAACAACCGCAACCGCGCCACCGTCGGCACCTACTCGATCAGCCCCTACATCCGGAAGCGCCTCGGTACCTTCGCCAACGCGCAGGCGCGCTACACCGCCAGCGGCGCGATTTTCGAGAACGACGTCGCCGCCAATTCCAACGCGAATTCGTTCAGCGCGGGGTTGAACAGCGGCACCCGCTTCGACGATCTCAGCTGGGGGCTCAATTACTCCATCCGCAAGGCGCAAAACCGCAGTGCCGTGGATACCACCTTCGAACGCGCCAGCGCCACCGCAGGCTATGCGCTGACCCGCAAATTCCGCGTGTTCGGCACGCTGGGCCAGGACTGGAACGATTACCTCAGCACCAGCGGAACCAGCGGCTCGTCCTACAGCGCCGGCTTCGGCTGGTCGCCCACGCGCCGCACCAGCGTCGAAGCCTCGGTGGGCGAGCGCTATTTCGGCCGCACCTTTAGCCTTGCCGGCAGCCACCGCACGCGCTCGTCAAACTGGAACCTGCGTTATTCCGAGGATGTTGGCGACATCACGCAGCAGTTGCTGGAAGAAAGCAGCAAGTTGTTTTTTGTGTGCGAAACATTTCCTTTTCTGCGGCCTGCCGCCGACCTCGCAGAACCGTCTCCGGCGAGTTGTTGGGGGCCCTATACGGCAGGGCAGATAATAAGCAGAAGCAATTTGCCGGACCCGGTTCTGGTCGCCCTTGGCCTGAAGAACATCGGCATTACCAAGGGCGTTTACATCATCAAGAGCCTGACGGCCGGGGTGTCGTGGAATCTTGGCCGATTCGATTTCGGGCTGTCGGTATACGATACCAAGCGTCTCTATCAGGCGCTGCGCGACGCGCAGGACCATGTTCAGGGCGTGATCGGCTCCGTCAGCTATCGCTTGTCTCCCCAGACCACGGCCAACAGCAGCCTGTCGCTCAGCCGCAATAGCCTGGACAGCGCAGTGACGGGCGGCGCGGCCCGGGAGGACGGCATTCTCAGCTTCAGTCTTGGCCTCAACCACAGCTTCACCGACCAGCTCAACGGCGCGCTGGTTTTCCGCCATACTCAACGGGATTCAAACGCCGCGAATTCAGACTACGACGAAAACCGGCTCACGGCTACGGTCGGCATGCGCTTCTGACCGCCATTCCGGAATGGCACAGCCGTTGCATCGCATTCCGCGCGCGCACGGGCTGTGCCCCACTCAGACAACGGAACGTCCATGTACGAAGACTATTACCGCTTTAGCGCCAAGCCTTTCCAGCTCAATCCCGATCCGCGTTTTTTCTACGGCTCCAAGGGACACAGGCGGGCGATGGCGTACCTGGATTACGGCTTGTCGCTGGGCGAGGGCTTCATCGTCATCACCGGCGAGGTCGGCGCAGGCAAGACAACGCTGGTGCGCAATCTGTTCCGCCAGCTCGATGCCCACAGTCTGGTGGCCGCGCAGCTGGTGTCGACCCAGCTCGATGCCGAAGACACGCTGCGCAGCGTGGCCGCTTCGTTCGGGCTGGAGCACGAGGGGCCGACCAAATCCGCGCTGCTGAAAAACCTGGAGGATTTTCTGGGCGCCGCCAGCCGCCAGGGCAAACGCGCGCTGCTGGTGGTGGACGAGGCGCAGAACCTGACACCGCGCGCAGTGGAGGAACTGCGCATGTTGTCCAATTTCCAGAATAACGAGCGCTCGCTGATCCAGACCTTCCTGCTGGGGCAGCCCGAGTTTCGCGGCATCCTGCAGAGCCCCGACATGCAGCAGCTGCGCCAGCGCGTGGTCGCCTCGTACCACCTGGGACCGCTCGATGCCGACGAGACGCGCGGCTATATCGAGCATCGCCTGCGCACCGTCGGCTGGCAGGGTAATCCGGGGTTCGATGACGCGGCGTTTGCTGCGCTGCACCGCTTTACCGGCGGCATTCCGCGTCGCCTCAACACCACCTGCGACCGCTTGCTGCTGTTCGGCTTCCTCGAAGAGAAGGGCCATTTCGGCGAGGCCGAGGTCAACGAGGTGATCTCCGACCTGAAAAACGAGGTGGCGCACCAGGATTTCCATGGCACCACCGGCGTCAACAACCACCTGTCCGCGAGCAGCGCGCCGCACAGCGAAGACCCGGCGCTGCTGACCTTGCGCGTCGAGCAGATGGAGCGTTCGATCAACCGCATCCTGCCCATCGTGCGCAAGATTCTCTACACCGTGAGTGAGCGCCCCGCGGCGGATGATGATGCATCGTCCGGGCACTCCGACACCGCGCATTAGGATCGGCCATGACCCAGGTTTTATGCGTCGCAGGTGCGCGTCCCAATTTCATGAAGATCGCTCCGGTGATGGCGGCGCTGGCCGAAACCGGCATTGCCGCGCAACTGCTGCACACCGGCCAGCATTACGACGCGGCGATGAGCGACAGCTTTTTTGCCGATCTCGGCATTCCGCGCCCGGATCACCATCTGGAAGTCGGCTCCGGCAGCCACGCGGTGCAGACTGCCGAAGTGATGAGACGCTTCGAGCCGGTGCTCGGAAGCGTGCAGCCGCAGGCGGTACTGGTGGTGGGCGACGTCAACTCCACCCTCGCCTGCGCGCTGGTGGCGGCCAAGCGCGGCGTGCGCGTGATCCATGTCGAGGCCGGCCTGCGCAGCTACGACCGCAGCATGCCGGAAGAAATCAACCGCGTGCTGACCGACCAGATTTCCGATTTGCTGTTCACCACGGAGAAGAGCGCGCTCGCCAACCTGCAGCGCGAAGGCATCGATCCCGCACGCGTCGAGTTCGTCGGCAACGTGATGATCGATACCCTGCACCGCAATCTCGCGCGTGCGGTGCCGGGCAGCCTGACCCTCGGCACGGCGCTGCCGCAGTATGCGGTGCTGACGCTGCACCGCCCGTCCAACGTCGACGATCCGGCCACGCTCGCCGCGCTGCTGGATGCGGTCGGCGAAATCAATCGCAGCCTGCCGGTCGTCATGCCCCTGCATCCGCGCACGCGCAGCAACATCGAGAAATTCGGCCTCACCGCCAGGCTCGATGGCCTGCATGTCCTGCCGCCGGTGGGGTATCTGGAGATGCTCGGGCTGATGCGCGACGCCAAGCTGGTGCTGACCGACTCCGGCGGCATCCAGGAAGAGACCACGGCGCTCGGCGTGCCTTGCTTCACCTTGCGTGAAAATACCGAACGCCCAATCACGATTGCCGAGGGCACCAATACCCTGGTCGGGCCCGATCCCGCTGCGATCCGGGCTGCGTTCGGCGAGATGATGGCGGACGGCGGCAAGAGCGGGCGCATCCCCGAATACTGGGATGGCCGCGCGGCGATGCGCATTGCCCACACGCTGAAGGGCTGGCTGCCGATGCAGAAAGGAATCCGGGCCGTCTGAATGAAGAATGCCATGTCGATCGACGTCGAGGATTATTTCCAGGTGTCGGCGTTCGCGCCGCACATCCGGCGCGAAGACTGGGACACGCTGCCGTGCCGGGTCGAACGCAACGTGGATGCCATTCTCGGCCTGCTCGACGAGGCCGATGCCAAGGCCACCTTCTTCACCCTCGGCTGGATCGCCGAACGCTATCCGCAACTGGTGCGCCGCATCGTCGACAACGGCCATGAGCTGGCCAGCCACGGCTACGGCCATCAGCGCGCGTCCGATCTCACGCCGGCCGAATTCCGCGCCGACATCGTCCGTGCCAAGCGTATCCTCGAAGACCTCGGCGGCGTCGCCGTGCGCGGTTACCGCGCGCCGAGTTTTTCCATCAATCAAGCGAACTGGTGGGCGGTCGAAGAGCTGGAAAACGCCGGCTATGTATACAGTTCCAGCATTTACCCGGTGCGCCACGATCACTACGGCATGCCCGACGCGCCGCGCTTTCCGCACCGCCCGAATGGCGCGGACGGCATCCTCGAACTGCCGCCGACCACCCTGCCGCTGCTGGGACGCAATCTGCCCGCGGCGGGCGGCGGCTGGTTCCGCCTGCTGCCCTACGCGATGTCGCGCTGGATGCTGCGCCGCGTCAACCGGCAGGATCGGGCGCCGTGCATGTTTTATTTCCATCCGTGGGAGCTCGATCCCGGACAGCCGCGCCAGGCGGGGCTGTCGGCCAGGACGCGCTTCCGCCACTACGTCAACTTGCAGCGCATGCCGGACAGGCTGCGCCGGCTGCTGAACGATTTTGAATGGGACCGCGTCGACCGCGTGTTCCTGCCTACCCATTGAATACACTCGCCGAATCCCTTGCCATGCCCGCTGCCGCCGCGGCCGAAGTCACGGTGCGGACGCTGCAGGCGAACGACGCCGCGCGCTGGGATGCTTATGTCCAGGCGCACCCCGACGCGAGCTTTTTTCACCGCGCCGGCTGGAAGCGCGTCATCGAGGATGCGTTCGGCCACCGCAGCCACTTCCTGCTGGCCGAGTGCGGCGGCGAACTGGCAGGCGTGCTGCCGCTGGCCGAAATCGACAGCCGCCTGTTCGGCCATAGCCTGGGATCGCTGCCGTTCTGCGCCTACGGCGGCATCCTGGCCGACCACGACGCGGCCTGGCGTGCGCTCGACGAGGCCGCGCAGGCTCTGGCCAAACAGCTCGGGGTCGGCGCGCTCGAATACCGCAACCAGAGCGCGCAGCATGTCCACTGGCCGACCAAGGATCTGTACGTCACGTTCAAGAAGGCCATCGAACCCGAAATCGAGGCCAACATGACGGCCATTCCGCGCAAGCAGCGCGCGATGGTGAGGAAAGGCATCAAGGCCGGCCTGGTCAGCGAGATCGACGCCGATACCACCCGCTTCTTCAAGGCCTACTCGGCGAGCGTGCACCGCCTGGGTACGCCGGTGTTTTCGCGCAAGTTTTTCCGCTTGCTGAAAAGCGAGTTCGGCGACGATTGCGAGGTGCTCACCGTCACGCTCGACGGCCGGGTGATCTCCAGCGTCATGTCATTCTACTTCCGCGACGAAGTGCTGCCGTATTACGGCGGCGGGGTGGAGGCGGCGCGGGCGGTGGCGGGCAACGACTTCATGTACTGGGAAGTGATGCGGCGCGCCTGCGAGCGCGGGCTGCGCGTATTCGATTTCGGCCGCAGCAAGCGCGGCACCGGCTCGTTCGATTTCAAGAAAAACTGGGGCTTCGAACCGACGCCGCTGTATTACGAGTATTTTCTGGTGGGCGACAAGACCGTCCCCGAAATCAATCCGCTCAACCCCAAGTACCGCCTTTTCATCCAGGCCTGGAAAAAAATGCCGCTGGCACTCGCCAACGTCATCGGGCCGCATATCGTGAAGAACCTGGGGTAGGGCATGAAAGAAGGGCTGCTGTTTCTTGCTCACCGCATCCCGTTTCCGCCCAACAAGGGCGACAAGATCCGCTCGTTCCACCTGCTGCGGCATTTGAGCGCACGCTATGAAATCCATCTCGGCGCCTTCGTCGACGACCCCGCCGACTGGCAGTACCGGGACGCCCTGCAGCCCTATTGCGCATCGCTCAGGCTGGTGTCGCTGCATGCGCGCCGCGCCAGACTGGCGAGTCTGACTGGGCTGTTGAGCGGCGAGGCGCTGACGCTGCCGTACTACCGCAGCCGCGAACTCAAACGCTGGGCGGCCGGACTGGCCGCTTCCGGGGCAGTGACCCGCGGGCTGGCGTTTTCCTCGGCGATGGCGCAGTTCATGCCGGAAAATCTCGCGCGCCGCGTGCTCGACATGGTCGACGTCGATTCCGATAAATGGACGCAATATGCACCGACCCAGCGCTGGCCGCTGTCGTGGGTGTATGCGCGCGAAGGCCGCAGGCTGGCCGAATGGGAGGCGCGGGCGGCGCGCGATTTCGACGCCACGCTGCTGGTGTCGCGCGACGAGGCGGCCCTGCTGCAACAGCGCGTGCCGCTTGCGCGCCATAAGATCGGCGCGTTCGAGAACGGCGTCGATGCCGACTATTTTTCGCCGCTGCGCGACTATCCGGATCCGTATCCGCCCGGCGTGCAGGGCGTGGTCTTCACCGGCGCCATGGACTACTGGCCGAATGTCGACGCCGTGACCTGGTTTGCCGAGCGGATTTTCCCGGCCATACGCGACGCGGTCCCGGGTGCGCAGTTCACCATCGTCGGCAGCCGCCCCGGCGAGGCGGTGCGGGCGCTGGCCCGCACGCCGGCGCTGGTGGACCTGGTCGAGCAGTTCATCGGCCCCGGCGTGTCGGTCTACTTCAGCCAGATCTTCTTCAAGCCGCCCGAAGGCGGCGGCCCCAAGCCGGCGCACCAGGACAACTTCTACTTCGGCCCCAACGACACCGAAGGCGTGGTCACGGCCTGGGTCGCGCTGGACGACGCGACGCTGGAGAACGGCTGCCTGTACTTCGGCGACGGCAGCAACCGCGGCCCGGTCTATGCGCATGTCGCGCCGCCCGACGAGCCCTACAACCTGCAGCTGCCGCCGGAGATCCTGGCGCGCCAGCCGATGTCGCCGGCACCGGTGATGCGCGGCGGTGTGTCCTTCCACCACGGCAACACCTTCCACCAGTCGGCCCCCAACCTGTCCACGCGCTGGCGCCGGGCCTGCGCGCTGCACTACGTCAACGCGCACACCTTCTTCGAGCACCCGGCGCTGCCCTACGACGACACGCTGAAGCTGCGCATCAGCTGATGCCCGGCGGCCGCCCTTCCCCACGCACAAGAGACGAGCGAACGACATGAGTGAACGCAGCGAGCGTCTGGGCATCGTGATGCACGGCGTCACCGGCCGCATGGGCACCAACCAGCACCTGGTGCGCTCGATCGTCGCGATCCGCCAGCAGGGCGGCGTGGCGCTGGCCGACGGCCGCCGCGTGATGCCCGACCCCATCCTGATCGGCCGCAACGCCGACAAGGTGG
>DAOMWT010000051.1:0-17246 GCA_035436705.1 Thiobacillus sp. | reverse complement strand
GCCGGCGCGTGCCTGGCGCAGCAACTCGTCGGCGAGCGGATGGCGCAGCCCCTTGCCGATGGCCTCGGTGATGAGCTTGCGCGCGTCCTTCGCGCGGCCGAGCTGGAGCAGGCACTGCGCCTGCATCAGCCAGAACCGCGCCTGCCCCGGCGCAACTGCGCGCGCCTGTTCGACGAGCGGCAGCGCTGCCGGAAAATCGCCCTGGCTCAGCAGCAGATCCGCGAAATGCCCCAGCAACTCGGGCTGGCGCGGATACACCGCCAGCTGCTGGCGGTAGAGCGCGGCCGCCTCCGCCGGGCGGCCGCCCTTGCGGTATTCGAGCGCCATGCGCAAGGCCTGCTGCAGATCCGGCGGAAGGAGGGGCGCATAGGGAGCTTGCATAAAGAGAACCGAGGATGAACGGCGGCGAGGAAACCACGAAGCCGCGAGTTTACCTGCCCTCACCGCGCGACAGGCATAAAAAACGGGCTCCCGCAGGAGCCCGTTTCAGCTTCGTCATTCAAACCGGGTTGCCCCGGCGTTGAATTAGAAGGTGTGAATCATACCCAGCGAGAAGACGGAAACGTCGCCGCCGCACGTCGCGCAGCTGCCAACCTGGTCGGTGCTGCCGACGCCGCTGCCGAAAGCGATGTATTCGCCGTCAGCGTACAGTGCGTAGACCGTGGTGCGCTTGGACAGGTTGTAGTCGGCGCCAATGGTCCACTGCTTGGGATCATTGGAGCTGCCGTCGACGTCGCCGTCCATGTAGTTGGCCTTCAGGACCACGTTGCCCATGGTGTAGGCCGCGCCCAGCAGCCAGGAATCGAAGTCCGCATCGACGCTGGTTTCGCCGTCCGACTTGTCGTACTGGCCGACCACCTTGAAGTTGCCGAAGCTGTAGCCGGCAGCCACACGCCACTCTTTATCGACACCGACGGCTTCGAGCGCGTCGCCGGCGCTATAGCCCAGGCCCACGAACAGGGGGCCGTTGGTGTAGGTGCCGTTCAGGCTCCAGAAGGAGTCGTCGGCAAAATCGCCATTATTACCAGAGGGGCCCATGCCGCCATCAACAATGGGGGCTTCCATCGAGTTGCTGTACTGGGCAGCGAAGGCCAGGCCGCTGAAGCTGGGCGACATGTAGGTCACCGAGTTCTTGCCGCGGGTGTCGGAATCGACACCGGTCACGTTGCGCGAGTCGGCCATGGTCTCGCCGAACAGGTCGATGTTGCGGCCGATCAGTAGCAGCGGGGTGCCGTAGTTGCCGATCATCACGGTGCCCATGGCGTCGCTCTTCAGGCCGACGAAGACGTTGCGGCTAGCCCAGCTGCCGTTCGCCTCGTCGACGTTGATGTCGGTCTCGATCTGCCAGATGGCGGCCAGGCCGCCGCCCAGGTCTTCGGAACCCTTGAAGCCGATGCGGCTGGCGTTGGAGGAAATTTGCAGATCTTCGGTATCATCAGTCTGGTCATCGAAAAGCGACGCGGATACGTGCAGCTTGCCGTACACGTCGACGTTGCTGGTGGCCGCGAAAGCGGGAACGGAGACGGCGCCGGCAACGGCCAGGGCGATCAGGGATTTTTTCATTGCTTTCTCCTAAGAAAGTAAAAATAAAAACCAGTTATGGTTTCAAGCTCTGCAGAGCTGTCCCACACGGATATGTGCTTGTTGGACGAGGTCGATTATCCAGACCCGGGGCTGGGCAGCAAGGAAACCTGTTGTTTTTTCTGCAGCGACCGAGGGAAAGTGTTGTTTTGTTGCACAGAGACAACAGATTCAAGCAATCAAGATCAGAAATTCGGATGGCGTGATGACGGGAACCAGGCTTTGCTTGAAATCGCGCGGGTTGCGCGTGACGAGATAGTCGGTCTGACACTGGGCGGCGCTGACGGCCTGAACGGCATCCTCAAAATCGCGCCAGCCGAGAGCCAACGCCTGCTGCAGGACCGCGTGATCGACCGGTTCGACTCGGAGCATGGCGGTGAGATCGATCAGAACAGAAGCAGTTTTCTGTTGCCCCAGATGTTTGGCCAGCAGGTAGTGCAAGGTGGTGAGGGTATGCGCTGCGATATGCCCGGTTGCGCCGCCCAGTTCGATATGCGCCAGCACACGCGCCGAATCACGAAACCAGGGCTCACGTTGCGCGAGCACGTCGAGCACGACGTTGGTATCGATGAAGAGCTTCACAGGCCGTGCTTGCTGTGCAAATGGGCTTTGTATTCCTCAGTGTCCGTCTGCGGCGGCAACACGCCGGCCAGACGACCCACCCTGGGCGGCAAAGGTTTTTCGGTTTCGTCGGGCAGGCTGGCCAGGTATTGCGTCAACAGGCGCGACAGGCTGGTTCCATGCGCCGCAACGTAGCGCTTGGCTTTTTTGACGGTGTCGGCATCGATGCTGAGGGTGAGTTTATTGGTGGACATGACGAACCTCGGAATACGTATAGAACAATAACCAATATACGTACATGAATGAGGTTTGCCAAGCCAGGTGGACGTTTGCCTCAACCAGGGCCATTCCTTATTCAGCCTGCATGTTTCTTGAGCAATTTCGCCAGATCGGCAGGCGAAGCGAATACGGTTTTCGCCACCCGGCCTATCGTGATGACGCCGAACGCACGGACTACAATAGCTCATCACCCACCCAATAAACCAAGGAGTGCCCATGCGCTGGGAACGTGGACGACGCAGCGACAACATCGAGGACCGGCGCGGCATGCGCGTGAGCGGCAAGGGGATCGCCGGCGGCGGCATCGGGGCGATCGTGCTGGCGCTGGTGGCGATGTATTTCGGGATGGACCCGGCGGTGGTGCTGAACCAGGCGGGCACGCAGGCGCCGACGCAGGCCGAACAGCAGCCGGCGGCGTTCAGCCCGGAAGAGGAAAAACTCAAGGAATTCATGTCGGTGGTGCTGGCAGACACGGAAGACGTGTGGGGCACGCTGTTCCAGGGCTCGGGCCAGCGCTACCAGCAGCCGAAGCTGGTGCTGTTTTCCGGCGCGGTGCAGTCGGCGTGCGGCTTCGCCGAGGCGGCGATGGGGCCGTTCTACTGCCCGGGCGACCAGAAGCTGTATCTGGACATGAGCTTCTTCAACGATCTGGCGCAGCGCCACGATGCGCCGGGCGACTTCGCGCAGGCCTACGTGGTGGCGCACGAGGTGGGGCACCACGTGCAGACGCTCTTGGGCGTGTCGGAACAGGTGCACGCGGCGCGAAGCCGCGCGGACGAGACCGAGGGCAACGCGCTGCAGGTGCGGATGGAGCTGCAGGCCGACTGCTTTGCCGGGGTGTGGGCGCACCACGCCAACAAGCAGCGGCAGATCCTGGAGCCGGGCGACACCGAGGAAGCGCTGGCGGCCGCGGCCGGGGTCGGCGACGACCGCCTGCAGAAACAGGCGCGCGGATTCGTGGTGCCGGAATCCTTCACCCACGGCTCGTCGGAACAGCGCATGCGCTGGTTCAAGCGCGGCATGCAGCGCGGCGATCCCGCGCAATGTGACACCTTCAAGTCAGCGCAGCTGTAGGAAGGATTACTTGCGGGCCGGAGCGGCCCTGCTGCAGCCATCCCGTCGCCGGTTCGCGGGAGGCCGCCTGCTTTCTCACACCCGGCGCCCCAGCCCGGTCACTCCCAGCAACATGCGCACGATGCCATAGGCCAGCCGCGACAGCATGCGCTGCGGCAAGGAACGGCGCCGCCAGTCGGCGGGATCGAGCGGGGCGGACCGGGCGATGGCCTGCTGCAGCCGCTGCCGCAGGTCACGGGCAAAATCCGCGTCGTCGACAACGATGTTCGCCTCGCGCGCCAGCAACAGGCTGAAGGGGTCGATGTTGCTGGAACCCACGGTGGCCCAGTGGCCGTCGACCACCGCCGCCTTGGCGTGCAATTCGCTGGCCTGGTATTCGTAGATCGCCACACCGGCCATCAGCAGGTTGTTGTATAGCGCGCGCGAAGCGGCCTGATAAAAGCGGTGGTCGGTATGGCCCTGCATCAGCAGCTGCACCCGCACGCCGCGCGCGGCGGCTTTTTTCAGCAGCTTGCGAAAACGGTTTCCCGGCAGGAAATAGGCGTTGGCGATGAGGATGCTTTCATGCGCCAGCGCCAGCGCGGCGAGGTAGCTGCGCTCGATGTCACGGCGGTGGACGAAGTTGTCGCGCACCACGAAGGCGGCGCGCATGCGGCCATCGGTGGGCCACGACGGCTCGAGCGGCGGCGGCTTGCGCTCATCATCGGGCTGCAGCTGCGTCAGGGCCACCAGCCGCCACAGATGGCGCGCACTGCGGTGGATTTGCACGATCAGCGGCCCTTGCACTTCGACACTGTAATCGAGCCGTGGCGCAGCGAAACGCACCGGCTCGTAATCGTCGATCAGGTTCATGCCGCCGATGAAGGCGATGCGTGCATCGATCACCGCCAGTTTGCGGTGCAGCCGCCGCAGGCTCTTGGGATTGGCACGCCAGCCGTTCACCAGCGGACGATAGACCCGCACGCTGACGCCTGCCGTTTCGAGCGCAGCCAGCCAGGCGGCCGGCAACTCGCGCGAGCCCACGCCGTCGATCAGCAGGCGCACCCGCACACCACGCTGCGCGGCGCGCATCAGGGCATCGCGCACCGTCCCGGCAGTCAGGTCGGAGCTGAAAATATAGGTTTCGAGATGAACTTCAGCGCACGCTGTATCGATCGCCGCGATCAGCGCCGGAAAGAACTCGGCGCCGCTTTGCAGCAGCCGCAGCTGGTTACCGGGAGCCAGCCCGACGCCGCGAAAAAACAGCGCACGCAACCGCTTGCGTGCGGTCATCCAGCCAGGTGCAGTTTGGCGCTCAGCGCGGCGTGATCGGAAATGCGGTGCCAGGCGTTGCCGGTGTGGACGTGCGCCGTGTCGATGCTGAAGCCCCGCACGTAGATGCGGTCGAGCTGGAACATGGGGAGGATGGACGGGTAGCTGCGTGCCGGCTTGCCGTGGTGGGTCTCGAACACTTCGGCCAGCCCGAGCTCCTCCTTGAAGAAGGTGCACGCGCGCATCCGCCAGTCGTTGAAGTCGCCGGCGAGGATCAGCGGCGCGCCGTCGGGCACCATCTTGCGCACGCGCGCGGCGATCTGCGCCAGCTGGCGGCGGCGCCCGCCCTCGTTGAGCGCCAGGTGCACGTTGATGCAGTGCACCGGACGGGCGATGCCCGGAACCTCGATCTCGCAGTGCAGCATGCCGCGGCTCTCGTACGCGTGGGCCGAGATGTCCTCGTTCTCCCACGACAGGATCTTGTGGCGCGACAGGATGGCGTTGCCGTGGTGGCCGCTGTCATAGACGCAGTTCTTGCCGTAGGCGAACTCGGTGTAGATGTGGCCGGCGAGGAATTCGTGTTGCGGCTGGCTCGGCCAGTGCTGGAAGCGGCTGGCGCGCAGGCTGTGGCTGTGCTGCACCTCCTGCAGGAAGACGATGTCGGTGCCCAGCGCGCCGAGGCGATCGCGCATCTCGTGCACGGTCAGGCGCCGGTTGAACTGCGACAGGCCCTTGTGGATGTTGTAGCTGGCGACGTTGATCGATGCGTCCATAAATTCCATTATAAGCGCGCGGGAAGCTGGCGAATCGCCGCCGCGTTGCTCGACGAAAAGCAGCGCGCCGCTGCTGCTTCCCACGGCAGCCAGACATAATTCAGATGTTCGTGCGGCGAGAGTGTGACCGGCCGCGGCGCCGGGAGTTTCATGCCGAACACGTGCTCAGTGTTGTGGGTGACGCCGGGCGCGTAGCGGTGGCGCCAGCGGGGGTAAATTTCGTAGCGGGTCTCGATGCCCCACGGCGCCAGCCCGAAAGCCGCGGCGTCGAGCCCGGTCTCCTCGCGCACCTCGCGCAGCGCGGTCTCCGCGAGCGTCTCGCCGGCGTCCTGCGAACCGGTGACCGACTGCCAGTAGCCCGGGGCGTCGGCGCGCTCCAGCAGCAGCACCTGGCCGTCGGCCGTATGGATGACGACCAGTACCGAAATGGGAATCTTGTGTGCGATCACTCGATGCGGGCGTGAAGCGTCCCGCCGCTGACCACGAGGCCGATCAGGCGGTCGATGTTGGGGTGCCTGCCGGGATGCATGCTGGCATCCTCGGTATGCTCGGCGAAAATCGCCAGCCCCTCGGCAGCGGCCCCGGCATCGATTGCGCCATATTGCTGCGCGAGATAGGCATAGACACGGAACGATCCGGCGCTGCCGGGCGCATTGGCGATGGTCGCGATTTCGACGCCGGCCGCATCGGTCAGCACCAGCTTGTCGCCCGCGAACTCGGGCAGGGTTTTCAGGGTATCGGTGAATTTCATTTCAAAAATCCCTTGTCACTGCGGAAAGGCGTCCATATGTGGGCGCGCCGCCCCGGCGCGATTGTCCACGGCGTGCGACCGCCGGCAATCGGCCCGGGGCGGGCCGCCTACAGTTGGCCCGTGCCTGCATGCACGGGCATTCCAATGAACACTCCGGTTCAAGCAGCCTTGTCGCTGCCGGCGGCATTGCGCAGACGGATGTGCAACTCGCGCAGCTGCTTTTCGTCGACCACGTTGGGCGCGTTGGTCATCAGGCAGGAGGCGCGCTGGGTCTTGGGGAAGGCGATGACGTCGCGGATCGATTCGGCGCCGGTCATCAGCGTCACCAGCCTGTCCAGCCCGAACGCCAGGCCGCCGTGCGGCGGCGCGCCGTACTGCAGGGCATCGAGCAGGAAGCCGAATTTCTCGCGGCGCTCTGCCTCGTCGATGTTCAGCGCGGCGAACACCTTTTCCTGCACGTCCTGCTGGTGGATGCGCACCGAGCCACCGCCGACCTCCCAGCCGTTCAACACCATGTCGTAGGCCTTCGACAGGCAGCGGCCGGGATCAGTGGCAAGCCAGTCCTCGTGGCCATCCTTGGGCGCGGTGAAGGGATGGTGCAGCGCGTCCCAGCGGTTCTCGTCCTCGTTGTATTCGAACATCGGAAAATCGACCACCCACAGCGGCGCCCAGGCGCGGCCGTCGAGGTGGCCCTTCTCGTGGCCGATCTTCAGGCGCAGCGCGCCGAGCGCATCGTTGACGATCTTGGCCTTGTCGGCGCCGAAGAAGATCAGGTCGCCGTTCGCAGCGCCGGTACGTTCCATCACCGCGCGTAACGAGGCTTCGGACAGATTCTTGACAATGGGCGACTGCAGGCCGCTTTCGTTGATCTGGCTGACGTCGTTGACCTTGATGTAAGCCAGGCCCTTGGCGCCGTAGATCTTGACGAACTCGGTGTAGCCGTCGATCTCGCTACGCGAGAGGGCAGCACCGCCGGGAATGCGCAGCGCGGCGACGCGGCCTTTCGGATCGTTGGCGGGGCCGGCGAAGACCTTGAACGCGACATCCTTCATGACGTCGCCGACGTCGACAATCTCCAGCGTCACCCGCATGTCGGGCTTGTCGGAACCGTAGCGGTTCATCGCTTCGGCATAGCTGATGCGCGGGAAGGTGGCCGGCAGGTCGACGTCCTGCGCGCGCTTCATCATGTCGCGGATCATGCCCTCGACCAGATTGATGATCTGCTCCTCGCCCATGAACGAGGTTTCCAAATCCACTTGCGTGAACTCGGGCTGGCGGTCGGCGCGCAGGTCCTCGTCGCGGAAGCACTTGGTGATCTGGAAATAGCGGTCGACGCCGGCCACCATCAGCAACTGCTTGAACAGCTGCGGCGACTGCGGCAGCGCGTAGAACATGCCGTCGTGCACGCGGCTCGGCACCAGGTAGTCACGCGCGCCTTCCGGGGTGGAGCGCGTCAGCATGGGGGTTTCGACTTCCATGAAGCCGTGCGCGTCGAGGTAGTCGCGCATGATCTTGGACACGCGGTAGCGCAGCTTGAGGTTTTTCTGCATCGGCTCGCGGCGCAGGTCGAGGTAGCGATACTGCAGGCGGATATTTTCGTTGATGGTGTCGTCGTCGATCTGGAACGGCGGCGTCAGCGAGGGGTTCAGCACCTCAAGTTTTTTGGTCAGCAACTCGACCATGCCGGTCGGCATGTTGGGGTTTTCGGTGCCGGCGGGACGCGGGCGCACCAGTCCCTCGATCTTCAGCACGAATTCGGAGCGCACGCCTTCGGCCAGCTGGAAGGCTTCCGGCGTATCGGGATCGATCACCACCTGCATCATGCCCTCGCGGTCGCGCAGGTCGATGAAGATCACCCCGCCGTGGTCGCGCCGGCGGTGCGCCCAGCCGCACAGGGTGACGCTGTTTCCAATGTCGGCGGCCCTGACGGCGCCGCAGTAATGAGTACGCATGTGCTTTTTCCTAATTGAAAGCTGGCCTATTTAGTGCCGGGGCGCGCTTCGCTCGAAGCGACGCCCATCGAGACGATGTATTTCAATGCGCGGTCGACCGCCATATCCAGTTCGACGACCTCGCTCTTTTTCACGTAAAAATAAAAACCGTTCACCGGGCTCGGCGTAGTGGGAATGAACACCGCCACGTGCTCGTCCGGCAGCAGGCGCGCCACCTCGTCCGGAAGATTGGTCTGAAACGCCAGCGACCATGCCTGCGGATGCGGGTAGCGCACTAGCAATACCTTGCGAAAGGCGTGGCCGCTGCCTGACAGGATGGTGTCGGACACCTGCTTGACACCGCCGTAGATGGTTTTCACCACCGGGATGCGGATCAATTGCCGCTCCCAGAAATCGACGATCTTCTGGCCGACGAAGTTGGCGCCGAACATGCCGGTCAGCACGATAACCAGCAGCGTCAGGATCACGCCGAGACCGGGAATCCGCATCCCCAGCCAGGCTTCGGGCAGCCAGTCGGCGGGCAGCACCATCAGGCTCTGGTCCATGGTGCCGATCAGCAGATCGAGCACCCACAGGGTGATCCCCAGGGGCACCCAGATCAACAGGCCGGTAATGAAATAGCGTTTCATTCGTTCCAATCAGCCAAAAACGAAGAAGCGGACGGCTCGCACCGCCCGCTTCCCGGTACCGGCTCCGTCAGTTACACGCCGGACAGGCGCCCGTGCCGCAGGCTGGGGCGGGCGCTTCGGGCTTCGTTTCGGGCTTCGTTTCGGCCGGCTTGCTGCCGCCACCCTTGAAATCGGTGGCATACCAGCCGGTTCCCTTCAGGGCGAAGCCTGCCGCCGTGAGCTGCTTGGCGTAAGCGGTCTTGCCGCACGACGGGCAATCCGTCAGCGGCGCATCGGATATTTTTTGCATTTCGTCCTGCGAAAACCCGCAGGAGGCGCATTTGTAAGCATAAATCGGCATGATTCGCTCCGATAAATCAAGAAGTTGCGGAATTATACCGAATATGAGGCAGGTCTTCGCCAGTTCAATGCCGCATCCTTGAACGGAATTCGTGCCCGGCCCCGGGGTTTTCTTACCAGTCGGACATGAGACTCAGATAGGCGCGCCGGCCAAACAGGTTGTCATTGCGAAACTCCTCGTAGCGCGTGCCTCCCAGGTTCTGGCCGACCAGGGCCAGTTCCAGCTGATGCCCCGCTGCTTTCCAGCGCCTGGCCAGACGTGCGTCGATCCGGGTAAACGCCTTCGTGATGTCGCCGTCGCCCAGCCAGTACATGGCGCCCACCCGGTAAGCCCCGACACTGGTTTCCCAGCCGTCGGCAAGCTTGAATATTCCCAGCGCGGAAAAGTTATGGGTCGGCGCGGAGTGCGCGATATCCTTTTCCTCCGCTTCGATCTTCACGCGCGCATAGGACATGACCAGATCGAGCCAGTTTTGCGGCGTCCAGCGCAACTGGACATCCGCGCCCCTGATGTCGACGCTGTGCTCATTGGCGGCCTGAAACAGCTTGGGAAAGACCGCCCCCGGATCATCGCCGATATCCAGTGAACCCACCATTCGATGGACCTTGTCGTCGAACAGGCGGACATCGAGTTGCAACCGCAAAGGGCGGACATGTCCGATGTAGCCAATTTCCCGGGACAGAATCCGTTCGGGCTGCAGATCATCCGCAGGCGCAAACACACGGTCGACCGGATTTCCGCTTACGGTAAAGAAGCGCAGGTCTCCCTCTGCCTCGAAAAAAGTGGGGGATCGATAGGCCTGGGTGATGGATGCACGGAAGGCGTGGTCGGCCGACTGGAGAAAGTTCACCGCCAGGCGGGGCGACACATCAAAACCGCTCAGGTAATGATGCTCAGCCAGAGCGCCCGCATGGACGATCCAGTCCGGCACGGGGCGCCACTCGGCGTTGCCGAACAGGCGATACAGCGCGCCGGCGCGCGCCTCTTTGCTGTAAAAATACGCTGGCGACTTCACGCCCTCCCAGCGCGCTTCAGCCCCCCATACCAGACGCAACCGTTCGCTTGCCCGCGATATCATCTGGAACTCGATGTCTTCCCGCCACTGGGTGTAGCCGTAATCCACGGGTACCAGGCCAAAAGGGGTCGGCACGGTAAAATCGTCCTCCTTGCGGACGCGCGCGTGATAGAACTGCAGCGACCACTCATTTTCCGGGTCGAGTACACGCCGGAACTTCAGCTGAAAATGTTCTGTTCCGGTGTCCAGACGCCGCACCGGGTCGACAAAATCCTCGTTTTCCACCACTCCCTGGCGCCAGTCGCCGCGGCTCAAGGCGAACGTGGTGCTTATTTCATCCGTCGGCGAGAGACGATAATCCGCCCTTAAATCCATGTGGCGGGTGGCCGTTTTTTCCGGCTGGCTATCGAAGCGGTCGCGCCGCTGGTCCGACACGGTAAGCCGGTAGCGCAGGTCATCCTTGCCGCCCCCATGGCGGAACATGGCGCCGCGCATGCCCTGCCCGCCGGCCTGCACCGAGAGATGGCTACCCGGCACCTGGGCGGCATCCTTGGTGATGATGCTGATGATGCCGAAAAAGGCATTCGACCCATAGGTTGCCGAATTGGGGCCGCGCACCACCTCGATGCGTTCGATATCCTCGATCGACAGCGGAAGCGACGACCAGGGCACCTCGCCGAATGCAGCGGTATAGACCGAACGCCCGTCGATCAGCACTTGCATCCGCCGGGAAAAGGCATCGGCCAGTCCGTGATAGCCGACGCCCCAGGTATTGTCGCGGGTATAAGCCACGCTGAAACCCGGCACCAGGCGAAACAGGTCAGGAATGTCGCGAAAGCCCGAGGCGCGGATCATGGCCTGGTCGATGACGGTGACGGCGGCAGGCGCTTCGCCCACCGGCTGCGACAGGCGCGATGCCGACAACACCACCGGCAAGTCGCTGAGGAAATCAGATTCGGTGATCTCCGCCCGTGCCGGGGCAGCGGCAGACAACAAGCCCCCGCCGAGCAGAAGCGCTACGCCCAATGCGCCGGATGCCGTGTGTTGTTTGTCGTTCACCCCGTGTCGGCGCGCCGTGCGCGTCGCCCCCTCTCCGCCCCGTTTATTATGAATGCAGGGGATATCAGCCGACCGTCCTGTACGCTTGAGACTCAGAACGGAATATCGTCGTCCATGTCGTCGAATCCGCTGCTCGCCGGACGCTGCGCGGCGGCCGGCGCACCTGTGCCCGCTGTCTGGGTATGACTGCGCGGCTGGCTGCGCGGCGGCGCCTGGTTGAAACCGCCATCGTCCATGTCGGCCATGCCGCCGCCCTTGCTGCCCAGCATCTGCATGCGGTCGCCGCGGATTTCCGTCGCGTATTTCTCGATGCCTTCCTTGTCGGTGTATTTGCGCGTGCGGATCGAACCCTCGACGTAGACCTGGCTGCCCTTCTTCAGATACTGGCCGCAGACTTCGGCGGTGCGGCCGAAAAAGCTGACGCGATGCCATTCAGTAGCCTCGACCAGTTGGCCGGATTTGTCCTTGTATTTATCGGTGGTGGCGATGGCGAGATTGGCGACGGCCTCCCCGCTCGGCAGATAGCGCATTTCAGGGTCGCGCCCGAGGTTGCCGACCAGAATCACTTTGTTGACGGATGCCATGTTTTCCCCTGGATTGTGCTTGAAGTGTTGCGGATTCTATCAGGCCAGCCCGTCAGACAGCAGCCGTCTCGAGCAGGCTGCGCACACCGGCCTCGTCCCAGCCCTTGAGGCTGACCTTGAGCATGGCCACGCCTTCTTCGGCCAGCACCACGGCTTCCACCACACCGGCCACACTGGCCAGTTGCGCTTTCAGCAGGGCGGCCTGACCCGCGGGCATCGCTCCCACCCGGAACATGCGGGTCTTGATCGCGGGCGGTGGCGTCATCGACAGGCTGGCCAGCAGCCATGCCGCCATCAGCACCACACAGAATATGAACACGGCCGCAAAACCGTGATGCTGTGCCAGCCAGCCCCCGAACACGCCGCCGAAGAATAGGCCCAGCGCCTGCGCGGTATTGTAGACGCCCATCGCGGTGCCCTTGGCCGACACCGGGGCCAGCTTGGAGATCAGCGAGGGCAGGCTGGCCTCGAGCAGGTTGAAAGCGACGAAGTAGAAGAACAGCGCCCACACGATGCCCCAGAAATGGTCGATGCCGAAGGCCAGCCCCAGCTGCGCCAGCAACATCAGCGCCACTGCGCCGACGAACACCGGCTTCATCTTGCCGCGCTTCTCGCCAGCGATGATGGCGGGCACCATCAGCACGAAGGATCCGAGCAGTACCGGCAGATAGACCGCCCAGTGGTGGTCGGCCGCCAGGCCGCTGTTTTTGAGCGCCACCGGCACCACCACGAACATCGCCATCTGCGCGGCGTGCAGGGAGAAGATACCGAAATCGAGCCGCAACAACTGGCTGTCCTTCAGCACGTCGACCAGTTTCGCCGGGTTGGCCTGCGCATCGGCGTGAAAATAGCTTTCTGCGGGTTCGGGCACCCACACTTTCACCACCCAGATGGCGGCCAGTGCCAGCGCGCCAGTCAGCGCAAAAATTCCCGGCACGCCGATGACACGGTTGAGCGCCGGCCCCGCCACCAGCGACACGGCAAAAGTGAGCCCGATGGTCGCGCCGACCAGGGCCATCGCCTTGGTGCGATGCTCCTCGCGCGTGAGGTCGGCCAGCATCGCGGTAATAGCGGCGGAAATGGCGCCGGCGCCCTGCAGCGCACGGCCGGCGATGGTCCAGTAGATGTCGGTGGCGGTGGCGGCCAGAAAGCTGCCAAGTGCGAATACGATGAGACCGAAGATGATGACCTTCTTGCGCCCGATGCGGTCGGACGCCATGCCGAAGGGAATCATCAGAATCGCCTGGGTCAGGCCGTACATGCCAAGGGCGAGGCCGACCAGGGTATGGTTGTCGCCGCCGGGCAGGTGTTCGGCGTACAGCGCGAACACCGGCAGGATCAGGAACATGCCCAGCATGCGCAGGCCGAAAATCGCCGCCAGGCCCGCTGCAGCGCGTTTTTCGGCGCGGGTCATGTTTTCTGACAGGTCGATGTGAGCCACTACGGGATTCGGCGAATGCGGGAAGTCCGTTATATTAGCAGGTTGCGAATTACGCTCGTCGCCCTAACCGATGGCTGTCAAACCATGGAATACATCCGCATCCGCGGCGCCCGCACCCACAACCTGAAAAACGTCAACCTCGACCTGCCGCGCAACAAGCTGGTGGTGATCACCGGACTGTCGGGCTCGGGCAAGTCCTCGCTGGCGTTCGACACGCTCTACGCAGAAGGGCAGCGGCGTTACGTCGAATCGCTGTCGGCCTATGCGCGGCAGTTCCTGCAGCTGATGGAAAAACCCGACGTCGACCTGATCGAGGGGTTGAGCCCGGCGATTTCCATCGAACAGAAGGCCACCAGCCACAACCCGCGCTCGACTGTCGGCACCGTCACCGAAATCCACGACTATCTGCGCCTCTTGTACGCCCGTGTCGGCGACCCGCAGTGCCCGGAGCACCACATCACGCTCGCAGCGCAGACGGTATCGCAGATGGTCGACGCGGTGCTGGCGCTGCCGGAAGACACCCGGCTGATGATCCTGGCGCCGCTGCTGGTGGGGCGCAAAGGCGAAAATATCGAGCTCTTCGCCGAGCTGCGCGCGCAGGGCTTCGTACGGGTGCGGGTCGACGGCAGCGTGCACGAGATCGATGCCGTGCCCAGGCTCGACAAGAACAGGAAGCACACCATCGAGGTGGTGGTCGACCGTTTGAAGGTACGTGCCGACGCCAAGCAGCGTCTCGCCGAAAGCTTCGAGACCGCACTGCGCCATGCGGAGGGGCGCGCACTGGCGGTGGAAATGGACTCCGGCCGCGAACATCTGTTCTCCGCCAAATTCGCCTGCCCGGTATGCAGCTACGCGCTGCCCGAACTGGAGCCGCGCCTGTTCTCGTTCAACAACCCGATGGGCGCCTGCCCGAAATGCGACGGCCTCGGCCAGATCACCTTCTTCGACCCGGCGCGGGTGGTCGCCTTCCCGCATCTGTCGCTGGCCAGTGGCGCCATCAAGGGCTGGGACAAGCGCAACCAGTTCTTCTACATGATGCTGCAAAGCCTGGCGATGCATTACGGCTTCGAACTCGACACACCGTGGGAGTCACTGCCGCCGCACATTCAGGACGTGATTCTCAACGGCAGCGGCAAGGTAGCGATTGCCTTCCAGACGCTGGCGCCGCGCGGCGGCTACACCACCAGGAGTTATCCGTTCGAGGGCGTGCTCGCCAACATGGCGCGCCGCTACCACGAGTCCGACTCGATGGCGGTGCGCGAGGAGCTCGCCAAGTACCAGAACAACAAGCCCTGCCCGGCCTGCAAGGGAACCCGCCTGCGTGAGGAAGCGCGCCATGTCATGGTCGGCGGCGTGCCCATCTATGCCGTCAGCGCGATGCCTTTGAAACAGGTGCTGGAATTTTTCGAGGCGCTCAGGCTCGATGGCCACCGCGTGCAGATCGCCGACAAGATCGTCAAGGAAATCGTCGCCCGTGTCGGCTTCCTCAACAACGTCGGGCTCGACTACCTGTCGCTCGACCGTTCCGCCGACACTTTGTCGGGCGGCGAGGCGCAGCGCATCCGACTCGCCTCGCAGATCGGCTCCGGCCTCACCGGCGTGATGTATGTGCTCGACGAACCGTCGATCGGCCTGCACCAGCGCGACAACGACCGCCTGCTGGCGACGCTGAAGCACCTGCGTGACATCGGCAACTCGGTGCTGGTGGTCGAGCACGACGAGGACGCGATCCGCGCCGCCGACTACGTGGTCGACATGGGTCCCGGTGCCGGCGTGCACGGCGGCGAAGTGGTGGCCGAAGGATCGCCGGAGGAAATCCGCCTGAGCCCGGCCTCGCTCACCGGCCAGTATCTGTCGGGGCGGCGCGCGATCGCCATCCCCAAAACACGCCGCGCACCCGATGCCGAAAGGCAGCTGGTGGTGACGAATGCCAGCGGCAACAACCTGAAGAACGTCACACTCAACCTGCCGGTGGGGCTGTTCGTCTGCGTCACCGGCGTCTCCGGATCGGGCAAATCGACGCTGATCAACGACACGCTTTACACCGCGGTTGCGCGTCACCTCTACGGTTCCAGCGCCGAGCCCGCCCCGCACGGCGAGATCCGCGGGCTGGCATTTTTCGACAAGGTGATCAACGTCGACCAGTCGCCGATCGGCCGCACCCCGCGCTCCAACCCGGCCACCTACACCGGCCTCTTCACGCCGATCCGCGAACTCTTCGCCGGGGTGCCGGAAGCGCGCACGCGCGGCTACGGCCCCGGGCGTTTCTCTTTCAACGTCAAGGGCGGACGCTGCGAAGCCTGCCAGGGCGACGGCGTGATCAAGGTCGAGATGCATTTCCTGCCCGACATCTACGTGCCGTGCGACGTCTGCCACGGCGCGCGCTACAACCGCGAGACGCTGGAAGTGCAGTACAAGGGCAGGACCATCCGCGACGTGCTTGAAATGACCATCGAGCAGGCGCACGAATTCTTCGCCGCAGTGCCGGTGGTCAAGCGCAAGCTGCAGACCCTGCTCGACGTCGGCTTGGGCTACATCCGCCTCGGCCAGTCCGCCACCACGCTGTCGGGCGGCGAGGCGCAGCGCGTCAAGCTCGCGCTGGAACTGTCCAAGCGCGACACCGGACGCACCCTCTACATCCTCGACGAGCCGACGACGGGCCTGCATTTCGCCGACATCGAGCTGCTGCTGAACGTGTTGCAGCGATTGAGCGATGCCGGCAACAGTGTGGTCGTCATCGAACACAACCTGGATGTGATCAAGACCGCCGACTGGCTGATCGACCTTGGCCCCGAGGGCGGCGCCGGCGGCGGACAGATCATCGCCGAAGGCACGCCCGAAGCCGTGTCCGACAACCCGGCCAGCCATACCGGCAAGTATCTGCAGCCGGTGCTGGCGCGGCACTGACATGAACGAACCGGTCCGCCTCTCCAAGCTGATGTCGGAGCGCGGCCTGTGTTCGCGCCGCGAGGCCGACAGCTACATCGAACGCGGGCTGGTGTTTGTCGACGGCAGACGGGTGAGCGAACTCGGCACCAGGGTCGACCCCGACTGCGCGATCCGCCTGGATAGCGCCGCCAGCGCGCAGCAGCAACAGCGCGTCACCATCCTGCTGCACAAGCCGGTCGGCTACGTGTCCGGCCAGCCGGAGCCGGGCTATCAGCCCGCCGTGGTCCTGATCCGCCCCGAGGCTCAGTGGCGGGACGGACGCGCCAGCCCGGCCTTTCATCCCGCTCATCTGAAAGGCCTGGCGCCGGCCGGGCGGCTCGACATCGATTCGACCGGCCTCTTGGTGCTGACGCAGGACGGGCGTATCGCCAGACAGCTGATCGGCGAAGACTCCGAGATCGAAAAGGAATATCTGGTGCGGGTAGCCGGACGCCTCGATGAAGCAGGTCTCGCGCGCCTCAACCACGGCCTCTCGCTCGACGGCCGCCGCTTGCGCCCGGCCAAGGTCAGCTGGCAGAACGCCGACCAGCTGCGTTTCATTCTGAGAGAAGGCCGCAAGCGCCAGATTCGCCGCATGTGCGAACTGGTCGGGCTGCAAGTGGTGGGGCTGAAGCGCGTGCGTATCGGGCGCGTGCGGCTGGGCGATCTGCCGCCGGGGCAATGGCGTTACCTGCGCCCGGACGAGCGTTTTTGAGTCTCAACGTGTAAATAAACGCCGATAAGCTTGTCCCCAGCACGTTTTGGCGTTATTAATAAAAAGTGCGGGTTGCCAGACCCGCATTTCCTTTACATTCAATCCACCCCAGGGAGATCTCCATGCAATCCAAACTTCTCGTCGCACTTTTCGCTGCCCTTGCGCTGACCGCCTGCCAAAAGGCGGAAGAGGCCGCCGCCCCCGCCATGGAACAGGCCCAGGAAGCGGCGGGCGCTGCTGCCGATTCCGCTCAGGAAGCGGCAGGCGCTGCCGCTGACGCAGCCGACGCCGCCGCCACTGCTGCAGGGGAAGC
>DAOMWT010000050.1:0-17708 GCA_035436705.1 Thiobacillus sp. | reverse complement strand
CATCACCGCGTCTATCGCTGGGACGCGCATCGGCCCGGTAGCCGCGGTCGCGATTGTCGCGGCTGTCGCCACGCGGCGGGCGATCGCCGTAGCTGCGGGGTTCGCTGCGTTCGCCAAAGCTGCGCTTGTCGCCGAAGCCGCCGCGCGGACCATTGTTGCTGCGCGGACGGCCCGCTGCGGGCCGTCCGGACGCCGGCTTCTGGGTCGGCTCCAGTCCCGGCAGGGTGTGCACCTCGATGCGGTTGCCGGTGTAGCGCTCGATGTTCTTCACCAGTCCGCCTTCGCGCATGCCGGCAAAGCTCACTGCGATACCGGTGCGGCCGGCGCGGCCGGTGCGGCCGATACGGTGGACGTAATCCTCGGCCTGACGCGGCAGGTCGAAGTTGATGACGTGGCTGATGCCCGCCACGTCGATGCCGCGCGCGGCGACGTCGGTGGCCACCAGCACCTTGGTGCGGCCTTCACGCAGACGCTGCAGCGCGCGGTTGCGCTGGCCCTGCTGCATGTCGCCGTGCAGCGCGTCGGAAGCAAAACCACTGTCGGCCAGCAGGTCGGAAATTTCCTCGGTGCTGCGCTTGGTCGAGGCGAACACGATCGCCTGCGTCATCTCCACATCGCGCAGCAGCGCGTCGAGCAGGCGGTTCTTGTGATCCATGTTGTCGGCAAACAGCAGGCGCTGCTCGATCTTGGACTCCTTGTGCGGCACTGCTTCGATCTCGATGCGCTGCGCGTCGCGGGTCAATTCGCGCGCCAGGTTGCCCACCACGCCATCGAGCGTGGCCGAGAACAGCAGGGTCTGGCGTTCGGCCGGGCAACGCGCGGCAATGGCTTTGATGTCGTCGACAAAACCCATGTCCAGCATACGGTCGGCTTCGTCCAGCACCAGCACTTCCAGGCGCGAGAAGTCGATCTTGCCACGCTCCAGATGGTCGATCAGGCGGCCGGGGGTCGCTACCACCACGTCGACCGGCTGCGACAGGCGCTTCAGCTGCAGGCCGTAGGGCGCGCCGCCAACCAGGCAGGCGGTGCGGAAGCGGCGCAGATCCTTGCCATAGGTCATGGCGGATTTCTCGACCTGCAGCGCGAGTTCGCGCGTCGGGGTCAGCACCAGCACGCGCGGGCCCATGCTTTTGATCGTCGGCTCGGCCTGCAGGCGCTGGATCGACGGCAGCAGAAATGCTGCCGTCTTGCCGCTGCCGGTATGCGATGACACCAGCAGGTCGCCGCCGGTCAGCGCGGCGGGAATCGCCAGCATCTGGACGGGGGTGGCGTTTTCATAGCCCGCAGCCAGCACGGATTTAAGGATGAGGGGATCAAGCCCCAGTTCGGAAAAGCTCATGGCAATACCTTTTTCAGTGCGCTCAAACGCGCAAAACAAACCTGCGCCCGGTACTGAACCAGACAGGTCAGAAAATACGAACCGGAAATAAGCGGCGTTTGGAATGGATGAATTCCTGACCGCCCAACGGGTCGCGTCGATCACATCGGCGCCAACCACAAGACTTGTCACTGCCGGTTGCGGAAACCAACCGGTGGCACAAAAGAGAGGTCGAAGACGATGGGGCTGTGAGAACAGTCCCGAGGCACGGCGGCAAAAGCCAGATCTGCCCACTGCTGTATGCACAACTCGATGGAGTGTATCAGAAAACGCTGATTTTCCCGAGCGTTTTTATGCGTGATGGTAAAGCTTGTGATACAGCCCGCCGCGCCCGATCAACTCATCGTGGCCGCCCTCTTCCACCACCCGGCCGTTTTCGAACACCAGGATGCGGTCGGCCTGCCTCACGGCGGACAGCCGATGGGCGATGATGAGGGTGGTGCGCCCGCTTAGAAATCCGCTCAGCGCCTGGTGCAACCGCCGCTCGGTATCGGTGTCGAGCGCAGAGGTGGCTTCGTCGAGGATGACGATCTGGGGTTTGGCGACGATCATGCGCGCAATCGCCAGCCGTTGCCGCTGCCCGCCAGACAGGCGCACGCCCTGCCGTCCCACCACCGTATCCAGCGCATGCGGCAGCGCGGCGATGGCGTCCTTCAGCTGGGCGATCTCCAGCGCCTGCCACAGCGTGGCGTCGTCGGCTTCGCGTCCCAGGGTCAGATTGGCGCGCACGCTGTCGTTGAACAGCACCGGGTGCTGCAGCACCACGCCGACATGCTCGCGCACGGTTTCCCAGCCGATCTCGGTAACGGCCGTGCCCCCATACAGGATCCATCCAGCACGGACCGGATACAGTCCCAGCAAGGCCTGCACCAGTGTCGACTTGCCGCCGCCGGAGGCCCCCACCAGTGCCACCTTTTCGCCCGCCGCCACCGTGAGGCTGACATCGTCCAGCACCGTCTCGCCATCCGCATAGGCGAAGCTGACATGGTCGAGCGCAATGCCGACCGTGGGCTGGCCGGCGAACGGATCGCGCAGCGCGGGGTGCTGCGGTTCGCCGTGCAGGCCGAGCAGGGCATTGATCCGCCCCAGCGCGGCATTGGCGGCAAACCACGCGTACTGCATGTTCACCAGTTCCTGCACCGGGGTCATCATGAACCACAGGTAGCCGAACACCGCCAGCATCTCGCCGATGGAGAGGTCGGAAAACACCACCATCAACATCGCACCGGCACGGAAGGCATCGAAGCCGGCAAGGAAAACGAAGAAGGAAATCCGGCTCATCGCATCCGACTTCCAGGCAAACGCCGCCGCGTGCTGGCGGATGTCGGCGGCCTTTGCGGTCACCCGCGCCAGATAATACTTTTCGCGATTCATCGCGCGGATCTGCGTCAAGGCATCGAGCGTCTCGGACAACGTTTCCTGAAACACCTCGAAGGCGCGGTTCTCGTGCTTTTTCAGATCCTTCACCCGCTTGCCGAGCCGGACGGAAAACAGGATCACGACCGGATTCAGCAGCAGAATGAACAACGCCAGCTGCCAGTGCATCCAGAACAGCACGGCCGCCACCCCCACCAGCGTCAGCACCGACACGACCAAACCCGAAATCGACGAACCAAGAAAGCTGTCGATAGCGTTGAGATCGGTCACAAAATGCGAGGTGATCCGGCCTGCGCCCACCGTCTCGAATTCCGACAGCGCAATGCGCGACAGCCGGGAGAGCATCCGCACCCGGATGCGGTACACGACTTCCTTCGCCAGCAGCGAAAACGTCCGTCCCTGCCACACGTTGAGCAGGATCGATATCAGCCGCAGTCCCACCGTCAGCAGCAGCGTCACGCCGATGAACAGCAGCGGCCCGTGCCAGGTGGCCGGAAACCGCGCGCCGATGACGGCGACCATCTTGCCCGGGTGATGCAGCAGCACTTCGTCCACCATCAACGGCAGCAGCAGCGGCACCGGCACCGCCGCCGCCACCGCCAGCAAGGCAACGAGGTTGCCCTGCAGCAGTCGCGCACGGTGGGTTTTGAGTTCGTCGGCGATACCGCGCCAGGTCAGCATGACGGGCAATCCTGAGGGAAGGAACACGTTTCAAGCATAAGCGCTGGCGCAGCCCGGTAAAAGACCTAGGGTGTCGCTTACTTGCCGATGCAGAATTTGCTGAAGATTTCGCCCAGCAAATCGTCGGCGGTGAATTCACCGGTGATGTCCGACAAGGCGGCCTGCGCCAACCGCAGCTCTTCGGCCAACAGTTCCAGTTGCGTTGCCGCCTGGCGTGCGGCCGTCAGGTGCGCGGCGCCACGGGCAAGCGCATCCAGATGCCGCGCGCGCGCCATGAACGCGCCTTCGCCTGCCGACTGCCAGCCCGCTGCCTCGAGCAGCTTGCCGCGCAGCAGTTCGACGCCGGCTCCGGTTTTGGCGGAAAGCCAGACCTCGTCGCCCGCCGTGCGCGGCGCCTCGGCGGTTACGTCGATCTTGTTGTGGATGGTCAGCCGCGCCACCTCGGGCAGGCGCGCCAGAATCGCCGCCTCGCGTTCGCCCGGGCCATGCGCCGCATCCACCAGCAGCAGCGCCACGTCGGCTTTTGCCACGGCGGCCCAGGTACGGGCAATGCCGAGCTGTTCCAGCGGATCGTCGGTATCGCGCAGGCCGGCCGTGTCGACGATGTGCAGCGGCACCCCGCGAATCTGGATTGCTTCGCGCACGGTATCGCGCGTGGTGCCGGCGATCTCGGTGACGATCGCCGCCTCGAATCCGGCCAACCGGTTGAGCAGACTCGACTTGCCGACGTTCGGCTGGCCGATCAGCACCACCGTCACGCCTTCGCGCAGCAGCGCGCCCTGTTTTGCCTGCGCGCGCACCGCGGCGAGGCTGGCGTCGATCCGGTCGAGGCGGCCAAAAACATCCGCCTGCTGCAGAAGATCGATTTCTTCTTCGGGAAAGTCGAGCGTGGCTTCCACCAGCATGCGCAGGCGGGTGAGCGCCTCGACCAGTTCGGCTATCCGCGCCGAAAACGCGCCCGAAAGCGAACGCACGGCCGAGCGCGCCGCCTCGGCCGAGGCGGCATCGATCAGGTCGGCCACCGCCTCGGCCTGCGCCAGATCGAGCTTGCCGTTGAGGTAGGCGCGCCGGGTGAATTCGCCCGGCTCCGCTAGCCGCGCGCCGAGTTCAATACAGCGCTGCAGGATCAGATCGAGCACCGCCGGTCCGCCATGCCCCTGCAACTCCAGCACGTGCTCGCCGGTAAACGAATGCGGCGCGGCAAAATAAAGCGCGATACCCTCGTCGATCACCCCGCCGCCGCCATCGATGAAGCGGGCGAAAGTCGCGTGCCGCGCTTCCGGCACGCGCCCGAGAACCGCTGCGGCAAGCGGGGCGACATCTGCCCCCGACACCCGCACCACCCCCACCCCACCGCGGCCGGGCGCGGTGGCGATGGCGGCGATCAGGTCAGGCTTTGCCGGAGGCCGTTTTGCCACCGCCCTCGACCTGCTTGTTGATCGCCCACTGCTGTGCGATCGACAGGATGTTGTTGACGACCCAGTACAGCACCAAGCCCGCCGGGAAGAACACGAACATCACGGTAAACGCCACCGGCATGATCATCATGATCTTGGCCTGCATCGGGTCCATCGGCTGTGGGTTGAGCTTGACCTGCAGGATCGAGGTGACGCCCATGACGATCGGCAGGATGAACCAGGGATCAGGTACGGTCAGGTCAGTGATCCAGCCAAGCCAGGGCGCACCGCGCATCTCGACCGCAGCGAGCAGAACCCAGTACAGCGCGATGAACACCGGGATCTGGACCAGAATCGGCAGGCAGCCGCCGAGCGGATTGATCTTCTCGGTCTTGTACATCTCCGCCATTGCCTGATGCAGCTTGGCACGATCGTCGCCAAAAGTTTCCTTCAGTTGCTGCAGGCGCGGCGTCAGCTTCTTCATCTTGGCCATCGACTTGTAGCCCGCTGCCGACAACGGGTACAGCGCCAGCTTGAGGAGTATGGTCAGAATGATGATGGCCCATCCCCAGTTGCCCACCAGGCGCTCGATTTTTTCCAGCGCCCAGAAGATGGGGTAAGCCAGCGGCGTCAGCCAGCCATAATCGCGCGCATGCTCCAGGCCGGGGGCGGTTTTCTCCAATACGCTCTGGATTTGCGGTCCGGCATACAGCGGCACGGTGAAGGTCTTTTGCTGGCCGGGCGCGAGCGTGCCTTCGGCCAGAATCACTCCGGCTGAATACAGGCCGTCACCCAGCGCACGGGTGTAGTACTCGCGCTTGACGCTTTCTTCGGGCAGCCAGGCTGACACGAAATGGTGCTGCACCATCCCCACCCAGCCGTTATTGGCGGTCTTCTCGAATTCGGCCTTGCCTGCCTGAATGTCATTGAACGCGACTTTCTGGAATTTCATCGCGTCCGTATAGAAGGCCGGGCCGGTGTAGGTATGCAGGAAAAAGGACGAGCCGCGCGGCGCCTCGGCATGGCGGGTGAACTGGTAATACGGGGTCAGTTCGACAGGCTGCGACCCGTTGTTGATGACCCGGGTTCTGACGGCGATCTGATAGCTTCCGCGCTTGAAAACATAGGTTTTTTCAACGCGCACGCCGGTGGCCGGATCATTCCATACCAGCGGCACTTCCAGTTGGGCAGCGCCGCCGACGAGACGATAAATGCCGGGATTGAGCTGAAATACGCTACGGTGCGTCGGCAGATCTTTCCCCACCAGGCCGCTTTGCGCCAGATAAGGCCGCGTCCTGTTGTCCTCGAACAAGGTGAAGACCTGATTCTTGTCTTCTGTCTCGCGATACGGCAGCAGCTGCAGTTGGCGCAGGTCGCCGCCGTTGGCGTCGATGGTAGCGCGCAGTACGTCGGTTTCCACCTGCGCGCGCTGCCCCTTGGCAAAACCGGCCTGCGCCGGTGCCGCGGCTGCCGGCGCGTTCAGAGCCTGGCTGGGAGTGGGCGCACTCACCGTGGCCGGCGCGATCGGGGCCGGCGCATGTTTATCCTGCCAGGCTTCCCATAACAAAAGCAGCGAGAAGGAAAAAACGATGAAAAGAATCAGCCGCTGGTTATCCATGAGACGGGACGCGTTTAGTTGGAAGAGAATTCCGGCGCTGCTTCGCCTGCCGGAGCGGTCGGCCATTTTGCCATGGCCCGGTGGCCGGCGCGCTGGAAGGTGCGCGGCAGATCGCGTGCCTCATTTCCAGGAACCGGCTTGGCAATCAGGCGCACGACGAAATCGCATGCGGGCAGTTCCGGCAAAACCTGCCGGAAGCTTTCGCGCACGCATCGCTTGACGCGGTTACGATCCACCGCACGCGCAAGCAGGCGTTTGGCAATCACCATCCCCAGCCGTGGGTGGCCCACTTGGTTGGGGCGCGCCATCACCATCACGTAATCCGTTCGGGCGCGCTGATTGTCGGCAAACACCCGGTCGAAATCGGCTTTGTCGACCAGGCGCGCATCGCGGAGGCGCACGCCACCCGCTTTGTCTGGGTGCGTGTCGATGCGGATCAGACGGCCAGACGGGTGCGGCCTTTGGCGCGGCGCGCGTTGATCACGGCACGGCCAGCCTTGGTTTTCATGCGGGCGCGGAAACCGTGGGTACGCTTGCGGCGGACGGTGGAAGGCTGATAAGTGCGTTTCATGACATATCCTTTCTGGCTGGCGCTGGCCCGGCCCCGCCGGGGCAGGGATGGCCAAACATAAAAAATTTGTTGAAAAACCGCGTATTAGACGCCCCCCACTGGGGCAATGTCAAGTTAGTGTCGACCCGCCACGCCGTGCCTGGCGGGCTGCGTCTGTGGATAACCTCGTCGAAGGGGAGTAAGATTCGCGTTTGAATCCCAATGCAGCTTTCCGCCCCCGCCCCCTCGACTATGGATTCCTTCTGGGCCCTTTGCCAAGAGCGCTTTCGCGCCAACCTGACCCAGCAGCAATTCAGCACTTGGATCAAGCCCCTGGTATTTGACGACACCGGCGGCGAGGTGCGCATCCTGGCGCCCAACCATTTCGTGATGGACTGGGTGCGCGAGAAATTCGCCGAGCACATCGATGTCTGGGCGCAGGAGTTTTACGCCCGCCCGGTTGCCATTACCTACGCGCTCGGCAAAAAAACCAGCGCCCCGCGCGCACCTTCCGCACCGCTGCCCGCCACGCATTCCGCCGCGCTCCCGGCCAGCGCCGCAGCCCCTGTCCAGCTTGGCCTGCGAATCAATCCGGGATTCACTTTCGATAATTTCGTTTCCGGCCGCGCCAACCAGCTGGCACGCGCCGCCGCACTGCAGATTGCCAACAATCCGGGGGTGGCCTACAACCCCCTGTTTGTCTATGGCGGCGTGGGGCTGGGCAAAACACACCTGCTGCAGGCCATCGGCAATACCGTGCGCCTAGCCACACCGGATGCGCGTATCAGCTACATCCATGCCAACGATTACGTGGACGACGTGGTCAAGGCCTACCTCAACAAGCAGTTCGACGACCTCAAGCGCCGCTACATGTCGCTCGACCTGCTGCTGATCGACGACATCCAGTTCCTGGCCAAGAAGGACCGCACCCAGGAAGAGTTTTTCTACGTATTCAACTCGCTGATCGAGAACAAGAAACAGATCGTCATCACCTGCGACACCTTTCCCAAGGAGATCAGCGGACTGGACGATCGCCTGAAATCGCGCTTCGCCTGGGGTCTGACCGTCGCCGTCGAGCCGCCGGAGCTGGAAATGCGGGTCGCCATCCTGCTGGCCAAGGCGCAGGCAGAAAACATCAAGCTCGACGAGAACGTCGCCTTTTTCATCGCCAAGCAGGTGCGCTCCAACGTACGCGAACTCGAAGGCGCCTTGAAGCGGGTGATCGCATTCTCGCGCTTCCACGAAAAGCCGATCACCCTGGAACTGGTGAAAGAAGCCCTGCGCGACCTCATCGCGTCGACATCGCGTATCGTCTCGATCGAGAACATCCAGAAAACCGTCGCCGACTTCTACAAGATCAAGGTGGCCGACATGTTCTCCAAGAAACGCACCCGCAATCTGGCGCGCCCACGCCAGATTGCCATGGCGCTGGCGAAGGAGCTGACCAACCAGAGTCTGCCGGAGATCGGTGAATCGTTTGGCGGGCGCGACCACACCACGGTGATCCATGCCTGCCGCAAGGTGGCCGAGTTGCGCGAGACCGAAGCCGACATCGGACGCGACTATCTGGTGTTATTACAAAGCCTGACTGGCTGAGGATGAAATGTGGATAAAGCGGATCCTGCGCCGGGAACGGAAAATCCATCCCCATTCCTCCCACCTTGCCAAGGCTTTACCCACACCCCTAAAAGAATAGCAACAGATTGTTTTAATTGAATAAAAAAACTTATCCCCAGTTACAGGCCGCCTTTATTATGATTCTCAGGAATATATAAATGCTATTAGTACAAAGCGAACGCAACGCCCTTTTTGCTTCTCTCTCCGCCGTGGTCGGGGTGGTCGAGCGGCGTCATACCCTGCCCATCCTGTCCAATCTGCTGCTGGAGAAAAAAGCCGGCCAGCTGTCCGTGCTGGCCACCGACCTGGAATTGCAGGTCAGCACCCAACTGGAGAGCACTGACGCGGGCGAAGACTTCGCCATTACCATCGCTGCGCGCAAGCTGTTCGACATCGTGCGTGCCCTGCCCGACACCGCCAAGGTCAAGCTCGACTCCAAGGATAGCCAGGTGGTGGTCAGCGCGGGTAAATCGCGTTTCACCCTGCAGACCTTGCCTGCCGCGGATTTCCCACGGGTCGAAACCGGGGCAGGCCTGGGCGAGGCGATCCGCCTGCCGCAAAAAACGCTGAAGCGCCTGCTGCAACTGGTGCAGTTCGCCATGGCCAGCCAGGACATCCGCTACTACCTCAACGGCATGCTGTTGGTGCTGGACGGCAAGCAACTGCGCGTGGTCGCCACTGATGGCCATCGTCTGAGCTATGCCGAAACCCAGCTCGAATCCGAGGCTGAAGCGCGCGAAGTCATCATCCCGCGCAAGACCGTGATCGAGCTGTCCAAGCTATTGAGCGAGGTGGACGATCCGGTCGAGCTGCGCATCGGCGCCAACCAGGTCACCATTACCCTGCCCGGCACCGAACTGGTGACCAAGGTAGTGGATGGCAAATTCCCCGACTACCAGCGCGTCATCCCGGCCAACCAGCCGCGCCACCTCAAGGCCAACCGTCAGAGCGTGATGCAGGCTTTGCAGCGCGCAGCGATTCTGTCGAATGAAAAATTCCGCGGCGTGCGCCTGGTGATGAGCGAGAACACGCTGGGCATCGTCTGCAACAACAACGAACAGGAAGAAGCGGCCGACGAAATCGAAGTCAGCTACAACGGCGATCCGCTCGACGTCGGCTTCAACGTGACCTACCTGCTCGATGGCCTGGGCGCACTCAATACCGAGGAAATCACGTTGTCGCTGGGCGACGCCAACAGCAGCATGCTGCTGACCAGCGAAGCCGAAGCCGGTTTCAAGTACGTCGTGATGCCGATGCGCATCTAGGCTGAAAGATCGATTCTGCACACCTTGCAACAACCGGCAGGAATGCCCCACGAGGTATAAACACCATGAGCGACAAGCCCGACAACGCGATGCCCGATGACGTGAACGGAGGCTACGACGAAGACAGCATCCAGCAACTGGAAGGTCTGGAAGCGGTACGCAAGCGTCCCGGCATGTACATCGGCGATACGTCCGACGGCACCGGCCTGCACCATATGGTGTTCGAAGTGCTGGACAACGCCATTGACGAGGCGCTGGCCGGCTGGTGCGACGACATCAAGGTCATCATCCACCCCGACAACTCGATTTCGATTACCGACAACGGGCGCGGCATTCCGGTCGGCGTCAAGATGGATGACAAGCACGAACCGAAACGCAGCGCAGCCGAAATCGTCATGACCGTGCTGCACGCCGGCGGCAAGTTCAACCAGAACAGCTACAAGGTGTCGGGCGGTCTGCATGGCGTCGGCGTATCGTGCGTCAACGGCCTGTCGAAATGGCTGAAGCTGATCGTGCGCCGTGACGGCAAGAAATACCTGATGACCTTCCACCGGGGCAAAGTGCTCGACCGCCCCATCGAAATCCAGAATGGCGTGGAAGTTTCACCCATGCAGGTGGTCGGCGAAGCCGAAGGGCGCGGTACCGAAGTCCATTTCCTCGCGGACGAGGAGATCTTTGGCAAGGTCGAGTTTCATTTCGATATCCTCGCCAAGCGCATCCGTGAACTCTCCTTCCTCAACAACGGCGTGAAGATCGAGCTGATCGACCATCGCGACGGCAAGAGCGAAAACTTCGCGCACTCGGGCGGCGTAAAGGGCTTTGTCGAGTACGTGAACCGGGTCAAATCGGTGCTGCACCCGAAAATTTTCCATGCCGTAGGCGAAAAGGACGGCATGGTCGTCGAAGTCGCGATGCAGTGGAACGACAGCTATTCCGAGACTGTTCAGTGCTTCACCAACAACATTCCGCAGCGCGATGGCGGCTCCCATCTGACCGGCCTGCGCATGGCGATGACACGGGTGTTGAACAAATACATCGAAGAAAACGAGCTGGCGAAAAAAGCCAAGGTCGAAACTACCGGCGACGACATGCGCGAGGGCCTGACCTGCGTGCTGTCGGTCAAGGTGCCCGAGCCCAAGTTCTCCTCGCAGACCAAGGACAAGCTGGTTTCCAGCGAAGTGCAGCCGGTGGTGCAGGAAGTGGTGGGGCAGAAACTTGCCGAATATCTGCTGGAAAACCCCAGCGACGCCAAGCTCTTGTGCAACAAGATCGTCGAAGCGGCGCGTGCCCGCGATGCGGCGCGCAAGGCGCGTGAGATAACGCGTCGAAAAGGCGTCATGGATGGCCTCGGCCTGCCCGGGAAACTCGCCGACTGCCAGGAAAAAGACCCCGCATTGTGCGAAATCTATCTGGTCGAGGGCGATTCCGCCGGCGGCTCGGCCAAGCAGGGACGCGATCGCAAATTCCAGGCCATCCTGCCGCTCAAGGGCAAGATCCTCAACGTCGAGCGCGCGCGTTTCGACAAGGTCATCGGCAGCCAGGAAATCGCCACGCTGATCACCGCGCTCGGCACCAGCATCGGCAAGGAGGATTACAACCCGGACAAGCTGCGTTACCACCGCATCATCATCATGACCGATGCCGACGTCGACGGCGCGCACATCCGCACCCTGCTGCTGACTTTTTTCTACCGCCAGATGCCGGAGCTGGTCGAGCGCGGCCACATCTACATCGCCCAGCCGCCGCTGTACAAGGTCAAGCATGGCCGCTCAGAGCGCTACATCAAGGACGAGCACGCGCTCAAGGAACACCTGATGGCCGAAGCGATGAAAGACGCCGAACTGACGCCGATGGACGGCGCCATGCCGATCGCTGGCGAGGCACTGGAAACGCTGGCGCGCGAATATTTCCTGGCCGAAGCGGTGAGCGAACGCCTGAGTCGCTTGCTGCCGGACGATGTGCTGCAGGCGCTGATGCGCATCCCGCGCTTGAGCCTGGCCGACAGCGGTGCCGCGATGCAGAGCGAAGCCAGCCTCGGCGCGGCGCTGGATGCGCAGAAATTCGAAGTAGCCGCCGAATACATCAGCGAGTCCGACAGCCATCGCCTGCGCATCACCCGCCATGCCCACGGCAACGCGCACGTCAGTTTCCTCGAAGCGGATCTGCTCGAATCCGGCGACTACAATCAATTGGTCAAGGTCGGCGACTTGCTGCGCGACCTCATCGGCCTCGGCGCCCGTGCCAAGCGCGGCGAGAAGGAAATCCCGGTGCAAAGCTTCCGCGAGGCGATGGACTGGTTCCTCGCCGAAGTCAAACGCGGCATGAGTATCCAGCGCTACAAGGGACTCGGCGAAATGAATCCCGCCCAGTTGTGGGAAACCACGATGGACCCCAAGGTGCGCCGGCTGATGAAGGTGCAGATCGAGGACGCAATCTCGGCCGATCAGATCTTCACCACCCTGATGGGCGACGAAGTCGAACCGCGCCGCAATTTCATCGAAACCAATGCGTTGGGCGTGCGCAACCTCGATGTATAAATGCTGGCAGCAAGATCCCTGAACATGCAAAAGCCCGGCTTAGCCGGGCTTTTGCATGTTCAGGGAAAGCTAGTTTTTCTTTGATTCGACCGCCAGCCCCGCTTCCTTCCATTCCGGGAAGCCGCCGCGGAACCAGTAGACGTTTTTCCAGCCGGCCTGGATCGCCATGGTGGCGGATTTGTAGCTCTTCCAGCAAATGGTGCCGTCGCAATACATCATGAAGGGGGCGTTTTTATCCTTGGGCAGCCGGTTCAGCGCGAACTGGTCGTCTGCCGGGTCGAAACCGACTTCCTTGGCGCTGCCTTCATTGTAAGGAACGGAAATGGCGCCGGGGACATGGGCGGCTTCGTATTCTTCTTTCACCCGCACGTCGTAAACAGGCGTTCCTTTGGCAATCAGCGCCTGGGCCTCGGCAGCGCTGATGATCTTGGCGCCGGGCAGGCTAGTGGGCGTGGTATTCAGCATCGAGGCGACGCTTTTGAAATCGGCCCGGGTGGCGGTGGAGAGCGCGAGATTGAGGCTGTTGCCTTTCTGCAGGGTGGCGGCCAGCTTCTGCTGGGCGCCTGCAGATACGCTTTCGGGCTGTACGGTCAGCGCGCGCAGCGGCACCGATGCGCCGGTGAAAACGATGCGTCCGCCGTTGGCCGCGGTCCAGGTTTTGGCTTCCTCGGCGGAGGCGACCGCCAGGTCATAGCGGCCAAGCTTCAGCCCGTACAGCGGGGCCTCGGCCATGCGATGGAATTTGATTTCGGCAAAGTCGCTTTTGGCCAGTCCGCGACTATTGATCTCGCTGCGCGCCATGCTGCCCATCAGCGATTCGTAATCGGGGACGCCCAGCCTGGCGTGCGATTTGGCGCCCAGCGTGCCTTTGTAATCCGGACCCGACACGAAAGCGGCGGCGATCGTCGCGTTGGATTTGAGAATGGGCTCAAACTTGAATTTGCTGACGTTGGCGATCACTTGGGCGGGGCCGAACACCATGTCCAGCGTGCCGTCCTTGGCGTGCTTGATGGCGGAAAAACCGCGCGTGTAATACTGCAGCCGGACCGGCTGGCCGAGCGCTCGTTCGACTTCGTTGGTGAAGGCGCGGTAGCGCTGGGTGGTATTGAAATCGGTGATCGATTCGTTTTGATCGAGTACCACGCCGAGCGTGAGCGGCGCGGCCTGGACAACAGCCGAGACCAGAAACAGGGACAGGATGGCTAAACGCATGGTCGTCTCCACGGGATGACGTGGAGTTTAACGGTCAGCCCTATGGAAAGTTTAATTGCAGCTAGATCGACACGGGGATATTGGCCCGCCAGTGCTGCAACGTGGCGCGCAACAAGTCTTCCTGTACCGGCAGCGTGAATGCGGCATCGATGCGCAGGCGGGCGCTGACTTTATCTAGCACGGCCTGATGTGCCGTTTCGTAAAAAACCAGGATGCGGGTGCTGGGCGCGCTTTGCACCGCGGCCAGCAGGGATTCGAGGTTGGACAGGCGGTCGCGGAAATCCGTCTGGTGGTAAAAATCCGCCACGATGACCGCGGGCGGATTTTTGCGCACCAGGCTGATGGCTTTGCGTTCCGACCATTCGGCGACAACCGCGTAGCCCAGTTCCTGATACAGTTTTTTGTAGCCGGCCGTGCCGATGAAGGCGTTGACCATGAGCAGGCTCGGCGGCGTGCTCATGCGGCAGTTTTTTTGCCGGCTGGTTTTTTGGCGACCTTCTTGGCCGCAGGCTTTTTCACGGCGGGTTTCTTCAATTCGGCCGCGTCGGCCGGTTTCGTTTTCTTCGCCGTCGCCGGCTTGGCCGCGGCCTTTTTCACCGGCTTTTTGGCCGGCCCTTTGGCGATGCGCGCGGCGATCAGCGCCAGCGCCTCATCCAGCGTGATCTCCTCCGGCGCGATGTCCTTCGGCAGCGTGGCGTTGGTGCTGCCGTGCTTGACGTAGGGGCCGTAGCGGCCGCTGCGCACTGTGATGTCCTTGCCGTCTTCCGGGTGCGGGCCCAGATTTTTCAGCAGCGAGGCGGCGGAATCGGCACCGCGCGGTTCGCGCTCCATCGCCAGCACTTCGAGCGCCCGTGGCAGGTCGATTTCATACACGCTGTCAGTCTTGGGGATCGACTTGAACTTGCCGTCGTGCAGCAGATAGGGGCCGAAGCGGCCGTTGTTGGCGACGATCGGCAGGCCGGTGGCCGGGTGGTGTCCCACTTCGCGCGGCAGCGAGAGGAATTTCAGCGCCAGTTCGAGCGTCGCATTCTCCAGCGGAATGTCCTTCGGCCACGAGGCGCGGCGCGGTTTCGGCGCCTTCTTGTCTTCCGGCATCTCGCCGATCTGCACGTAGGGGCCGAAGCGGCCGGACAGCAGTTTGACGTCGAGACCGGAAGCTGGATCCTGCCCAAGGATGTTGTCGCCCTCGGCGGTGGCCGGATGCAGCGGGCGCGTGTAGTCGCAGGCCGGATAGCCGGAGCAGCCGATGAACAGGCCACGCTTGCTCGCCTGCATGAACAACGGCTTGCCGCACTTGGGGCAGGTCTCCGGGATCGGGCAGCCGCGTTCGACGTCCTGCTTGGCCTTCAACTCGCCGTCGAATTCCTTCCAGAATTCGCTGAGGAGGCGCGACCATACGCGCTTGCCGTTGGAGACATCGTCGAGCTTGTCCTCCAGCTTGGCGGTGAAGTCGTAATCGACGTAATGGGTGAAATGGCGGGTCAGGAAGCAGTTGACCAAGCGGCCGATATCGGCCGGCTGAAAGCGCTTCTTTTCCAGTATCACGTATTCGCGATCCTGCAGGGTGGAAATGATGCTGGCGTAGGTGGAAGGCCGGCCGATGCCGTATTCCTCCAGCGCCTTCACCAACGATGCCTCGGTGTAGCGCGGCGGCGGCTGGGTGAAGTGCTGCTCGCCGTAAAGGCGGTCGACCGGCAGGGTCTCGCCTTCGGCCAGCGCCGGCAGTTTCGATTCTTCCTCGTCCTCGTCATCCTGGTACACCGCGAGAAAGCCGGCGAATGCCAGCGTCTGTCCGGTGGCGCGGAAGGTGCCCTCGCCCACCGTGATGTCGGCGGCGACGGTATCGAACTGCGCCGGCGCCATCTGGCAGGCGACGGTGCGCTTCCAGATCAGTTCGTAGAGCCTCGCCTGGTCGTGCGAAAGAAACGGCTTCACCGCTTCCGGCGTGCGCGTGACCGCGGTCGGGCGCACCGCCTCGTGGGCTTCCTGCGCGTTCTTGGTCTTGGCCTTGTAGTGGAGCGCGGTCGGCGGCAGGAATTCCTTGTCGAAGTTGGCGCCCACATATTTGCGGATATCGGTTATCGCTTCCTGTGCCAGATTCACCGAGTCGGTACGCATGTAGGTGATGAGGCCGACCGGGCCTTCGCCCAGATCGATCCCTTCGTACAGCTGCTGGGCGGTGCGCATCACGCGGTCGGTGGTCATGCCGAGCTGGCGCACCCCGGCCTGCTGCAGCGTCGAGGTGGTGAACGGCGCGCCGGGGTGGCGGGCGCGGCGTTTCTTTTCGATGCGCATCACCGTGGCATCGCGGCCTTCCAGCGTCGCCAGCCATTCCTTGCTGCGCGCCTCGTGCCCGACCGTGAACTGTTCGAGTTTTTCGCCCTTGAAATGCGTGAGCTTGGCGGTGAAGGGCTGCGCGCCTTTGTGGCTGTCGAGGTGCAGCGTCCAGTACTCGCGCGGCACGAAGGCTTCGATTTCCTCTTCGCGCTCGACGATCATCCGCAATGCGGGGGACTGCACGCGGCCGGCGCTCAAGCCCGGACTGATCTTGCGCCACAGCAGCGGCGACAGGTTGAAGCCGACCAGATAATCGAGTGCGCGGCGGGCCTGTTGTGCGTCGACCAGATCGGATGCGATCTCGCGCGGATTGCGCACGGCGTCCTGCACGGCGGATTCGGTGATCTCGTAAAACGCCACCCGCTTCATCGGGGTCTTGACCTTGCGTTCCTTGAGGATTTCGCTGATGTGCCAGGAAATCGCCTCGCCTTCCCTATCCGGGTCGGTGGCCAGCAGCACTTCGTCGGCTTTTTTGGCGGCCTTGACGATGGCATCGACGTGCTTGGCGTTGCGCTCGATGATCTGGTATTTCATGCTGAAATTTTCGGTGTCGACCGCGCCGGTTTTCGGCTCCAGGTCGCGCACGTGGCCGTAGCTGGCGAGAATTTCGTAGTCTGCGCCGAGGTATTTCTTCAGCGTTTTGGATTTCGACGGCGATTCGACGATGACAAGCTTGGACATGGTTATTTGATTCAGTGCAAACGTCCTGGCTCGTGGTTCAGCAGCATGTCTTCCAGGTGGGTGAAATGTTCGATCAGCCCGCGGCTCCACAGCACGATCAGCGTCATCCAGCGCACATGGTCCGGCTCGATATCCTCGCCGCCCAGCGCCATCAGGCCGGAAATCACCCATTCGCGTGATTCGGGGTCGAGGATTTCGGCATTGACCAGATAGGCCAGTTCGGCGCGACAGGCGTCGTTCAGTCGCTCCAGTTCTTCCGGCGCGTAATGACGGTCATACGCCAGCGCCAGCCGCTCGTGGCTGGCGCTGCTGGCTAGATTGGCGTACCAGTCGAGCGCGGCGTTGATGTCGGCTTCTTCGAAACCGGCGGCGAACAGGCGCTTTTCCAGCGCGTCGCGATCGGGCGCCAGCTCCGCCATGCGAAAGCTTTCGTACAGGTAAACCAGGATGTCGAGCATAGTGTCAGTGGATTTTTTGGTAGCGCCCGCCGGGCAGGGATGCAATCTGCCCATCCAGTTCAAGCGTCAACAGCTTCGCTGAAAGCGCATCCAGCGTCAACCCGGTTCTTTGTACGAGGGTATCGAGCGCGGCTGGTGCGCCGTCGAGCGCATCCAGTACCGGATCGGACAGGGTTTCCGGCGGCATCTGCAAGCGGGGCGGGGCCAGCCGCTGCTGCCAGGCCAGCTCGTCGAGAATGTCGGCGGCCGATTCGACCAGCTTGGCGCCCTGCTTGATCAGCGCATGACAGCCGCGCGCCAGCGGCGAATGGATGGAACCGGGAATGGCAAACACTTCGCGCCCCTGTTCGGCGGCGACCCGTGCGGTAATCAGCGAGCCGCTGTCGGGCGCGGCTTCCACCACCAGCACGCCGCGGGAGAGACCGCTGATCAGCCGGTTGCGGCGCGGGAAATGGCCGGGCAGCGGCGGCGTGCCGAGCGGGAACTCCGACACGATCAGGCCGTTTTCGGCCAGCTGGTGCGCCAGCGTCTTGTTGCGCGCAGGATAAATGCGGTCGAGCCCGGTGCCGATGACGGCGACGCTCGAGCCGGCGCCCGCCA
>DAOMWT010000049.1:0-19326 GCA_035436705.1 Thiobacillus sp. | reverse complement strand
GTGGGCGGGAAAGTGTTCGCGCTTGATTACGGTCGGCTAATGGGTGACCCCATTTATAAAAAGCCGAAATCAGGGATTTCTCAGCGAAAAATGCATTGTTATCGCGAGCCGGCTTGCGGGTCAGTAATACCGGCACAGACATGCGGGTCCACGCCCAACTCGACACGACATCGCTAAAGCTCACGACCCCGGCAGTGCTCGCCAGGCGGGGGGTCGTGGCGCGTGTGTAACCATTCAGTTGCCAACGATCGGGGCGCCCGGTTTCACCAATCACAAGGACATGAATCTGACGCTCAGGCGAGCGTTCAGCCTGGTATGCGCCAAACCGGAAATCGCGTAAAGCCTCCCGCACCTTTTCCAGACCGGCACGCTGCTCCATGTATGCCGCCACCCGTAAGGGCAAACCCAGGGGGTAGGAATCGGCCAATTCGCGCAGCGAACGGCTGGATTCACTTCCAACCATCGCGACATCCATTTCGCTGATGGAACCCGTCACGGCAGCCGCTTCCGCCGCCTTCACGGGCATGTTCTGCAAGACGAGCAAGGCGCCCGTGAGTCCCCCACCCAACAACACCCACAGCCGAATTCTGAGCGGCGATGCGCATTGCTTCAGGTACAAGGCACGCACAATCAACAGGCTGGCAGCCAGTACAAGCACCGCCCCACCCAGTGCCAGCCCACCGACACCACGCAAATAATCGCCGGCTTCACCAGAATCGGTTTCGCTCAAAATTCCCAGAAGATGGGCATCGCTGGGATGGCCATACGTGTAGATGTAAAAAATCTCAATTGGCGCCAGTACCGCAAGCGGCATGAGCAATAGCGCCCCGACCCATAGGCGCGCACTCAATGTAAAAACAACCATGACGAAAACAAGATTGGCCGCCAACGGAGCGGACGGCATAGAAATACCAGAAACCTGATGCAACCACATCAGGTTGGGAGACAACACAACAAGCGCGCAGGCCAACAACATCGCTGCCGCTCGATATTGGGTAAGCGCAGTCCCCTTCATATGTCCTCAGTCAAGGCCATTACAGGAGTCGTGTGCGAGACACGCGCCTTGAGCCTGAACAAGCCACGTGTTGCGGGAAACCAGGCGAGCCCAAAAGCCTCGGAATGAAAGAGCCCCCACCAAACTTCAGCGGGGGCACCGACATTGCTTAAGGGACTAACAGATCAGGAGCCAGAGCCAGCAGCGATATTGTTCTTCTCAATCGCGGCCAAGGCTGCGGTATGCGTAACAGTGGTCGTGTTCTTCCAAGTAAGGCTGGTAGTGCCGACCGTCGGCGTTATGGTAATCGTTTTACCATCTACGTCCTTGCCGATGCCTGTCGCAAGAGTGAGCACAATTGCTCCGTTCGTAACCGCTGCAGAAGCAACTTCTTTGGTCGGAGTAAATGCCGGGATCCCAGGCGCACCGTCATCGCAATTGTCAAGGATGCCGCCCGCCTCTTGGGAGCAAAGGCCAACCGCGGTCTTGAGGCTGTCAGCCGCTGTCAGCGCGTTGCCAATCTTTGCCTTGACGGTGTAGTCCGAATAAGCCGGAATCGCCACCGCAGCCAGAATACCGATGATCGCCACCACGATCATCAGTTCGATCAAAGTAAAACCCTGTTGAACTTTACGCATTTCAAATCTCCTTAAGTTTGGGCAAGTTGAACACGAGCCTCCCGTGTCTGGCTCATTAACGAGCAGGGGCTGTGCCAACTTTAGAGTGCGCCGGGGAAAATTGCGCTGGCAGGCCGAATGCCTTGATATTACTTGCGTCCACCCCCAAACCGGACGTGGCCGCAGCGGAATCCCGCGCCCATGCCCTGCCCCTATGCGGCACGGGGTGACATTTTTCGGCAGTCATTCGGGAAAAAAGAAGCCACGGCGAACCGTGGCTTCTTGAATTGGTGGGTCGGGCGAGATTCGAACTGGCAGAAATGGGGTCAGACACCACATCCCGCTCCAGTCTTAATTCGGACTATAATCGGTCTTGTCGGCGCTCGTCCAGGCAGGAGTCAAACCATGAAATTTTCAACTCAAGTCAAGCCCATCAGTTATCTCAAAAGCCACGCAGCTGAAATCATCCGGGATATTACCGAAAGCCGGGAACCCATGCTTATTACCCAGAACGGGGAAGCCAGACTCGTGGTGATGGATGTCCGCTCATACGAGGAACAGGAGGAGGCGCTGGCGCTGCTCAAGCTACTGGCTTTGGGCAACCGTGAAATTGAACAGGGACATTTCCGCGCCGCCGATGAGGTGTTCGCCGATATCGACAGGGAAGCCGCTCAATGAGCTTCCAAACCGTGTTCCTGAAGTCGGCGGAACTCGACCTGAAGGAACTTCAAGGCTACATGGTCAAGAACTTCGGCAAGGACGCCTGGCTAGTCAGCTACGCAAAAATTAAAGACGCTGTAAAGTCCATCGGGACATTTCCGCTTGGCGGCAACGTTCCCGAAGAACTCGAGCGCCTTAACCTCACGCAATACCGTCAAGTTATCGCGGGCATGAACAGAATAATCTATGAAGTGCGGCAGGAAATCGTCTATATCCACATTGTGTGCGACACGAGGAAAGACATGAAGTCGCACCTCACCAGACGGCTTGTACGTATCGCCAAAACCGATTTCCCAGGCCCCAGCGCTAAGCAATCGCGCCATAGCGAGGAAAAGTAAAAAGCCACGGCGAACCGTGGCTTTTTAAATTGGTGGGTCGGGCGAGATTCGAACTCGCGACCAACGGATTAAAAGTCCGCTGCTCTACCGGCTGAGCTACCGACCCGTGGATTTGGCTTGAACCTGCGTGGCAGAAGCCATATCCGCGAAAGCGCGAAATTATATCTGAAGCCGCGCGGCCGGGTAAAGCCTTATGACGGTTTTTGTAAGAAAAACCCGTCATTCCGTCCGGCACGCAGGCTGGATACGCGCGCGGAAAGCCCGATAGCTCAGGCCGAATCCACGGGGATTTTTTTATACCGCGTGGGATCGGGCACCCCTGCCTGCGCGAAGCCCTGGCGACGCAGGCGGCAGGCATCGCACACGCCGCAGGCGCGCCCGTCGGCATCGGCCTGATAGCAGCTCACGGTTTGCGCGTAATCGACGCCAAGCGCGATGCCGCGCTGGATGATCTGCGCCTTGGACAAGTTCTGCAGCGGCGCATGGATGCGAAGCTTCGCGCCTTCGACGCCGGCACGGGTCGCCAGGTTGGCCATCTGTTCGAATGCGGCGATGAATTCGGGGCGGCAGTCGGGGTAGCCGGAATAATCGACGGCATTGACGCCGATAAAGATATCGCGCGCGCCCAGGACTTCGGCCCAGGCGAGCGCCAGCGCCAGCATCACCGTGTTGCGCGCGGGCACGTAGGTGACCGGAATGCCCGCGGTCGGCGTTTCGGGCACGGCAATGGCCGCATCGGTCAGCGCCGAGCCGCCGAAATCCCCCAGCCCCAGCCGCACCACCCGATGTCTGGCGGCCCCCAGGCTTGCGGCCAGCCGCGCCGCGGCGGCGAGTTCGGCATTGTGGCGCTGGCCGTAGTCCAGGCTCAGCGCGTGGCAGGCGTAGCCGGTTGTGCGCGCAATCGCGAGCACGGTGGCGGAGTCCAACCCGCCGGAAAGCAGGATGACCGCGGGTTTCATTTGCCCGGCACGTTGCCCCACAGCACCTTGTGCAACTGCACCTGCAGCCGCACCGGCAGCCTGTCAGCCAGGATCCAGTCGGCCAGCTGCGCCGGCGGCAGTTCGCCCTGCACCGGCGAAAACAGGATCGGGCAAACCCGCGCAAGATTCCGGGCCTGAATGATCTCACGCGCCCATTCGTAGTCGGCGCGGTCGGCGAGGACGAACTTGATTTCGTCGTGCGGCGTGAGATGGGCGAGGTTCTCCCAGTGGTTGCGCGCCGCCTCGCCTGATGCCGGCGGCTTGATGTCGACGATGCGCGACACCCGCGGATCGACCTTGCCGATATCGAGCGCGCCGCTGGTTTCCAGCGACACCGAATAGCCGGCGTCGCACAGCGCGGCCAGTAATGGCAGGCAGTTTTTTTGCGCCAGAGGCTCGCCGCCGGTGACGCATACCGTGGGTACGCCGTATTCCGCCACCCGCGCCAGCAATGCGCCCAGGGCGACGGTTTCGCCCCCCTGGAAGCTGTAAGGTGTGTCGCACCAGCGGCAGCGCAGCGGGCAGCCCGACAGGCGGATGAACACCGTCGGCAAACCCGCGCGGCTGGTTTCGCCCTGGAGGGACAAAAATACTTCCGTCAGGCGGAGCGTGCTTGTGCTTGCAGGGGCATACGACTCCACATGGGCTTTAGCCCATAGTGGATCGGAGTCCTTCAGGGCATGCGATTCCACTTTGGCTTCAGCGTCTTCATGTTGCCGCTCGGTCGGCCCTGCCGCCGCGGCCTCCCCTGTATGCCCTTCAGGATACTCGCTGGAACAAGCACGGCCTGCCTCTGGCGGGCGGAGCGTAACGGGGCCGGACACGGAAGCCTACTTGAATGCGGCCAGCCGGCGGGTGGCGATATTGGCCGCGTTGGTGCCGGGATGTTTGGCTACCAGTTCTTCGAGCGTTTTGCGCGCGCCGTCGATGTTGTCCAGCGCAATCTGGCTGGCGGCGATATTGAGTTGCGCGTCGGGCACCTTGGCGCTGGCGGGATATACCGCCACCAGTTTCTGCTGGTGTGCCAGCGCGGATTTGTAATCCTTCAGGGCGTAATAAGAATAGCCGATCCAGTATTGCGCATTGGAGGCCAGCGCGCTATCGGGATACGCCTTGAGAAAGCCCTTGAATCCGGCAATGGCGCCCGCGTAGTTGGCTTCGCGGAAATGGCCGAGCGCCGCTTCATAGGCGCGTGCTTCAAGTTGCGGATCCGGCTGTGGCGTGGCGGCGGCGGATGCGGGTGCAGCGGCGACCGGTGCGGCAGGCGCGCTGGAGGGTGCAGCGGGCTGAACCGCAGCGGCAACCGGCGCAGGTTTGGCTGCTTTGGCGAGGTCCGTTACGCGTTGGTCGAGGTCGACATACAGGTCGTTCTGCCGCTTGCCCAGCGTGTCCAGCTGATGCGTCTGGACTTCCGCCTGACCACGCAGCCGGGCGATTTCGGCCTTGAGCGTTTCAACTTCCGTCAGCAGACCCAGCAATTGCTGATTTTGTTGAATCGCACCCTCCAGCTTGCCGATGCGGGCATCGAGCGCCTGCACCTGGCGGGCAAGCTCGGCGGTGTCCGCCCGCGCCGGCTGGGCCAGCGCGAGCACGGAAGCGAGAATCAAACCGTAGCGCATCAAAACCGGTTACTCGTCGGCATACACCACATCGGTGCGGCGGTTCTGGGCGTACGCTTCCTCGGTGCTGGCCTCATTGCGCGGCTTTTCCTCGCCGAAGCTGACCGCTTCCAGCTGCGCTTCGGCCACACCCAGCACGGCCAGCGCTTTGCGCACCGCTTCGGCACGCTTCTGTCCCAGCGCCAGGTTGTATTCGCGGCTGCCGCGTTCGTCGGCATTGCCCTGCAGAATCACGCGTGCATCGCGCTTGGACAGCAGATAGCCCGCATGCGCTTCGAGCACCGGACGGTATTCGGCTTTCACCACGAAGCTGTCGAAATCGAAAAATATGCTGCGGGTGGACAGCGGGCTGGCCGGGTTCTTCCGCGGATCGCCGGCATAGCTGCCATCCAGCGCGCTGCCCGCCACGCCCGCGCCACCCAGCGCAGTGGTTTCGGTGCCGGCGGTCTTGCCGGCACCGGCGGCCTGCCCTGCGCTGGCAGCGTTGCCGCCGGTACGGTCTTCAACGGTTGCTTGCGTGCCGCCGGTGGTGCCGCACGCGGACAGGGTCAATGCCAGCAGAACGGGCCAGAAAATTTTGTTCATCAGTCTTTCCTCCCTAATTAATGAAAACGGCTTGGCGCGAGAGCGGCGTGGGTTTCACCCCGCGCAGCGTCCCTCGCCTCGAAACAAATAACCCGGCCCTCATGGTCCCCAGGCCGGTTCGCGGGCATCGACGCCCGACTCGGACAGACGTGCGCGCGTCTTGCCATCCAGGCTCACCGTGCCAAGTATCCCACGTCCGCCCTCTACGGTGGCATACAGGACGGCCTGGCCATTGGGCGCAAAGCTGGGCGATTCGTCACGCGCGGTATCGGTCAGCACACGGGTCTGTCCGGAAGCCAGTTCATGCAGCACCACGCTGAACCGCCCCCCATCACGGCTGATGTAGGCGAGGTGCCGTCCATCCGGGCTGATCGCGGGGGAAACATTGTAACTGCCGTTAAAAGTCACGCGCTTGGGTTCGCCGCCGCTGGCCGCCATACGATAAATTTGTGCGCTGCCGCCACGATCCGAGGTGAAATACAGGGTTTGCCCATCGGGAGAAAACACCGGCTCGGTATCGATATTCCCGCCCCTGGTCAGCCGGGCAAGCCCACTGCCGTCGGCGTTGATCAGATAAATCTGCGATGCCTCGTCGCGCGTCAGCACCACGGCCAAGCGCCTGCCGTCGGGCGACCAGGCCGGCGCCGAATTGGAGCCCTTGAATGCCGCAAGCTTGCGGCGGGCGCCGTCCTGCAAGGACTGCACATACACAATGGGCTTCTTGTCTTCGAACGACACGTACACCAGGCGGCTGCCGTCGGGCGAGAACATCGGCGAAATCAGCGGCTCGACAGAACGCACGACGGTGCGCGGGTTTTGTCCGTCGGCATCGGCCACGCGCAACTCGAAGGACTTGCCCTGCTTCTGCACATAAGCGATGCGGCTGCCGAATGCGCCCGGGACGCCGGTCAGCCTTTCGTACACGATATTGGCAATCTGGTGCGCTGTCGCACGCCATTGCGCCGCCGAAATGGTGTAGCTGTAGCCTGCCAACTGCGTCTGCTTGACCACGTCGAGCAGACGAAAACGGATTTCGAAGCGGCCACCTGGCAATGCGGCCACCTGGCCGACCACCATGGCGTCTGCCCCCTTGCTTCGCCAGGCGCCGTAGTTGATTTGCGCGGACTCGCCCGGCTGCGGCATCCCGCCGACATCCACCAGCCGGAATTGGCCGCTACGGTTGAGGTCGTCCCCCGCAATCTGGGTCAGCGTGGGCACAGGCTGGCCCGGCGCGGCCTTGAACGGCACCATTGCCACAGCGATCTTGTTGGCCGCACCGCCGATCACCTGGATTTCCATTGCCGCCCGCGCAGGAAACGATGCGCCCAGCAAGGCAAAACACAACAGGGGTAACAATAAAACAGCACGCAACATGGGGACGGGAATCTCGATCAAAAGCCCTTGATTAGGATAGGCCAGTTTAGCATAGGCCGCATGCCGGGCTTTTTGCTGCGCGCCGCCTGCGGCCTTGCGCCGGATGCCTCCGGCTCACTCTTTGGGGCGATGGACGAAAGAAAGTTCCGGCACGAATGCGGCGCGCGCGTCCCGATCGACCGGCAACGGCAGGGGGGAGGACTTTTCGATGGCGCGCACCACCGCCTCGTCGTACGCCGCATTCCCGCTGCTCTGCGTCACCCGCACGCTCTGTACTTCACCGGTAGGCAACAACCTCACCACACAGCGCACTTCGGGGTTGCCTTTCAGGTTGTCGGGCAGCCGGGTATTGCCGCGCACCTTGGCACTGATCTGGTCGCGGTGCTGCCCCACGACGCGAGCCAGTTCGGCCTGCCGCTTGCCGGCGGCGGCACGTTCCGCGGCCTGTTTCATGGCCAGCGCCGCACTGGCCGCCTCCTCGTCCGCCGTCCGCTGCATCAAATCCTCTTCCATCTGGCGCAGCAACTCACGTTTTTTCTGTTCGGCCAACTGTTTCTCGTGCGCCTTTCTGGCAGCCTCGGCCCGGGCTTGCTCTTCCTCGGCCTGGATGGCCTTCAGTTTTTGCAGGCGCTCGGCTTCGGCCTTCTTTTTTTCCAGCGCAATGTCAGGGGCCTTGGGCAGCGGCGGCTCGTCCACCACCGGCTTGGGTGCGGGCGCGGCCTTGACCGGCTCAGGCGTTTTCACCGGGAGCGGGGGCGGCGGCTCGGGCGGCTTGACCGCGACAGACGGCGCGACCTTGGGCAGGGTTTCCCACAAATCGACCATAACCGGCGCGGGATGCTGGGTCTGCCATGACACGCCGAACACCAGCAGCAGCACAAAGACGACGTGTACCCCCAATGCCAGCACGCCGGCCGCAAGACGGGGGGCCGGGCGGGAGACGAAAGGCGCGTCTGCCGGAAGATTCATGGGGCCGGGCGGGCAAGCAGTCCGATGCGGTTGATCTGCGCCTGCTGCAAGAGCGTCATCGTATTCATCACTTCCTCGTAACGGACATTCCTGTCCGCCGCGATGACCACCGGCTGATCCGGCAAGGCGCGATGCAGCGCAGCGATTTCGTCCGCCAGCGCCGATTTCGTCACCACCCGCGCGGTGCCGCCGGTCGCGCGATTGCGCAGCTGATATTCACCCGACTCCTTGATGATGATTTCCAGCGGCTGCGCCGGCGACTGCGCCGTCTTGCCGACGCTCGGCAGGTCGACCTGACCGGGGTTGATGAAGGGCGCTGTCACCATGAAGATGACGAGCAGCACCAGCATCACGTCGATCATCGGCACGACGTTGATCTGGGCGACCTGTTTGCGGGTCCGCGCCATGAATCAGACCGCCTTGGTCGCCTGCCGCTGCAGGATGTTGGAAAACTCCTCCATGAAGCTTTCCATGCGGTTGGCCAGGCGGTCGATATCATGGGTGTAGCGGTTGTAGCCGACCACCGCGGGGATCGCGGCGAACAGGCCCATCGCGGTGGCGATCAGCGCTTCCGCAATGCCGGGGGCGACCTGCGCAAGGGTAGCCTGGGCGACGCTCGACAGTCCCATGAATGCGATCATGATGCCCCACACCGTGCCGAACAGACCGACGTAGGGCGACACCGAGCCGACGGTGGCGAGAAACGACAGGTGCGATTCCAGGCCGTCGAGTTCGCGCTGGTAGGTCGCGCGCATGGCGCGGCGGGTGCCGTCGACGATGACGTTGAGCGACAGGCCGGTCTGCCGCCGCAGCTTCATGAATTCGCGAAAGCCGGCCTCGAAGATGCGCTCCATTTCGCCAGCATCCTCGCGCTCGGCGGCCACCCGCTGGTACATGGCGTTGATGTCGCCGCCGCCCCAGAATTCGCGCTCGAAACGGTCGGTCACGCGCAGGGCGCGCTTCAGCGCGAACAGCTTGATGAAGATGAACCACCAGGACATCAGCGATGCGCCCAGCAGCAGTGCCATGACGATCTGCACCGGCAGCGAAGCGTTGAGGACGAGGTGGAGCAGCGAGAGGTCTTGGCTGAGTTCGGGATTCACGTCGCGTGGGTCAGGGCTTGAAGTAGGGGCGCAGGTATTTTAACGGCTTTGAAGCGTACCGCATCGACGCAAGCGAGCGTCACGACGGCCTCTGCCAGACGGGTTGGGCCGCGCAGAAGTTCCTGCCGCACGCTGAGGCTGGCACGTCCGGCCTCGTGCAGCGCGACCGACACATCGAGCTGGTCGTTGAAGCGCGCCGGCGACAGATAATCGATTTCCACCCGCCGCACCACGAACACAACCCCCGCCTCGTCGCGCAGCACATCCTGCTCGAATCCCTGCGCACGCAGCCATTCCGAGCGCGCACGTTCCATGAACCTGAGGTAGTTGGCGTAATACACCACACCGCCGGCGTCGGTGTCTTCCCAGTACACGCGCACCGGCCAGACAAACGCCATGCTCAGAACAACTCCGCGCCGGATTCGCCGGAAGGCGCGGCAAGCCCGAGATGGCGGTACGCCAGCGGGGTGGCGATACGGCCGCGCGGGGTGCGCTGCAGATAGCCCTGCTGGATCAGGAAGGGTTCGAGCACATCCTCGATGGTGTCGCGCTCCTCGCCGATGGCGGCAGCGAGGTTGTCCAGCCCCACCGGGCCACCCATGAACTTCTCGACCACCGCCGACAGCAGTTTCCTGTCCATCACGTCGAGTCCGGCGCGGTCGACGTCGAGCATCACCAGCGCCGCATCCGCCACCGCGCCGGTGGCCTGCCCATCCGCCTTGACCTCGGCGTAATCGCGCACCCGGCGCAGCAGGCGGTTGGCGATGCGCGGGGTGCCGCGTGAACGGCGGGCGATTTCCAGTGCGCCCGCCGCCTCCAGGTTCATCTGCAGCAGATCGGCCGAGCGGCGCACGATGAAGCCGAGTTCTTCCGCCGTATAAAATTCCAGCCGCGCGACGATGCCGAAACGGTCGCGCAGCGGGTTGGTGAGCATGCCGGCGCGGGTGGTGGCGCCGACCAGGGTGAACGGCGGCAGGTCGAGCTTGACCGAGCGCGCCGCCGGGCCTTCGCCGATCATGATGTCGATCTGGAAATCCTCCAGCGCGGGATACAGCACCTCCTCGACCACCGGGGAAAGACGATGGATCTCGTCGATGAACAGCACGTCGTGCGGTTCCAGGTTGGTGAGCAGGGCCGCGAGGTCGCCGGCGCGCTCCAGCACCGGTCCCGAGGTCTGGCGCAGGTTGACGCCCATCTCGCGCGCGATGATGTGCGCCAGCGTGGTCTTGCCCAGCCCCGGCGGCCCGAACAGCAGCACGTGGTCGAGCGCCTCGCTGCGCTTCCTGGCCGCATGGATGAAGATTTCGAGCTGCTCGCGCGCCTTCGCCTGGCCGACGTATTCGGCCAGGGTGCGCGGCCGCAGCGCGCGCTCGACCTGCTCTTCCTGCGGGCTGGCGGCGGCGGGGGCGATGAGGCGGTCGGTTTCGATCATGGCGCCGGGTGGATTTCTGCAAACATGCGCCGATTCTACCCTGCGTCTTTTGCGCTCTTCGAGGAAGCGAATGCCAATTGGCCGCGGCCAAGCGCCTTGGCCCGGTAAAGCGCGTGATCCGCGCGCGCGAACGCCTGCTCGATATTGTCGCCTGCCGCACCCAGCAGCCAGGTCTGGCCTGCGCTGACCGTGCTATCCACCTCCAGATCCGCGGCACGCAGTTCGCTTTGGAGGTGGTCGGACAAGCGCCGATACCAGGCAAGCACGCCGTCGTCGTCCAGTCCGGACAACAGAACCGCAAACTCGTCCCCGGCCAGGCGGGCAGCCATGTCGGAACTGCGCGTGAGCGTCCTGAGCGTATTCGCCAGCGCAATCAGCGCCCGGTCGCCCGCGCCGTGGCCGAACCGGTCGTTGATCGACTTGAAATGATCGACGTCCAGCAAAACCAGCGCAATGGGATTGCCGCGCTCCGCCAGGCCGAGCATCTGCGGAAACCGGTTCTCGAAGGCGCGCCGGTTGGGCAAGCCGGTAAGCGGGTCGGTCAGGCTGAGCCGGGCCAGCTGTTCGCGCTGATCGTGCAGTTGCTGCGCGATGCGGTTGATGTCCGCAGCCGCGGGGGCGAATTCGACGTAGCGCGTCACGATGGGCGGCGCCGACTCGTTGCGGGTCAGGCACGCCAGCGCCTCCATTGCGGCGTCGATGTCCTGCAGCACCGGGCGCCGCAATCGCACCACCACCACGACCAGCAACAGCAGAACGGCTATCAGGGTCAGTACCCCCGCCAATATCTGCAAACGGCCGTTGTGCGTGATCCGCTGCACCGGGGACTGCACCCGCAGCGTCCAGCCCATCGCCGGCAACGCCACGCTGATCTCGCGCACCGCCCCCTGCAGGCTGCCGCTGCTGACCACCGGCTCGCCGGCCGCATCGATGAGGGCGATGGCATGGCCGGGCTGGGTGGAGTCGTCGACGATGCGCTGCAGTTGCGCCAGCCGCACGCTCAAGAACACTTGGCCCAGCGCCTCGTCGCCCGCCTCGCGCACCGATGCGCTCAAATCGACATGCTCCAGCCCGGGCACGTCGCGGTGAATCAGCACCTGATTCTGCATGTTCAAGCCGCGCTGAAGCAGGTCGCGCTGGCAACTCGGTCCCACGCGCAGCAGGCTGGTATCGCCGTAGACCTCGCCCTGCGGGCTCACGATCGCCAGCCCCAGGATGTTGGGCAACAGACGCTGCCGCGACATCGCCCATTGCTGTTTGTCCTCGATCGAACCGACCAGCATCAGATCGAGCAGCTGCGGATCGCTTGCCAGGTGGTCGGCCACTTCGCGGTAATAACTCCAGCGCCGCATCACGCTGGTGTGGGCCTGCGCAGCCTCCACCTTCAACAGATGCAGTTCGGCAGCATTGTTCGTGCGCAGGCTGAACAGCAGGCTCAACGCCATGCCCGCCGCAAACAAGCCGACCACGCCAGCCAGCAGCCAGACGAAACGCTTGCGCAGCGACACCAGTGCGGGGCTGGCATTGGGCGCCATGTTCAAGCGCGCGACAAGGCGCGCAGCGCCTGCCGGATCGCCTCGCCCACCGGCAGATCGGGCGGCAGCTGGCGCAAGGCTTCGGTGGTCTCGCGTTCGTTATAGCCCAGTGCCAGCAAGGCCTGGCGCACGTCGTCCGACACGCCGGCGGGCGCCGTGCTGGCGATCGCGCCGGCAAACACCGGTTTGCCCCTGAGTTCGAGCAGCAGGCGCTCGGCGGTTTTCTTGCCGATGCCCGGCACCTTGACGATACGGCCGATTTCCTGCGCCGCAATCGCCGCCGACAGGTCGTTGACCGACAGCCCGGACAGCACCGACAGCGCGGTCTTGGCGCCGATGCCGGAAACCTTCAGCAGTTCGCGAAACGCTGCGCGCTCGATCTCGCTGCCGAAGCCATACAGCAGATGCGCGTCCTCACGGATCGCCAGATGGGTCAGCAGACTGACTTTTTCGCCCAGCGCGGGCAGGGTGTAGAAAGTGCTCATCGGCACGTCGATTTCGTAGCCGACGCCGTTCACGTCCACCAGCACCTGCGGCGGCTGCTTGGCGGCAAGAGTGCCCGTTATGCGCCCAATCATGGGGCGCATCCATCAGGTGTGGCGCGCCCGATCATGGGGCGCTTCCATTCAAAGCAGCATTGCCTGTCATGTGAAATCCTCGTTCATACCAGGCGCCCGCCCTTGACGCGATAGCCTGCGGTGGAGTGCGCGCCGAGACGGCTGCCGTGGGCATGGGTGATGGCGCAGGCAAGCGCGTCCGCGGCGTCGGCCTTGGGCGCAACCGGCAAACCCAGCAGGCGCTTGACCATTTCCTGCACCTGCTCCTTGGCGGCCTTGCCGTGGCCGACTACTGCCTGCTTGATCTGCAGCGCCGTGTATTCCGCGACAATCAGCTCGTTCGACACCGCCGCGCAGATTGCCGTGCCGCGTGCCTGGCCGAGCAGCAGCGTGGACTGCGGGTTGACGTTGACGAAGACGATTTCCACAGCGCAGGTATCGGGCTGCCAGGTGGCGATCACCTCGTTGATGCCGGCGAACAGCACCCCCAGCCGCTGCGGCAGGCTACCCTCGCCACTCCTGATCACGCCGCTGGCGACGTAGGCCAGCTTCTGGCCGCTCTGTTCGATCACGCCGAAGCCGGTGAGGCGCAAGCCGGGATCGATGCCCAGAATTCGTGAGGCGTGAGGCGTCAGGCGTGAGGCGTCAGGGGGCGCGGCGGGCATCATGACTTGCCTTCGTTCTGAAGCGAGTTCAGGAGCCCGCCCAGCAATCCGAAGACGCGGTCGATCTGGTTTTCAGGGTCCGGCTGCTCCAGCGTGAACGCCAGATCCTTCGCCAACAGAAACTGCGTATCGAGTTCGCTTAGCAAACCGCGAGCGATGACCAAGAACTGAATGAATTCCTTATTCGTTTGCCGCACCGCACCTTCGGCGATATTGCTCGGCACCGAGATCGCTGCCCGGCGCATCTGGGAGATCAGTCCGAATTTCTCCTCGGCGGGAAAAACGCGCGTTACTTCGTAGACGTGTTTGACCAGCAACATTGCCTGCTGCCGCAGCACCAGGTCGTAGTGCTTGCGTCCCGCACGCCTCACGCCTCACGCCTCACGTTTTTCCGCACGCCTCAGTCCGGCAGCACGGCGTTGGTGTAGACCTCCTGCACATCGTCGAGGGTTTCGAGCGCGTCCAGGATCTTCTGCATCTTCACCGCGTCGTCGCCGGCCAGTTCGGTCTCGGTCTCGGGACGCATGGTGATTTCGGCAACCACCGGCTTGAACCCGGATTTTTCCAGTGCGTCCTTCACCGCCTCGAAGGCCTTGGGATCGGGCGAGGTCAGCACCTCGATCGAACCGTCCTCGTTGGGGATGATGTCCTCCGCGCCGGCGTCGAGCGCGGCTTCCATCACGGCGTCCTCGCTCGCGCCCGGTTCCAGGATGATCTGGCCGCAGTGCTTGAACTGGAATGCGACGCAGCCGTCGGTGCCCATGTTGCCGCCGTGCTTGACGAAGGCATGGCGCACATCGGCGACGGTGCGAACCTTGTTGTCGGTGAGACAGTCGACCATCACCGCGACGCCGCCGATGCCGTAGCCTTCGTAGCGTGCTTCCTCATAGTTGACGCCTTCGAGCTGGCCGGTGCCGCGCTTGATCGCGTTCTCGATGTTGTCCTTCGGCAGCGACTCAGCCTTGCCTTTCTCGATCGCCAGCCGCAGGCGCGGGTTCATCGCCGGGTCGCCGCCGCCCATTTTGGCGGCCACGGTGATTTCCTTGATAAGCTTGGTGAAGATCTTGCCGCGCTTGGCATCCTGGCGCCCCTTGCGGTGCTGGATGTTGGCCCACTTCGAATGTCCTGCCATGTCGATTCCAACGCAAACTGAATAGCCGGAGATTTTACACCGTGGCTCCTCCTCTACGTTTCGGCGTCGACCTCGGCGGCACCAAAATCGAACTGATCGCGCTCGATTCATCCGGCCAGGAAATCCTGCGCCGCCGTGTGCCGACGCCGCAGAACGACTATCTGTCCACGGTGGCGGCCGTCGCTGCACTGCTGCATAAGGCCGAAGTCGAACTGGGCCGAGAGGGCAGCGTCGGCATCGGCACTCCCGGCGCCATCTCGCCCGCCAGCGGCCTGATGAAGAACTGCAATTCGACCTGCCTCAACGGCCGGCCGCTGCAGCAGGATCTCGAACGCGCGCTGAATCGCGAGGTGCGGCTCGCCAACGACGCCGACTGCTTCGCGCTGTCAGAGGCGACCGACGGCGCGGCAGCCGGTGCCGACACGGTGTTCGGCGTCATCCTCGGCACCGGCGTCGGCGGCGGCGTCGTGGTGCGCGGCCAGTTGCTCAAGGGCGTCAACGCCATCGCCGGCGAATGGGGTCACTCGCCGCTGCCCTACTTCCAGTTCGCCCACGCCCAGGCCGACCGCGCCTCCACCGGACAGCACCCCGCCACCGGCGAGGACATCCTGCACCCGTGGCCGAGCCCGCGCGAGCTCGGCGCCGCACCCGCCTGCTACTGCGGCAAGAGGGGCTGCATCGAAACCTGGCTGTCGGGTCCTGCGCTCGTCTCTGACCACGTGCGCTATGGCGGCGAGGAACTGCCGGCGCACGAGATCGTACAGCTGGCGAACGCCGGCTACGGCCCGTGCAGCGCCACACTCGCGCGCTACGAAGAACGGCTGGCGCGCGCGCTCGCCGGGGTCATCAACCTGCTCGATCCCGACGTCATCGTGCTGGGCGGCGGGCTATCCAACATCGCCCGCCTGTACGACAGCGTGCCGCGGCTGTGGCCGCGCTACGTGTTTTCCGACCGCGTCGACACCAGGCTGGTGCCGCCGAAGCACGGCGACTCCAGCGGCGTGCGTGGGGCGGCGTGGCTGTGGGGCGCGGTTGCTGCGGCTGACCGGCTTTAGCGCGTGGCTGTTGACGCTTCAACGGCCATGCAGGCACGGCCTGCCCTTGCGGGCGGAATGCCTGGCCGCCCCGCAGCACTCAGTGCAGCTTGATGCGCGCCCGCGTCGGCGTGCTGATGAAGTGGGCATAGGTCGTGAGCGAGGTCTTGACCCAGCCGTGCAACGCGATCTGGTGCATCTTGTGCAGTGACCAGTACACCAGCCGCGCGATCGCGCCTTCGACCATGATGCTGCCGCCGGTGAGCCCGCCCATCAGGTTGCCGACGGTGGAGAAACGGCCGAGCGCGACCAGCGAGCCGTAGTCGCGGTAGACGTACGCGGGCAAGGGCTTGCCGCGCAGGCGACGGCAGACCGACTTCACCAGCATCGACGCCTGCTGGTGCGCGGCCTGCGCGCGTGGCGGCACGAATCCCTTGCCGTCGGGCATGGGGCAGGCGGCGCAGTCGCCGAAGGCGAAGATGTTGTCGTCGCGCGTGGTCTGCAAGGTGGGGCGCACCACCAGCTGGTTGATGCGGCTGGTTTCCAGGCCGTCGAGGTCCTTCAGGAAATCCGGCGCCTTGATGCCGGCCGACCACACCATCATGCTGGCGGGGATGAACGTGCCGTCGGCGGTCAGCATGCCGTCGGCGCGCACTTCGACGATACGCTCGCGGGTATGCATTTCCACCCCCAGTTCGGTCAGGCGTTCGGCGGCCGCATTCGACAGGCGCGGCGGCAGCCCCGGCAGGATGCGGTCGGAGGCCTCGACGAGAAGCAGCTTCAGGCTCTTGTCGGGCTCGATGTTGTCCATGCCGTAGGCCGACAGCTCGCGCGTGGTGTCGTGCAGTTCGGCGGCGAGCTCGACGCCGGTGGCGCCGGCACCGACGATGCCGACGGTGAGCTGGCCGGGCGCGACGGCTTCGGTCTGGGTGTTGGCGCGCAGGCAGGCGTTGATGTGGCGGCGATGGAATTCGCGCGCCTGCTCGGGGGTGTCGAGCATGATGCAGTGCTCCTTCACGCCCGGCACGCCGAAGTCGTTGCCGACGGAGCCGACCGCGATGATCAGGGTGTCGTAGCGGAAGCTGCGGCGCGGAATGATCTCGACGCCGTCATCGTCGAAGGTGGGGGCGACGCTGACTTCCTGCCGCGAGCGGTCGAGTCCGTCCATGCGGCCGAGACGGAAGGTGTAATGGTGCCAGTGGCCCTGCGCCAGATATTCCAGCCGTTCGGCGTAGGAATCGAGACTGCCCGCGGCGACTTCATACAACAGCGGTTTCCACAGGTGCGAAGGCGAGGCATCGATCAGCGTGATGTTCGCGCGCTTTTTCCTGCCCAGCCTGTCGCCCAGCCGCGTCGCCAGTTCCAGCCCACCCGCCCCGCCGCCCACAATGACGATTTCATGCATGCGCTGTTCCACTGCCACGGCTCCCCCTGTTTTCATCATGCCGCGATGATACCCGGAATATTAGCAATCGCTTCTATACTTTGCTTAACACGGGGCGTCGCCGAACTCGCTAGAATTCCTGCATCAATGAATCGGGAACCGCCATGACCGAACCGCTGCTCGTCGCCAGGAACGCCACCGCCGATCTCCATCTGCTGCCGCAGATGGCCAACCGCCACGGCCTCATCACCGGCGCCACCGGCACCGGCAAGACCGTCACCCTGCAGACGCTGGCCGAGCACTTCTCCTCAATCGGCGTGCCCTGCTTCATGTCGGACGTGAAGGGCGACCTGTCGGGCGTTTCGCAGCCCGGCGGCGGCAACGCCAAGGTGGCCGAGCGGGTCGAGTCGCTCAAGCTCGATGGCTTTGCCTATCAGGGTTATCCGGTCACCTTGTGGGATCCGTTCGGCGCCGGCGGGCATCCGGTGCGCGCCACCGTGTCCGACATGGGGCCGCTGCTGCTGGGGCGCATGCTGGATCTCAACGAAACCCAGAGCGGGGTGTTGAACCTGGTGTTCAAGGTGGCGGACGACAACGGCCTCTTGCTGCTCGACCTGAAGGACTTGCGCTCGATGCTCGCTTTCGTCGGCGACAACGCGAAGCAGTTCACCACCGACTACGGCAACGTCTCGACGGCCTCGATCGGCGCGATCCAGCGCGGCCTGCTGGCACTCGAATCCGAGGGCGGCGAGCGGATTTTCGGCGAACCGATGCTCGACATCGCCGACCTGATCCAGACCGACCGCGGGCGCGGCGTCATCAACATCCTGTCGGCCGACCGCCTGATGCAGTCGCCGAAAATGTACGCCACGCTGCTGCTGTGGCTGCTGGCGGAACTGTTCGAAAACCTGCCCGAAGCCGGCGACCTCGACAAGCCGAAACTGGTTTTCTTCTTCGACGAAGCGCACCTGCTGTTCAACGACGCACCCGACGCGCTGGTGGAAAAAATCGAGCAGGTGGTGCGGCTGATCCGCTCCAAGGGGGTCGGCGTGTATTTCGTCACCCAGAATCCGGCCGACGTCCCGAACAAGATCCTCTCGCAGCTCGGCAACCGGGTGCAGCACGCGCTGCGCGCGTTCTCCGCGCGCGACCAGAAAGCGGTGCGGGCGGCCGCCGAAACCATGCGCGACAACCCGGCGCTGAACGAGGCCGCCGTCATCACCGAACTCGGCGTCGGCGAGGCGCTGGTGTCCATGCTCGACGAGAAAGGCCGTCCCGGCGTGGTCGAACGCGCCTACATCGTGCCGCCGCGGGGGCAGATCGGCCCCATCACCGCGGCGCAGCGCCAGCAACTGATGCAGACCTCGCTGGTCGCCGGCGCCTACGACAAGACGGTTGACCGCGAATCCGCGCACGAAATTCTCAAGGCACGTGCGGAGAAGGCCGCCGAGGCCACGGCGGCAGAAGCCACGGCAAAGCAGCAGGCGAAGGCGGCCGCCGCGCAGCCCGCCGGCAATGGTGGAATCCTGGGGGACATCCTCGGTGGACGCGGCGGCCGCCGCGAAAGCGCGGTCGAAGCCATGGCAAAGTCGGCTGCGCGCTCGATGGGCAGTCAGGTCGGCCGCGCCATCATGCGCGGCGTGCTGGGCAGCATTTTCGGCGGCAAGCGCTGACTCGACGCAGCTACGCTGCGCGAGGTTCAAGGCTCAAGTTGCAAGATTCAAGGAAAACCCTGTCTCTTGAATCTTGCAACTTGAATCTCGTCAGGCAAAAAGCCTGGCGAGTTCGGCTCCCGGATCGGCGGCGCGCATGAACGCCTCGCCCACCAGGAATGCGTTGACGCCGTGGCTGCGCATGCGCGCGACGTCGGCCGGTGCCAGGATGCCGGATTCGGTGACGACGACGCGGTCGCCGCCGATTTGCGGCAGCAGCGCCAGCGTGGTGTCGAGGCTCACCTCGAAGCTGCGCAGGTTGCGGTTGTTGATGCCTTGCAGGGGCGTCTTCAGCGTGAGCGCGGCGGCGAGTTCATCGGCGTTGTGCGACTCCACCAGCACCGCCATCCCCAGCTCCAGCGCCAGCGCTTCCAGCGCCTGCATCTGCGGCAGTTCCAGCGCAGCGACGATCAGCAGAATGCAGTCCGCCCCCATCGCGCGCGCTTCATAGACCTGGTAGGGGTCGATGAGGAAATCCTTGCGCAGCACCGGCAATGAGCACGCGGCGCGCGCCGCTTCCAGATACGCGGCGCTGCCCTGGAAGTAGTCGCGGTCGGTCAGCACCGACAGGCAGGC
>DAOMWT010000048.1:0-19408 GCA_035436705.1 Thiobacillus sp. | reverse complement strand
CAGCTGGGAGAGCGTCGCGTTCGCAATGCGAAGGTCGGGAGTTCGATCCTCCTCCGCTCCACCATCACAACCAGGCCAGATAAGCTCAATGTCTTTCGACAACTCCAAATGAGCAAGAGCCACGAAACCTTTGAATTCATCCAGGATATTGCCGGTTGCAGGCTCTGCCAGCCACTGCAGCATGCGTCTGCGCGCGAGATCACTGCGTGACCGCTGCCGAACTGCTCGAAAGCCTCAACCTCCTCGATGAGCACGAGCGCATCGAGGCCAAGCGTGCCTCCGATGCCGGAAAATCCGTGCTGGAAACAATTTGCGCCTTTGCCAACGAGCCCGGTCTGGGTGGCGGCTGGATCGCATTGGGCGTCGTCCGTGAAGAGATGGCGCTATTCCCGTCCTACGAGGTTGAGGGCATCGAGCAGCCGGACAAGCTCTCGGCGGACATCGCCAGCCAGTGCCGCGACATGTTCAATGTGCCCTTGCGGGTGGACATCTCGACAGAAAACGTCCAGGGCAAAAATGTCGTTGTCGTTTTCGTCCCCGAGGCTCAGCCGCAGGACAAACCCGTCTTCTTTAAAAGCCAAGGGCTGCCCAAGGGCGCATTCCGCCGCATCGGCAGCACCGATCAACGTTGCACCGACGACGACCTAGCGGTGTTTTACCAGGGGCGCCAGCAGGAGAGCTTCGACGCCGGCATCGTCGCCGACGCCTCCCTGGAGGATTTCTCGCCCGAGGCCATTGCCGACTACCGCCAGTCCCGCGCCGAAGCCAACCCGGATGCCGAGGAGCTGCGCTGGCCCGACGAAGAATTGCTGCAATCTTTGGGCGCCATCCGCCGCAATCAAAAAAGGGAGTGGAAGCCCACCGTCGCCGGTCTGATCCTGTTCGGCAAGCCCTCGGCCTTGCGCCGCTGCTTTCCCATGACCCGCGTCGATTACATCCGCGTTCCCGGCCGCGATTGGGTGCCCGATCCCGACCGCCGTTTCGACACCGTCGAACTGCGCGATTCATTGTTCCGCCTGATCCGCCGCGCCCAGGCCGCAGTCCTCGACGATCTGCCCAAGAGCTTCGGCCTAGACGAAGGCGCGCTGCAGCGACAGGACAAGCCGGTGATCCCCCTGCGCGTCATCCGCGAGGCGCTGGTCAATGCGCTGATGCACCGCAGCTACCGCAGCCACAGCCCGGTGCAAATCATCCGCTACGCCAACCGGCTCGAAATCCGCAATCCCGGCTTCTCGCTCAAGTCACCCGAGCACCTGGGCGAACCCGGCTCCCAGCCGCGCAACCCCAAGATCGCCGCAGTCCTGCATGAAACCCGCTTTGCCGAAACCAAGGGCAGCGGCATTCGCGTCATGCGCGAGAGCATGGAACAGGCCGGCCTCACCCCGCCGCTGTTCGAATCCGACCGGGGCGCCGACCAGTTCGTTGCCCGCTACTTCTTCCATCACTTCCTCGGCGAGGACGACATCGTCTGGCTCGCGCAATTCCGCGACTTGCACCTCACCGATGAAGAGGCCAAGGCGCTGATCGTGGTCAGGGAAGCCGGCGCCATCGACAACGCCACCTACCGGGAACTGAACAAGGTCGATGCCCTCGCCGCCAGCGGCGCCTTGCGCCGGCTGCGCGACGCTGGCCTGCTGGCGCAGAAGGGCCGGGGCTCGGCCACCTACTATGTGCCGACCGACCGGCTGGGAACCAGCGGAGAGCGCTTATCTAGTAACCCCCCAGCCTTATCTGCCCACCCTGAAGCCTTATCTAGGGAGCTCGGCGATTTGTCTAGGGAGTCTCCCGGCTTGTCTAGGGAGTCAGAAACCATAACCAGCGAGCAGGAAAGCGCCCGGCAGGAAGCCCGGCGGGTCTTGCTGGCCGCCCTGCCCGGCGAATTGGCTGCCCGGCTTGGCGCCCTGGGCCGGCGCAGCCCACCCGACGACGTACGCGCGGTGGCACTCGGCCTCTTGCGTCATCAGGCGTGGCGGCTGGAAGAACTTGGCACCCTGCTGCAACGCAATCCTGAATACATCCGGCAAAAATACGTGCAGCCGTTGCTCCAGGCTGGGCTGATCACCATGACCCATCCTGAAGAGCCAAACGATCCACAGCAGGCGTACCGAGCGGTATCGGACGCAAAAGAGTGAGTGGATCAGAACAAGAATGATTGAAGGGTGAGATGGCCAACAACAAAGAAACCGAACGGGCGGAACTGCACAAGACGATCTGGCGCATCGCCAACGACCTGCGCGGCAGCGTCGACGGCTGGGACTTCAAGACCTACGTGCTCGGCATGCTGTTCTACCGCTTCATCTCGGAAAACCTGACCAGCTACCTCAACGAACAGGAGCGCAAGGCCGGTACGCCGGATTTCGACTACGCCCGCTTGAGCGATGCCGACGCCGAATTCGGCCGCGCCGAGACGGTGAAGGAAAAGGGCTTTTACATCTTGCCTTCCGAGCTGTTCGCCAACGTTCGCAGAAAAGCCCGGCATGACGCCAACCTCAACGAAACGCTGAGCAACATCTTCGCCGACATCGAAGGCTCGGCCACTGGCAGCGACTCGGAGAACGACATCAAGGGCCTGTTCGACGACCTCGACGTGAACAGTTCGAAATTGGGCCCCACCGTGGCCAAGCGCAACGAAAAACTGGTCAAGCTGCTCGACGCCATCGGCGACCTGCCACTGGCCAGCAGCGAAGGCGGGTTTACGGAAAACACCATCGACCTGTTCGGCGACGCCTACGAATACCTGATGCAGATGTACGCCTCCACCGCCGGCAAGTCCGGCGGCGAGTTCTACACGCCGCAGGAAATCTCCGAACTGCTCGCCCGCATCACCGTGGTCGGCAAGAGCGAAGTCAACAAGGTGTACGACCCGGCCTGCGGCTCGGGTTCGCTGCTGCTCAAGTTCGTCAAGGTGCTCGGGCACGACAAGGTACGCCAGGGCTTCTACGGCCAGGAAATCAACCTGACCACCTACAACCTGTGCCGGATCAACATGTTCCTGCACGACGTCAATTTCGAGAAGTTCGACATCGCCCACGGCGACACCCTCACCGACCCGGCCCACTGGGACGACGAGCCCTTCGAAGCCATCGTCTCCAATCCGCCGTACTCGATCAAATGGGACGGCGACGCCAATCCGCTGCTCATCAACGACCCGCGCTTCGCCCCGGCCGGCGTGCTCGCCCCCAAGAGCAAGGCCGATCTGGCCTTCACCCTGCACATCCTGTCCTGGCTGGCGGTGAACGGCACGGCGGCCATCGTCGAGTTTCCCGGCGTGCTCTATCGCGGCGGCGCGGAGCAGAAGATCCGCCAGTACCTGATCGACAACAACTACGTCGATGCCGTGATCCAGCTGCCGCCCGACCTGTTCTTCGGCACCACCATCGCCACCTGCATCATCGTGCTGAAAAAATCCAAGCACGACAACGCCACTCTGTTCATCGATGCCTCTAGCGAGTTCGTGCGCAGCGGCAACAAGAACAAGCTGCTGCCCGGGCACCATCAAAAAATCCTCGATGCCTACACCGGGCGCAAGAACATCGACCACTTCGCACGGCTGGTGGACAACGGCGACATTGCCGAGAACGGTTACAACATTGCGGTTTCCTCGTATGTCGAACAGCGGGACACCACCGTAGCGATAGACATCAAAACGCTCAACGCCGAGATCGCCCGCATCGTCGCAAGACAAACGGAACTGAGGAAACAGATCGATGCCATCGTGACTGATCTGGAAGGAGAACAGGCATGAGTCGGGTTGATGAGCTTATTGCCGAGCATTGCTCGAATGGGGTTGAATTTATAAGTCTTAACGAGTTGGGCTCGACCTTCGGCGGACTCACGGGAAAGACCAAAACCGACTTCAGCAATGGCAACGCGCGCTTTGTCTCCTACAAGAACATTTTCAACAATCTTGCCGTCGACCTCCAGGCAAATGACTTTGTTCGGGTGGCGGCGGGAGAGAATCAGAACCTCGTTCAGCTTGGCGACATTCTCTTCACGGGTTCCTCGGAAACGCCTGATGAAGTGGGCATGTCATCCGTGGTTATTGAAAGCCCGAAAGAAGCCCTGTATTTGAACAGCTTCTGTTTCGGCTACCGGCTTCATGACACTGCCGTACTACTTCCTGGATTCTCGAAATATGTTTTCCGCAGCGACCCCGTACGGAAAGAGATTGTTATGAGTGCGAGTGGAGTCACGCGATTCAACATTTCCAAGAAGAGATTCCTGAAAGTTCGCATCCCCATCCCACCCCTCGAAGTGCAACGCGAAATCGTGAAAGTGCTGGACACCTTCACCCAGCTGGAGGCGGAGCTGGAGGCGGAGCTGGAGGCGCGCCGGCGGCAGTACCAGCACTACCGCGATACGCTGCTCAGTTTCGATGAGCGCACGACCGGCGCAAGCAAGCAAGCAAGCAAGCAAGCAAGCAAGCAAGCAAGCAAGCAAGCATAAGGTGGATGACCTTGGCTGAGATCGGAACATTTATTCGCGGGCGCCGATTCACCAAGGCCGATTATGTCGAGGACGGCGTTGCCTGCATCCATTATGGTGAGATTTACACTCACTATGGCACGTCAGCGAATGCTGTGATTTCCCGCGTTCGACCCGAGATGAAACCGATTCTGCGCTTCGCCAAGCCGGGCGATGTGGTGGTCACCGACGTGGGAGAAACCGTCGAGGATGTCGGCAAGGCGGTGGCATGGATGGGGGCGGACGACGTGGCCATTCATGACCACTGCTACGCTTTCCGCCATTCGATGAACCCGAAGTTCGTTTCTTACTGCATGCAAACGACTTCATTCATCGCAGAGAAAGCGAAATATGTGGCTCGCACCAAGGTCAATACGCTTCTGATGGATGGCTTCTCCAAGATACGCATTCCCGTCCCGCCACTCGAAGAACAAGAGCGCATCGTCGCCATCCTCGACCGCTTCGATGCCCTGGTGAACGACATCTCCATCGGCCTGCCCGCCGAGATCAGGGCCCGTCGCCAGCAATACGAACACTATCGCGACCGTCTGCTCACCTTCCGGGAGGCTGCGTGAGCGAAGATCTCAAGTCTTGTCGCTACGAGCCCATCGCGCTTTCCAGCGAGAGCACCGTCGTTGCCGAATTCCTGCCCGAATTCCAGGGCGTGCGGGAATCCGCTTATCAAAGCGAAGCCGAGCTGGAAAAGGCCTTCATCAAGCAGTTGCAAGTGCAGGCCTATGAATACCTGCCCATTGCCTCGGAAGCGGATCTGATCGCCAACCTACGCCGCCAGTTGGAGAAGCTCAACAAAATCACGTTCTCCGACGTCGAATGGGAGCGCTTCTTCAGCACCTGCATAGCCGGGGCCAACGACGGCATTGTCGAAAAGACCGCGCGCATCCAGGAAGACCCTATCCAGGTGCTCAAGCGCGACGACGGCAGCATCAAGAACTTCTACCTGATCGACAAGCAGCACATCCACAACAACAGCCTGCAAGTCATCAACCAGTACGAAGTCCCACAAGGCGAGCAAGGCGCTGCGCGGGCCAACCGCTACGACGTGACGGTGCTGGTCAATGGACTGCCGATGGTGCATGTGGAGCTCAAGCGCCGGGGCGTGGACATCCGCGAGGCCTTCAACCAGATCAACCGCTACCAGCGCGACAGCTTCTGGGCGGGCTGCGGCCTGTTCGAGTACGTGCAGTTGTTTATCATCAGCAATGGCACGCTGACCAAGTACTACAGCAACACCGTGCGCGACGGCCATCTGGCCGAGCAGCGCAGCAAACGCAGCAAGAGCAAGACCTCGAACAGCTTTTCGTTCACCAGCTGGTGGGCGGACGCGAAGAATCTGCCGATCACCGAGCTGGCCGGTTTTGCCAAGACTTTCTTCGCCAAGCACTCGCTGCTCAATGTCCTGACTCGCTACTGCGTGTTCGATGTGGACCGCAAGCTGCTGGTGATGCGGCCGTATCAGATCGTTGCTGCGGAACGTATCCTGCAGCGCATTGCCACGGCCACCAACCATCGTCAACTCGGTAGCGTCGCCGCGGGCGGCTATATCTGGCACACCACCGGCAGCGGCAAGACGCTGACCAGCTTCAAGGCGGCGCAACTGGCGCGGGGCTTGCCGGAGATCGACAAGGTGCTTTTCGTGGTGGATCGCAAGGATCTGGATTACCAGACCATGCGTGAATACGAACGCTTCGAGAAGGGGGCAGCCAATTCCAATACTTCGACGGCGGTATTGCAACGGCAACTGGAAGACCCGAACGCTCGCATCATCATCACCACCATCCAGAAGCTTTCCCGCTTCGTGGCGAAGAACAAGAAGCATCCGGTCTATGACCAGCATGTGGTGGTGATTTTCGACGAATGCCATCGCAGCCAGTTCGGCGACATGCATGCCGAAATCACCCGGGTGTTCAAGCGCTACCACCTGTTTGGTTTCACCGGCACGCCGATCTTCGCCGACAACGCAGGCGCCAGCGGCAACCCGCTGCGGCGCACCACGGAACAGGCTTTTGGCGACAAGCTGCACACCTACACGATTGTCGATGCCATCAACGACAAGAATGTACTGCCGTTCCGTATCGACTACATCAACACGATCAAGGCTTCGCCTGCTATCCGAGACAAGAAGGTGTCGGCCATCGATACCGAGCGGGCGCTGCTGGCACCTGAGCGCATCGCGCAGATCGTGGGCTATATCCGCGAGCACTTCGACCAGAAGACCAAACGCAGTGCCAGCTACGTGAGCAGCGTGGTCAACAACGTGGCTGAAGTCATTGCAAGCAAAAACAAAGTCGACGAGGTGAGGGGGAAAAAGCGTCAAAACGGATTCAATTCGCTATTCGCCACCGCGTCCATCGACGCGGCCAAACGCTACTACGCTGAATTTTCGGCGCAGCAGAAGGTCTTGCCTGAGGCTCAGCGCCTCAAGGTGGGCTTGATCTACAGCTTCGCCGCCAACGAAGAGGAGGCAGATGGTTTGCTCGGCGAAGAAGAATTCGAGATGGAAGGGCTGGATCAAGGCGCGCGCGATTTTCTGGATGCCGCGATCAAGGACTACAACACCCTGTTCGCCACCAACTACGACACCAGCGCCGACAAGTTCCAGAACTACTACAAGGATCTGTCGCAGCGGCTGAAGCAGCGCGAGCTGGACGTGGTGATCGTGGTCAATATGTTCCTGACCGGCTTCGACGCCACCACGCTGAATACCCTGTGGGCGGATAAGAACCTGCGTGCGCACGGACTGATCCAGGCCTATTCGCGTACCAACCGCATCCTCAACTCGGTCAAGACCTACGGCAACATCGTTTCTTTCCGCGATCTGGAACAGGAAACCAACGACGCCCTGGCGCTGTTCGGCAATGAGAACGCGAAGGGCATCGTGTTGCTCAAGCCTTACGCCGAGTACTACAAGGAATACCAGAAGCGGATCGAGGAACTCGTCGCCAGTTTCCCGCTAGGCCGCGCGATCATCGGCGAAACGGCGCAGAAGGCGTTCATCAAGCTCTTCGGTTCGATCCTGCGGCTGAAGAACATCCTTACCGCCTTCGATGATTTTGCCGGCAACGAAATCCTGAGCGAGCGAGATTTCCAGGATTACCAGAGCCTGTATCTGAATCTCTATGCCGAATTCCGTAGTACGTCGGATGCTGACAAGGAATCGATCAACGACGACGTGGTGTTCGAGATCGAGCTGATCAAGCAGGTTGAAATCAACGTCGATTACATCCTGATGCTGGTCGAGCGGTACCTGAAAACCAAGGGCAGCGGGCAGGACAAGGAAATACGCGCCGCCATCGAACGCGCGATCAATGCCAGCCCCAGCTTGCGCAACAAGAAAGACCTCATCGAGCAGTTCGTGGATTCCGTTTCGACGAAGGCCAAGGTGGATGCGCAATGGCAGGCATTCGTTGCGAAGAGAAAGGTGGAGGACTTGGACCGGATCATCGCCGATGAAGGCTTGAACGCCGATGAGACCAAAGCATTCGTGGACAATGCCTTCCGCGATGGTGCGATTCCGGTGAGCGGCACGGCCATCACTAAAATACTGCCGCCTGTTTCAAGGTTTGCCAAGAACAACGGCCACTCAGCGAAAAAGCAGACAGTATTGGACAAGCTTGCCGCATTCTTCGAGCGGTATTCCGGGTTGGGGTGAGACGATGGCCGAAACGCATACCAAACCACGCTTTCGGCAATGTCGGCCATCAGGGTGCCACGGCGACGTGGCACGCGTGATCGAGGGGGCGTAACTGTGTCTCATCGGGACTGCCCGGTGATATCGCGGCCTGCTTGCGAAGGCCGGTCTACGCATCAACGGCCAGCCATAGTTTCTTGATTGGCAATGCCCCGCAGAAAGACGCTCTATTACGCTCTGCCCCAGTAGCGAGTAGTTCGGCAGTAAACCCCGCACCACCTATTCAAGTCCAACAAGATGTAAGAAATCCAACTAGCCCGCGTAAATGCGGGCTTTTTCTATTATTGGCCTGGTGCCCCTTTAGCGGCGCGGTTGCAGCAGCTTCGCCACCAGCCCGGTCCAGCCGGTCTGGTGCGAGGCGCCCATGCCGCGCCCGCTGTCGCCGTGGAAATATTCGTAGAAGAGAAGGTGGTCGCGAAAGTGCGGGTCGCTGTTCTGTTTGTCGCTGGCGCCGTGAAACGGGCGGCCGCCCTGCCCGTCGCGGCGGAAAATGCTGACTAGGCGGAGCGCCAGTTCGTCGGCGACCTGATCGAGGCAGTGCTCGCGGCCTGATCCGGTCGGGTATTCCACCTTCAGCCCCTCGCCGTAGAAGTCGGCGAAGCGGTAAAGCGCGTTCACCAGCAAGTAGTTGACCGGAAACCAGACGGGGCCGCGCCAGTTGGAATTGCCGCCGAACAGGCCGGACTCCGACTCGGCCGGCTGGTAGCTCACGCTGACCGGGTGGCCGTCGAGGTCGATCAGGTAGGGCTGGTCGCGATGCGCGCGGGAAAGCGAGCGCACCCCGAAGGGGGACAGGAATTCGGCCTCATCCAGCATGCGCCGCAGCACGTGCCGCATGCGGTCGGGGCGCAGCAGCGACAGCAGGCGACGATTGCCGTGCCCCGGCTCCATCCAGTGCGCGACCAGGGCCGCCAGCTCGGGGCGGTATTTCATGAACCATTCGAGCCGGCGCTTGAAATCCGGCAGGCGCTCCAGCAGTTCCGGTTCGATGATCTCGACTGCAAACAGCGGGATCAGCCCGACTATGGAGCGCGCCCGCAGCGGCGTCATGCGGCCGTCCGGAAAACGCAGCACATCGTAGAAGAACTGGTCTTCCTCGTCCCACAGGCCGATGCCCTGGTCGCCGATGTTGTTCATGGCCCTGGCGATGTAGAGGAAGTGCTCGAAGAACTTGGTCGCGATGTCTTCGTAGACATGGTTGGTCTGCGCAAGCTCGAGGGCGATGCGCATCAGGTTGAGGCAATACATGGCCATCCAGCTGGTGCCGTCGGCCTGGTTGATCTGGCCGCCGCCCGGCAGCGGGCTGCTGCGGTCGAGCACGCCGATGTTGTCGAGGCCGAGGAAGCCGCCCTGGAAAACGTTGTGGCCGGCGGGATCCTTGCGATTCACCCACCAGGTGAAGTTGAGCAGCAGCTTGTGCAGGATGCGCTCGAGGAAGGCGATGTCGCCGCGGCCGCCGTTGGCGTCGCGCTCGGTCTTGTAGACCTCCCACGCGGCCCAGGCGTGAACCGGCGGGTTGACGTCGCCGAACGCCCACTCGTAGGCGGGAATCTGCCCGTTGGGGTGCATGTACCACTCTCGCGTCATCAGCACCAGCTGGTCCTTGGCGAACGCGGGGTCGACCATGGCCAGCGGAATGCAGTGGAAGGCCAGGTCCCACGCCGCGTACCAGGGGTATTCCCACTTGTCTGGCATGGAGATGACGTCGGCGTTGTTGAGGTGGCCCCAGTCGCTGTTGCGGCCGCGCCGGCGCTGGGGTGGCGGCGCCGGCACGCCCGGATCGCCGTCCAGCCAGCGCGGCACGTCGTAGAAATAGAACTGCTTGCTCCAGATCAGGCCGGCCAGCGCCTGGCGCTGAATCAGCCGCGCGTCGGCATCGTTGATGCCTGCCTGCAATTCGTCGTAGTAGGCGTCGGCCTCGGCTTGACGCTGCGCCAGGATCCCGGCGAAATCCCGGAACGGTTGCTGCGCCGGGGTGTCGGCGAGGCGCAGGCGGACCGTTACGGCGTCCCCGGCCGGCACGTTGAAGACGAAATACCCGGCGGCCTTGGTGCCGCTGCGCGCCGGGTTGACGGCGTCGTGGTTGCCGTTGACCACGCGCTCGTGGAAGGCGTCCTTGAAATAGCCCGCATTCGGCGCGCCATACAGGCGTCGCACGTTGGTCTCGTTGTCACAGAACAGGAGTTCGGGGGCGCCGTCGAAATAGCAGTGGTAAGTCCCGAGCTTGGCGTGACGCGCCACGACGGCGCCACGGTCGTCGACGAATATCTCCGGCCGCGCGTCCGGATCGCCCCACGACCATTCGTTGCGGAACCAGAGTTGCGGCAGGATGTGCAAGGGCGCGTCTTCCGCGCCCCGGTTGTGCGCGGTGACCTGCATCAGGATGTCGTGGGGGCCGGCCTTGGCGTATTCGACGGTGACGTCGAAATAGCGGTCGTCGTCGAATACGCCGCTGTCGATCAGCTCGAACTCCGGCATCTCCCGGCCCCGGCTTCGGTTCTCCTCCAGCAGCTGCACGTAGGGAAACGCACGCTGGGGATATTTGTAGAGCATCCTGAGGTAGGAGTGGGTGGGGGTGGCGTCCAGGTAGTAATAGATCTCCTTCACGTCCTCGCCGTGGTTGGCCTCGCTGTTGGTGAGCCCGAACAGCCGTTCCTTGAGAAAGGGATCTTCGCCGTTCCACAGCGCCACGGCCAGGCACAGGTGCTGGTACTTGTCGCAGAAGCCGGCGATACCGTCTTCGCCCCAGCGGTACGCGCGGCTGCGCGCCTGGTCGTGGGTGAAATACTCCCAGGCATCGCCATTGGGGCTGTAGTCCTCGCGCACGGTCCCCCACTGGCGTTCGCTGAGATAGGGCCCCCAGCGCCGCCACTCGGGCTCGTCGCGGCTTTGAGCGATGGCGCGTTCCTGCTCTGCCCCGAGTGCCACGGATTGGTTGTGCGAAACCGTCATCTTGCCCTCTGGTTCCCGCGGGACCGACCGCGCAGGATGTTGCCGACGCTTTCAAGCATAGCAATCCGGCACGGGCAAATCATTGCCGGGTGTCGAGGATGGATGCGTGAAGCCCGCCGCTGCTCAGGCCAGTTCGGCCCACACCGGCTGATGATCCGACGCCTCGGTTGCGGTATCGATGCCGTGCGCCCTGAGACGTCTCGACAGGCCTTCAGTCAGGAAAACGAAATCGAAGCATTCGGGCCGGTCGACGAAGCCGACTGGATGGATGCCGACGGTTGGTGCGTGCGGTTCGCCGGGGTGCAACACCTCCCAGGCGTCGCGCCAGCCGGGCTCGCCGCCGGCAAACGGGGCGAGGAGCCGTGCGTGCCCGGGAGCCCATGCGGGGAAGTTCATGTCGCCGCACAGCAATGCCTCGGCGGGCCGGGGGAACACCTCGAACGAGCCGCCCTGTTCTTCGGCCAGCGGCGAACGCGCCGCCATGGCGCAGGCCTCGGCGTGCAGACGGCGGATGGCATCGATCTGCAGCGTGCGCAGGCGCTCCGAGTAGTACTCCAGATGCGTGGTCATCACGCGCAGCAGGCCGATGTCGGCATCGACGACGGCCTCGACCAGTATCCGCTGCATGCTGGGCGCATCCAGCTCGGCTGGCCACGGCAACAGATGCCGCCAGACCTGGCCGACGGGCAGGCGCGAGAAAATGGCGTTGCCGAACCGGCTGCGGCCACCGCGGCGGTCGGGAATGTCAGTCGCCGCGCCATAAATGGCCGTATAGCCGGGCAGGCCGGCGGACAGCTCGGCGATCTGGTTTTCGCCCTGGCTGCCGGGCAGGCTGGGGAAATTGACCGCGACTTCCTGCAGGCAGATGACGTCGAAGTCGCCGAGGCCGCGGATCGTGCGCAGGATGCGCGCGAGGTCGACCCGGCCATCCAGGCCGCGCCCCCATTGAATGTTCCAGCTCAGCAACTTCATGGCCGTCTCCATCGGCACGCCCTCCTCACAGGATAGGAAGCCACGCGCTCATTTGGAATGGCAGGAATTTCCACGGGCAATCCGACTTCCACCCTTTCGCCCTGCCGCTGCGTGAACCCTTGACTTGGCAAGGTCTTATCGGGGCAATTATTGCCGCCTGAGAATTGAGGGATTAAAATACTGGACTTTTCGCTTGAATTTTGCGGCTTGCCATGTGGACAGGTCGCTGTTGCCTGAGCCTACGGAACCATGGAACGACAAAACTGGCTGGATGGGACGCTGTATTCGCCCGATTTCGAACAGGATAGCTGCGGCTTTGGCCTGATCACGCAAATCGACGACCGACCTAGCCACGCGTTGGTACAGAACGCCATCGGCTCGCTGGCCTGCATGACGCACCGCGGCGCAATCGCCGCCGACGGCCTATCCGGCGACGGCTGCGGCCTGCTGTTCAAGAAACCGGATGCGTTCCTGCGCGCGGTAGCGGCCGAGGCCGGTTTTACGCTGGGCGAACTGTACGCCGCCGGCCTGGTGTTTCTGTCGCGCGACGCCGCCCCGCAAGCGCATGCACGCACCACATTGAAAACCATGCTGGAAGCGCAGGGCCTGACGGTCGCCGGCTTCCGCGTGGTGCCCACCGACTCCAGCGTGTGCGGCGAATCGGCGCTGGCCTCCCTGCCGCATATCGAGCAGGTCTTCGTCAACGCGCCGGCCGGTATCAGCGAAGACGATATCGAGCGCAAGCTCTACATCGCGCGCCGCCAGGCCGAAAAGACACTCGAGCCGACCGACCCGGTGTTCTACCTGCCGACGCTGTCGTGCCGCGTGATCAGCTACAAGGGCCTGGTGATGCCGGACAAGCTGCCGGTGTTCTACCCCGACCTGAGCGACGCCCGTTTTGCCTCCAGCCTGGCGGTGTTCCACCAGCGCTTCTCCACCAACACCTGGCCGCAGTGGCGGCTGGCGCAGCCGTTCCGCTATCTCGCGCACAACGGCGAGATCAACACGGTGCAGGGCAACCGCAACTGGAGCCGCGCGCGCGAACAGAAGTTCGAAACGCCGCTGATCCCGAACATGGACGATATCCGTCCCATCGTCGGCACCAAGGGCTCCGATTCGATGAGCCTCGACAACATGGTCGAGGGCCTGGTGATGGGCGGCGCGGGCCTGTTCCGCGCGCTGCGCCTGGTGATCCCGCCGGCCTGGCAGAACGTCGAGTCGATGGACGCCGACATCCGCGCCTTCTACGAATACAACTCGATGCACATGGAGCCGTGGGACGGCCCTGCCGGCGTGGTGCTCACCGATGGCCGCTACGCCGTCTGCACGCTCGACCGCAACGGCCTCAGGCCCGCGCGCTGGGTGCTGACCAAGGACCGCATTCTCACCATCGCTTCCGAAGTAGGCGTGTGGCAGATCGACCCGGCGAACGTGGACCGCAAGGGCCGCGTCAAACCAGGCCAGATGGTCGCCGCCGATCTCGAAACCGGCCGTCTGCTGATGCCGGAAGACATCGACAATGAGTTGAAGGGCCGCCAGCCGTATCGCGAATGGCTGAAGTCGAGCGCAGTCAAGCTGGAACTCCCGATCAACCAGGACGCCGACCTGCCGCTGATGGATGCGGCCAGCCTGCTGATCCACCAGAAGCTGTTCAACGTCAGCTTCGAGGAGCGCGACCAGATCATCCGCGTGCTGGCCGAAGACGGCGCCGAGGCGATCGGCTCGATGGGCGACGACACCCCGATGGCGGTATTGAGCCAGAAAGTGCGCTCGCCGTTCGACTACCTGCGCCAGCAGTTCGCGCAGGTCACCAACCCGCCGATCGATCCGATCCGCGAGGCGATCGTGATGTCGCTCAACACCGCCTTCGGGCCCGAGCGCAACCTGTTCGAGGAAAGCCCGGCACACGCGCACCGGGTGGAGGTGCATACCCCGCTGCTGTCGAAGGAAGCCTTCGACAGGCTGCTGAACCTGAACGACCCGGCCTTCGCCCCGGCCGCACTCGATCTGCACTACGACCCGGCGGCAACCACGCTGGAAGCCGCGCTGAAGACGCTGACCGCACGCGCGGTCGAGGCGGTGAAGGCCGGCAAGGTGATCCTCGTCCTGTCCGACCGCAACATTGCCCGGGATCGTCTGCCGATCCATGCGCTATTCGCCACCGGCGCGGTGCACCATGCGCTGATCGACGCCGGCCTGCGCTGCAACGCCAACATCGTGGTGGAAACCGGCAGCGTGCGCGACCCGCACCACTACGCCTGCCTGATCGGCTACGGCGCCACCGCGGTGTATCCGTATCTCGCCTACCAGGTGATCGGCGAATTCGTGAAGACCGGTGAGATCAAGCCCAACCTTAGCAAGGCGCTGTGCAATTTCCGCAAGGGCATGGACAAGGGCCTCTACAAGGTGCTCTCCAAGATGGGCATTTCGCTGGTAGCGAGCTACCGCGGCGCCCAGTTGTTCGAGGGCGTGGGCCTGCACGAGGATGTCGTCAAGCTGTGCCTGACGGGTACGGTGTCGCGCATTTCCGGCGCCAATTTCGACGACTTCGTGTCCGACCAGAAACTGCTGCACAAGGCGGCGTTCAACCCGCTACGTCCGCTGACCGCCGGCGGCCTCCTGAAATTCATGTTCGGCGAGGAATACCACGCCTACAACCCGGACGTGGTACAGCAGCTGCAGAAGGCCGTGAAGACCGGCGACTACGCCGAATTCAAAAAGTACTCCGAGATCGTCGACCGCCGCCCGGTAGCCATGCTGCGCGATCTGATGCAGTTGAAGACCGGTACGGAGCATGGCATCCAGCCCATTCCGCTGGACGAAGTCGAGCCGCTGGAGTCCATCCTCAAGCGTTTCGACTCTGCCGGCATGTCGCTCGGCGCCTTGTCACCTGAAGCGCACGAAGCGCTGGCCGAAGGCATGAACCGCATCGGCGGCCGCTCCAACTCGGGCGAAGGCGGCGAAGACCCCAGGCGCTACGGCACGGTCAAGACCTCCAAGATCAAGCAGGTCGCGTCCGGCCGCTTCGGTGTCACCGCGACCTACCTGGTCAATGCCGAGGTGCTGCAGATCAAGATGGCCCAAGGCGCCAAGCCCGGCGAAGGCGGCCAGCTGCCGGGCGACAAGTGCTCGCCGCTGATCGCCAGCCTGCGCCACTGCAAGCCCGGCACGCCGCTGATCTCTCCGCCGCCGCATCACGACATCTATTCGATCGAAGACCTGGCGCAGCTGATTTTCGACCTGAAGCAAGTCAACCCGGAAGCGCTGGTGTCGGTGAAGCTGGTCGCCGAACCCGGCGTCGGCACCATCGCCGCCGGCGTCGCCAAGGCCTACGCCGACCTCATCACCATTTCCGGCTACGACGGCGGCACCGGCGCGAGCCCGCTCTCGTCGGTCAAATACGCCGGCACGCCGTGGGAACTCGGCTTGAGCGAGGCGCAGCAGGTGCTCCGTGCCAACGGCCTGCGCGGACGGGTGCGCGTGCAGACGGATGGCGGCCTGAAGACCGGGCTGGACGTCGTCAAGGCGGCGATTCTCGGTGCCGAATCGTTCGGCTTCGGCACCGGCCCGATGGTCGCGCTGGGCTGCAAATTCCTGCGTATCTGCCATCTGAACAACTGCCCCACCGGCATCGCCACGCAGAATGACGCGCTGCGCCGCGATCATTTCATCGGCCTGCCCGAGATGGTGGTCAACTACTTCAAGTTCGTCGCCGAGGAAACACGCGAACTGATGGCATCCCTGGGCATCAGGAAGCTGACCGACCTGATCGGCCGCACCGACCTGCTCGATGTGAGCGCAGGCGACACGCCGCGCCAGGGCCGCCTCAAGCTCGACGCGCTGCTCTCGCAGGGCGGTATCCCGGTCGACGCGCCGCGCTTCGCGCAGCAGGAACGCAACCCCTCGTTCGACAAGGGCGAACTGGCCGAGCGGATGGTGGCCGACGCGCTGGCCGCGATCAAGGCCGGCACCCCGATCGAACTCAGCTATGACGTGCACAACGTCAACCGCTCGATCGGCGCCCGCCTGTCGGGCGAAATCGCCAGGGCGCACGGCAGCCAGGGGCTGCCGGACGACACCCTCCGCATCCGGCTCACCGGCTCGGCTGGCCAGAGCCTCGGCGTGTGGAACCACAAGGGCCTGACGATCACGCTGGAAGGCGACGCCAACGACTACGTCGGCAAGGGCATGGGCGGCGGCCGCCTGGTGATCTTCCCGCCGAAGGCCGCGACCTTCGACGCGCACCGCAACACCTTGATCGGCAACACCTGCCTGTACGGCGCCACCGGCGGCGAGCTCTACGCCGCTGGCATGGGCGGCGAGCGCTTCGGCGTGCGCAACTCCGGCGCGCTGGCGGTGGTGGAAGGCATCGGCGACCACGGCTGCGAATACATGACCGGCGGCACCGTTGTCGTGCTCGGCGACACCGGCCTCAACTTCGGCGCCGGCATGTCGGGCGGCATGGCCTTCGTGGTCGACGAGGCGGGCGACTTCGTGTCGAAGACCAACAAGGAAATGGTCGAGCTGACGCGCATCACCAGCGTCGAGACCGAACCTTACCGGATCTTCCTCAAGGCGCAGGTCGAACGCCATCTGGCGCTCACCGGCAGCGCCCACGCCAAGGTGCTGCTGGCCGACTTCGACGCCACCTTGTCTCGCGTCTGGCTGGTCAAGCCGAAGCGGATTTCGATTGAAGACCTGGTCGAGGATATTCCCGGCCAGACACGTGAAGTATTGGAAGCATAACGATGGGCGACGTATTCCAGTTCTTGAAGCAGGCGCGGCGCGACGGCGCAAAAACCCCCGCCGACGTCCGCAAGCACGAGTTCCGCGAAATCTACGCGCTGATGGACCCGGCGCACGCGCAGGAGCAGGCCGACCGCTGCCTCGGCTGCGGCAATCCGTATTGCGAATGGAAGTGCCCGGTGCACAACTACATTCCCAACTGGTTGAAGCTGGTGACCGAAGGCCGCCTGTTCGAGGCGGCCGAGTTGAGCCACCAGACCAATTCGCTGCCCGAGGTGTGCGGCCGCGTGTGCCCGCAGGACAGGTTGTGCGAAGGCGCCTGCACCCTCAACACCGACGGTTTCGGCGAGGCCGTGGGCGGCGGTCCGAACAGCGGCGGCTTCGGCGCGGTGACCATCGGCCAGATCGAACGCTACATCTCCGAGGAAGCGTTCAAGGCCGGCTGGCGCCCCGACATGTCGAACGTGGTGGCGACCGGCAAGAAAGTCGCGGTAATCGGCGCCGGGCCTGCCGGGCTGGGCTGCGCCGACGTGCTGGCGCGCAACGGGGTGAAGCCGGTGGTATACGACCGCTATGACGAGATCGGCGGCCTGCTCACCTTCGGCATCCCCGAATTCAAGATGGAAAAATGGGTGATGACGCGCCGCCGCGAGGTGTTCGAAGGCATGGGCGTCGAATTCCGCCTCAACACCGACATCGGCCGCGACGTCAGCATGCAGTCCCTGCTCGACGAATACGACGCCGTGTTCATGGGCATGGGCACCTACACCTACATGAAGGGCGGCTTCCCCGGCGAGGACCTGCCCGGCGTGCTGGAAGCGCTGCCCTTCCTGATCTCCAACGTGCGCAAGTGCCTCGACCTGGCCAATCCCGACGAGACCGCCGACCCCAACGAAAAATATCGCGACATGAAAGGCCAGCGCGTGGTCGTGCTCGGCGGCGGCGACACCGCGATGGACTGCAACCGCACCAGCATCCGTCAGGGCGCAGCCTCGGTCGTCTGCGCCTACCGCCGCGACGAGAAGAACATGCCCGGCTCCAAGCGCGAAGTCGTCAACGCCAGGGAAGAAGGCGTGCAATTCCTGTGGAACCGCCAGCCGGTCGAGATCGTCGGCAACGGCTGCGTCGAAGGCGTCAAGCTCGTCACCACCGAACTCGGCCCGGCGGATGCGCGCGGCCGCCGCACCCCGGTGGTGATTCCCGGCTCGGAAGAAATCGTGCCGGCCGACCGCGTGATCGTTGCCTTCGGTTTCCGCCCCAACCCGCAGCCGTGGTTTGCCGACCACGCCATCGCGACCGATCCGGGCGGCCGCGTCATCGCCCAGGGCCAGCAGCACGCCTTCCAGACTGCCAACCCGAAAATCTTCGCCGGCGGCGACATGGTGCGCGGCTCCGACTTGGTGGTCACCGCGGTGTGGGAAGGCCGCGAGGCGGCCAAGGGCATCCTCGGCTATCTCGATCTGCTGTAAATCCGCCACATGCGCGATGGCGGCCGCCCTGCCACCGCGCATGCTCAATCGGGGTATGCTGCGCTTTTGCCGCCGATCGCCGTCCGGATGCTTCCTGGCCCTTATTACCCCCGCTCGTTCACCATCCTGGTCATCGTCGCCATGGGCGTGCTGATCGTGCCGCTGGCGAGCGGCCTGATCAACGCGGTGCACGTGTTGCAGGGCGTGGCCGACACCCAGCGCCAGTTCACCCGCAACAGCCTCGCCATCACGCGCGACGTGCGGCAGATCGTCGAATCGGTCAGCCAGCTGCAGCGCGCCGCCGGACAATACCATCTGCTGCAGGACGCCGAGTTCGGCCCCGCCCTGCAGACACGTTTCAACGAACTGCAGGCCCAGCTGGCGCAACTCGATACGCAACTCGTCGACGCCGCGTCGCGCGCCACGCTGGCCGCGCTGCGGACACGCAGCCGGACGCTGTATCGCCAGCTGCAACCGGGAGTTTTTCTCGACAGCACCCGCTTCCATGCGCTCGGCCCTGCCTTCGATGCGCTGCATGCCAACACGCGAACGCTGCTCGTCCAGGCCGATGCCGCAGTGCAGCACGAACTGCAGGCGCTGGAAACGACGGTGCAGACCACCCGGCAGCGGCTGATCGTGCTGGCGCTGGCGCTGATTCCGCTGACGCTGCTGCTGGCCGCGGTGTTTTCCTGGATGATCAACCGCCCGATCAAGCAGCTCAAGGCCTCGATCCAGCAGCTCGGCCGGGCCGACCTCTCCCCGTTGCCGGCGATCAGCGGACCGCAGGACATCGTCGAACTGGGACGCGAGGTCGACTGGCTGCGTCAGCGCCTGCAGGCGCTGGAAGAGCAGAAACTGCGCTTCCTGCGCCACGTTTCGCACGAGCTGAAAACCCCGCTTGCCTCGTTGCGCGAGGGCGTGGCGCTGCTGGGCGACGAACTCGCAGGCAGCCTCAACCCGCGCCAGCGCAGCATCGTCGGCATCATGGACAGCGGCAGCCGCGAATTGCAGAAGCGCATCGAAGACCTGATCCGCTACGGCGGCATGGTGCGCGACGCCACCCTGCCGCCCGCCGTCCCGCAAGCGCTGGCCGATG
>DAOMWT010000047.1:0-19708 GCA_035436705.1 Thiobacillus sp. | reverse complement strand
GCCAGCAGCAAGGCCTGTGCCGGACGCCCGCGGGTCGCCAGCAGGCGCTGCCACGCCGTCGCCAGCCAGGGATACGGTGCGCTCACACCAACTCCCGCAGCAGCCGGCCGATTTCCGACTGCAACTCGGCGATGCCGTGGCGCGCATCGAGCACGCGAATGCGCGCCGGCTCGGCATGCGCGCGGTCGAGATAGGCTTTGCGCACGCGGCTGAAGAAGCTGTCGGCCTCGCGCTCGAAACGGTCGGCGCTGCGCGCGGCCGAGCGGCGCGCCTCCGCCACTTCCGGCGGGACGTCGAACAGCAGCGTGAGATCGGGCGCAAAACCGCGCTGCACCCAGGCTTCCAGCGTGGCGATGCGCTCGACCGCGATGCCGCGCCCGCCACACTGATAGGCGTAGCTGGCATCGGTGAAGCGGTCGGACACAACCCACGCGCCGCGCGCCAGCGCTGGCCGGATCAATCCGGCCAGGTGCTCCTGGCGCGCGGCGAACATCAGCAACAGCTCGGTATCGGCATCCATCTCGCGATGCAGCAGCAGCTCGCGCAGGGTTTCGCCCAGCGGCGTGCCGCCCGGCTCGCGGGTGACCACCACTTCCCTGCCCTGCTGGCGCAGCCAGTCGGCGACAAATCCCAGGTGGGTGCTTTTGCCGGCGCCGTCGACGCCTTCGAGGGTGATGAATTTGCCGGATGTCGTCATCGCTGGTAGCGGTTCACCGCGCGGTTATGCGCATTGAGGTTGCTGGAAAAAACATGGGTGCCGTCGCCGCGCGCCACGAAATACAGCGCATCGGTCTTCGCGGGATTGAGCGCGGCCTGGATCGCCGCCGCACTTGGCATCGCAATCGGCGTCGGCGGCAGCCCGGTCCGCGTATAGGTGTTGTACGGCGTGTCGCGCTGCAGATCGACCTTGCGCAGGTTGCCGTCAAAACGTTCGCCCAGCCCGTAGATCACAGCGGGATCGGTTTGCAGGCGCATCCCCAGCCTGAGCCGGTTGAGGAACACGCCGGCGATCTGCGGGCGCTCGTATGCCGCGCCGGTCTCTTTTTCCACGATCGACGCCATGATGAGCGCTTCATACGGCGTGCGGTAAGGCAGGCCGGGAGCGCGGGTTTCCCAGGCGGCCAGGAGTTTTTCGTGTTGCAGGCGGTAGGCGCGACGCAGCACGCCGAGGTCGGAGGTATGCGGCGCGTAGAAATAGGTGTCGGGAAACAGCAGGCCTTCCGGGTGGCGTTCTTCCGCGCCGATTGCCTGCAGAATCTCGCCATCACTCATGCCTGCGCTGTCGTTCTTCAGCAGCGGCTGCGCGGCAAGCGCGGCACGCACCTCGCGCCAGTTCCAGCCTTCGATGAACTGCACGATCGCCTGCGATACTTCGCCGCGCTGAATCTTGGCATACAGCTCCAGCGGTGTGAGCGGCCGGTCGAGCCTATACACCCCCACCTTGAGCGTTCCGGCCTTGCCCAGCACGCGCCCGAGCAGCCAGAACACCTGCGCATTGCCGATCACGCCTTCGCGTTCGAGCATCACGCTCAGGCTCCGCAGATGGGTGCCGGGCGCCACGTTGATGGTTCTGGGTAACGGTTCGATAGGCAAAGGCCGGTTGGCATACCATGCCAGCCCACCTGCCCCCGCCAGTGCAGCCAGGCCGGCAAGCAGGGCCAATCGCTTAATCCATGTCTTCATACAAGGCAGTTTTCAAAATACCGGTCCAGCCCGCAGGCGGCCAGGCCGAATCATCCAGGCGGGCCACGCGGCGCACGCCGATGACGCTGTTGCAGATCATCACTTCATCGGCGGCGAGTATAGCGGCTGGCATCAAACGGCCGACATGGATAGGGATGCCGCGGCGTGCCGCGGCGCGCAGCAGGCGCGTCCTGGCCACGCCGGCCACCCCGCATTCGCTCACATCCGGGGTGTACAGTTCGCCGTCCTTCACCGCCAGCAGATTGCTCATTACGCCACCGATCACCGCGCCGGTGTCATCGCACAGCAGCCCTTCCGCAATTGCCGGGTCATCCCACTCGGCCCGCGCCAGCACGTTCTCCAGCCGGTTCAGATGCTTGATTCCCGCCAGCCGCGGCTGGCGCGCCAGACGCAGCCTGCACCAGCGCGCAACGACGTCGTCCGGCGCATCAGCCTGCGCATGGGCAGGCAGGGGCGCAGACAGCACGATGCGGGTGACGATCTGGCCTTGCGGCGGCGCATAACCGCGCGCACCAACGCCGCGGGTGAGGATGATCTTGGTCACGCCTTCCCCGGCCGCGGCCACCCGGCAAACCTCGGCGCGCAAACCGGCCTCGTCAGGGCAATCCAGCATCAACGCCGCACAATCGGCCGCCAGCTTGGCGTAATGATCGCGCCACCATAGCGGCTGGCCGGCGTGCGTGCGCAAGGTGCGGAATACGCCGTCGCCGTAGGCCAGGCCGCGGTCTCGTGCGTCCACGGCATCAGTCGGATGGCCGTTGACGAGTATCATGCGACCCCCAGCGCGTGCAACAGACCGCATGCCTTGGCGCGCGTTTCATCGAGCTCGCGCGCAGCCATCGAATCGGCCACGATGCCGGCGCCGGCGCGGAAACTCAGTTCGCGGTCGCGCAGAAGGAAGCTGCGGATCAGGATATTGAAATCGAAGCTGCCATCGCGGTTGATGTAGCCGAGGCTGCCGGTGTAGCTGCGCCGCGGCGTCCGTTCAAGTTCACGGATGATCTGCATGGTGCGTATCTTGGGACAGCCGGTAATGGTGCCGCCGGGAAACATCGCGCGCAAGGCGTCGACCACGCGCGTGCCGGTGCGCAGTTGTCCGCAGACGGCCGATTCGATGTGATGTACGTGGCGATAGCTGGCGATTTCCATCAGCGCCGACACCTTCACACTGCCCGCATCGCACACCCGTCCGAGGTCGTTGCGTTCGAGGTCGACCAGCATGACGTGTTCGGCGCGCTCCTTGGGATGCGCCTGCAGGCGCGCGCGCAGCGCGGCGTCTTCCGCCGCATCCCCGCTTCTCGGATGCGTGCCGGCAATCGGCCGGGTTTGCAGCATTCCGTCGCGGCCGAGGCGAACCAGGCGTTCGGGCGACGAGCTCACGATCGCCCATTCATCCATCTGCAGCAACGCCGAAAACGGCGCCGGATTACGCCGCATCAGCCGGGCGAACAGCGATGCCGCGGAAACCGGCACGGCGAATTCGGCCTGCCAACCGCGCGACAGATTGACCTGGAACACGTCGCCCGCGCGAATGTAATCCTGGATGCGCGCAACGCCGGCAACAAACGCGTCGGGTGCGTCTTCATGCAGGGCATGCAATTCGGGCAGTGCTGCGATGGGCGGCGGCAGCGCGGCCAGATCGCGCTGCATGCCGTCGAGTAGTTCAGTCTGCCCGGCCTCAGCCATCAGGACGCAACGCCGGCTCACGCGGTCGAACAGGATCGCCGCGGGAATGCGTACCAGCCAGGCAAGGGGGAAATCGGACTCATCCTCGACCTGCCCCACAGCGGGCTCGAACAGGCCGCCCAGTTCATACGCAAACGCGCACAGCCAGCCGCCGCTGAAAGGCAGCCCGTGGTCTTCCTGCCCGGGGCCGGGCCGCAACTGCATCGCCGGATGCGCCTGCAACGCGCGCAACCCACCGGTTGAAACAATCCGCACGACCTCCTGCGGAAACGCAAACAGCACGTCCCAGCCAGTGTCGCCGCTGCTCAGGAACAGGCCGGGGTAACGCCGCGGATCGGACGCCTGAAGCCCGGCCAGATCAGGCCATTGCGGCCATTCCCGGGTTTCGGGCGTGCTCGGGCGATCCGCAGTGACAGTCAAACGCGCTTGAAAACCAGCGAGCCGTTGGTGCCGCCGAACCCGAAGTTGTTCTTGAGCGCGAAGTCGATCTTCATATCACGCGCGGTGTTGGCACAGTAATCGAGATCGCATTCCGGGTCTTGCGAAAAGATGTTGATGGTGGGAGGTGACACCTGGTGGTGTACCGCCAGCACGCTGAACACCGACTCGACGCCGCCGGCACCGCCCAGCAGGTGGCCGGTCATCGACTTGGTCGAGTTGACCACCAGCTTGTAGGCGGCATCGCCCAGCGCAAGCTTGATCGCATCGGTTTCGTTCTTGTCGCCCAGCGGCGTCGAGGTGCCGTGCGCGTTGATGTAATTCAACTGGCCGGGATTCACACCGGCGTCGCGCATCGCGTTCAGCATCGCACGCCTGGGGCCGTCGGTGCTCGGCGCCGTCATGTGGTAGGCGTCGCCGCTCATGCCGAAGCCCGCCACTTCGGCGTAGATTCTGGCGCCGCGCGCCTTGGCGTGCTCGTATTCCTCGAGCACCAGCACGCCGGCGCCCTCGCCCAGGACGAAGCCGTCGCGATCCTTGTCCCACGGACGGCTGGCGGTGGCCGGATCGTCGTTGCGGGTAGACAGCGCGCGTGCCGACGCGAAGCCGCCCACGCCCAGCGGCGAAGTCGCGCACTCGGCGCCGCCGGCGATCATCACGTCCGCATCGCCATGCTCGATCATGCGGGCGGACAGGCCAACCGCATGCAGGCCGGTGGTGCAGGCGGTGACGACCGCCAGGTTGGGACCCTTCACTCCGTATAGGATCGAAAGATTGCCGGAAATCATGTTGATGATGGAGCCCGGAATGAAGAAGGGGGAGATCTTCCGCGGCCCCGATTCCATCAGCAGACTATGGGTTTCCTCGATCAGCGGCAGGCCGCCGATGCCGGAGCCGATGTTGATGCCGATTCGTTCGGCGTTGGCTTCGGTGACCTCGATGCCCGAATCGCGGATCGCCTGGATGCCGGCGGCCATGCCGAACTGGATGAAGACATCCATGCGGCGCGCCTCTTTCGGGTTGAGGTATTGCTCAACCTCGAAATTTTTGACCTCGCCTGCCATCTGGGAGGCGAAGGGCGTTGGATCGAAACGGGTGATCCGGGCGATTCCGGTACGGCCGGCGACCAGGTTATCCCAGGCTTCCGGTATGGTGTTGCCGACCGGGGACACGATCCCCAGGCCGGTTACGACGACGCGACGTTTGGACAAAAGTCAGTCCTTTTTATCGATCCGGCACGACACGGTGTACGCCGAATCATTGAACATTGGAAAGCGCACTATTTGGACGGCCAGCGAGCCTAGCCTGGCAAGCGGGCATTGAACGCGCGCACGCAGCTTCGCACATTGCCGGACCGACTCGATAGCCGGGTGAACGGTCAGCTGGAGTGGCTGTTGACGTAATCGATCGCCTGCTGGACGGTGGTGATCTTTTCCGCGTCTTCGTCGGGGATTTCGCAGCCGAACTCTTCCTCCAGCGCCATCACCAGTTCGACCGTATCGAGCGAGTCGGCGCCCAGGTCACCGACGAAGGAAGACTCGTTCTTGATGTCCGCCTCGTTGACGCCCAGTTGCTCGGCGACGACTTTAATTACACGCTGTACGTTATCCATTACTGATCCTCTCTTGAAAAAGGGCCCCAATGAAATTGAGACCCGGAAAAATGAAACCCGGCGATTTTACCAAACTTTCCGTGACGGTTACGCCATGTACATGCCGCCGTTGACATGCAGGGTGGTGCCCGATATATAGCCGGCGGCAGGCGAGGCCAGGAAAGCGACGGCCTGCGCAATGTCTTCCGCAGCGCCCAGCCTGCCCAGCGGGATGTGCGCCAGCAGCGCCTGCCGCTGCGCGTCCGGCAGCGCGCGCGTCATGTCGGTGTCGATGAAGCCCGGCGCCACGCAGTTGACGGTGATGTTGCGGCTGCCGACTTCGCGCGCCAGCGACTTGGTGAAGCCCATGATGCCGGCCTTGGCCGCGCTGTAATTGGTCTGCCCGGCGTTGCCCATCGCGCCCACCACCGAGGCGATGCTGATGATGCGGCCGCTGCGCGCCTTCATCATCGCGCGCAGCACCGCGCGCGACAGGCGGAACACCGAGGTCAGGTTGGTCGCCAGGATGGCGTCCCATTCCTCGTCCTTCATCCGCATCAGCAGGTTGTCGCGGGTGATGCCGGCGTTGTTGACCAGGATGCCGATGTCGCCGAACTGCGCATTGATCGCGGCGATCACGGCATCGATTTCGGTGGCGTCGGTGACGTCGAGCTTCATGCCGCTGCCCTTGACGCCGGCGGTGGCGAGGTAATCGCTGATCGCCTGTGCGCCCTTGTCGCTGGTGGCGGTGCCGACCACGATAGCCCCTGCCTGACCGAGCGCCAGCGCGATCGCCTGGCCGATTCCGCGGCTGGCGCCCGTAACGAGGGCGATTTGACCTTGCAGCATGGTGTCTCCTTATTGATTGAGTGCGGCCTGCAGACTGGCTTCGTCCACCAGCGCCACAGCGGGCAGGCTGTCGTCGATGCGCTTGTTGAGGCCTGCCAGCACCTTGCCGGGGCCGCATTCGATCACGCGCTCGATACCGGCGGCTTTCAGTGCCCGCACGGTTTCGGCCCAGCGCACCGGGGTGTGCAGCTGCTTCGCCAGCGCGGCGCGGATCGCGTCGGGTTCGGTGTGGCTCTGCACGTCGGTGTTGTGCAGCACACGCACCGCCGGTGTCTTGATTTCGATGTCCTGCAGGTGCGCGCGCAGTTTTTCCGCCGCCGGCAGCATCAGCGAGGAATGCGACGGCACGCTGACCGGCAGCGGCAGGGCGCGCTTGGCGCCCTTCTCTTTCGCCAGCGCCATGGCGCGCTCGACCGCGGCCTTGTTGCCGGCAATGACCACCTGTCCGGGGGAGTTGAGATTCACCGCTTCGGCCACCTCGCCTGCAGCCGCCTCATTGCAAACCGCACGCACGGTATCGTCGTCCAGTCCCAGAATCGCCGCCATCGCGCCGACGCCTTCGGGTACCGCCGCCTGCATCGCCTCGGCGCGGAAGCGTACCAGTTTGATTGCATCGGCAAAATTCAAAGATCCGGCCACCACCAACGCCGCGTATTCGCCCAGGCTGTGTCCCGCCAGCAAGGCTGGGCTTGCGCCGCCCGCTGCCTGCCACACGCGCCAGGCAGCGACATCCGCTGCCAGCATCGCCGGTTGGGTATTGACGGTCTGATTGAGCAGTTCGACCGGGCCATCGGCGACCAGCATCCACAGATTCTGGCCGAGCGCGTCGGACGCTTCGCTAAAGGTGGCGCGTACTTCGGCGCGATCGCCCCAGCCCTGCATCATGCCGACCGATTGCGAGCCCTGCCCGGGGAATACAAAAGCCAGTTTCATAGGGATCTTTTCTTTTAATACTTAATACTTGAGGAGCGCCGAGCCCCAGGTGAAACCGCCTCCAAAGGCCTCCATCAGCACGGTCTGGCCGCGCTGGATGCGGCCGTCGCGCACCGCCACATCGAACGCCAGTGGCACCGAGGCGGCTGAGGTGTTGCCATGGCCGGCGACGGTGGTGACGACGTTGTCCATGCTCATGCCGAGCTTTTTCGCGGTGGCGGAGATGATGCGGATATTCGCCTGGTGCGGCACCAGCCAGTCGATGTCGGACTTCTGCAAACCGTTGGCTTCCAGCGTTTCGTCGACGATGCGGTCGAGGGTGTTGACCGCCATCTTGAACACGGCGTTGCCTTCCATGCGCATCAGCGCAGGCTCCTTCATGCCGGTCGAGGGGCCGCTGGTGGTGCGCAGCAATTCCTTGTGGCGGCCGTCGGCGTGGATGTGGGTGGCGATGATGCCGGGTTCGGCGGACGCGCCCAGCACCACCGCGCCCGCGCCGTCGCCCCACAGGATGCAGTTGCTGCGGTCGTTCCAGTCGGTGATGCGTGACAGGGTTTCGGCGCCGATCACCAGCACGCGTTTGGCTGCGCCGGTCTTGATGAACTGGTCGGCCACGCTCAAGGCATAGACGAAACCGCTGCACACCGCCTGCAGGTCGAACGCCGGGCGGCCGTTGGTCATGCCGAGCTTGGACTGCACGATGCAGGCGGTGCTGGGGAATACCAAGTCGGGCGTGGTGGTGGCGACCAGCAGCAGGTCGATATCGTCGGGCGCCAACCCGGCCACTTCGAGCGCGGCACGCGCAGCCTGGGCGGCAAGATCGCTGGTGAATTCGCCCTCGGCGGCGATATGGCGCTCGCGGATGCCGGTGCGCTCGACGATCCACTGGTCGTTGGTCTCGACCAGTTTTTCGAGATCGGCGTTGGTGAGGATGCGCGCGGGCAGATAACTGCCGGTGCCGAGAATGCGGGAATAGGTCAAGCAGCCACCCGTTGCATAAGTTGGATCTGGTCTGTGATGCGTTTCAGCACATTGTTGCGGACTTCTTCGCTGGCGGTCTCGATCGCATGCTCGAATGCAAGGCGGTCGGCCGAGCCATGGCTTTTCACCACCACGCCCTTGAGCCCCAGCAGCGTGGCACCGTTGTAGCGGCGCGGATCGAGACGGCGCTTGAAGGCATTCAGCACCGGCAAGGCGAGCAGGCCGGTGATGCGGGTCAGCCAGTTGCGCTTGAATTCGGCGCGCAACGTGGTGACTATCATCTTGGCGAGCCCTTCGGAAGCTTTCAGGGTCACGTTGCCGACGAAGCCGTCGCACACCACCACGTCGGTGGTTCCCTTGAAGATGTCGTTGCCTTCGACATTGCCGTAGAAATTCAGGTGGCTGTCGCGCAGCAGTTCGGCGGCGCGTTTCACCATCTCGTTGCCTTTGATGTCTTCCTCGCCGATGTTGAGCAGGCCCACGCTCGGGTTCGGCTTGTGCTCCACCGCCGACACCAGCATCGCGCCCATGATGCCGAACTGCAGCAGATGCTCGGCGCTGCAGTCGACATTGGCTCCCATATCCAGCACCAGCGCGTGGCCGCTGATCGTCGGCATCACGGCGGCGATCGCGGGACGGTCGATGCCGGGCAGGGTTTTCAGGACGAAGCGCGCGGTCGCCATCAGCGCACCGGTGTTGCCCGCCGACACGCAGGCGTCGGCCTCGCCGGACTTGACGAGATCGATGGCCACCCGCATCGAAGAGTCTTTCTTGCTGCGCAGCGCCTGCGCGGGCGCCTCGTCCATCGCCACCACCTGGCTGGCGTGGCGCACGATGAGGCGCGGTCCGGTCTTGGCGCGACGCGCCTTGAGTTCAGCGGCGACGATGTCCTGCGGCCCGACCAGAATCACGTTCAGGTCAGGATGACGCGCAAGACAGCGGATCGCCGCCGGGACGGTGACATGGGGACCGTGATCGCCCCCCATGACGTCAATGGCGACTGTGATATTTCTCATGCAGCCGAAAGCGTGGGCTGATCGGGACACCCCCGGCCACGGCAATCATGGCCAGGGGCGCGCGGGGGCGGAATTATTCGCCTTTGGCCTTGACGACTTTGCGGCCACGATAAAAGCCGTTGGGGCTGATATGGTGACGCAGATGCGCTTCGCCCGTGGTCGGCTCGACGGCCAGCGGCGGATTGGTCAGAAAATCGTGCGCACGGTGCATGCCGCGCTTGGACGGGGACTTCTTGTTCTGCTGGACAGCCATTTCCTACTCCTTGAAAATTTGTTCCACCCCGCAGGCGGGGCATTCACCTTCTACGTGCATGGCCGCCAGCGGCAGGCTCAACAACACTTCATCCTCAACCAGATCGACGAGATCCAACGTCTCGCCGACCGGAATCGCATCGCTGCCGGGCAGCGCATCCAGCCGTTCCAGCTCGGCCTCGTTGCGCGCCAGATGCAGCGTGCGTTCGACCTGCACCGCATGCCGCATGCCGCCCAGGCAGCGCTGACACGTCATCTCGACCTCGCCGCGTATCGCCAGCAGCAGGGACAGGCCGCCGCGCTGATCCGTCTGCCCGGTGACTCGACAGAACAGCGCGCCTTGCGTAAATTCGCGGGCTAGACGCGGAAACGCAGACACATCCGACTGCGCTTCCCACGACTGCGAATCCCTGCAAAAACGCCGTGGATCGACCTCAACAGGCTGATGCACGGTACACCCGATCAACAGCGTACTGGGTTAATGCGCACAGGCTCGACATGACGCACCCGGTTAAACATTAGCCCGCAATGATATGATTTCGCGTTATTTTTGTCAAAGAAACGGTGACCATGATTAAGAAAATACTGGTCGCCAACCGCGGCGAGATCGCCGTCCGCATCGTGCGCGCCTGCGCCGAACTGGGTATCAAGTCGGTCGCCATCTACACGGATGCCGACCGCCACGCGCTGCACGTCAAGAAAGCCGACGAGGCCTACCACATCGGCAAGGACCCCATCCTCGGCTATCTGAACGCGCACACGCTGGTCAACCTGGCGGCGGCGTCAGGCTGCGACGCGCTGCACCCTGGCTACGGTTTCCTCTCGGAAAACCCCGATCTGGCCACCATCTGCGCACGCCGCGGCATCCGCTTCATCGGCCCTTCGCCCGAGGTGATCCGCCGCATGGGCGACAAGATCCAGGCGCGCAATGCGATGATCGCCGCCGGCATTCCGGTGGTGCCGGGATCGGATCACAACCTGGAGAACGTCGAGGAGGCGCGCACGCTGGCCAACCGGATCGGCTATCCGGTGATGCTCAAGGCCACCAATGGCGGCGGCGGGCGCGGCATCCGCCGCTGCGACAGCGAAGAGGAGCTGCTGAAGAACTATGACCGCGTGGTGTCGGAGGCCAGCAAGGCCTTCGGCAAGCCCGAAGTCTTCGTCGAAAAATGCGTGGTCCGGCCCAAGCACATCGAGGTGCAGATTCTCGGCGACACCCAGGGCAACGTCATTCACCTGTTCGAGCGCGACTGCTCGATCCAGCGGCGCAACCAGAAGCTGATCGAGATCGCGCCGAGCCCGCAGCTCACCGAAGCCCAGCGGCAATACATCGGCAAACTGGCGGTGCGCGCCGCCAAATCGGTCGGCTACGTCAATGCCGGCACGGTGGAATTCCTGCTCGACCAGGACAACCAGTTCTATTTCATGGAAATGAACACCCGGCTGCAGGTCGAACACCCGATCACCGAAACCATTACCGGCGTCGACATCGTGCAGGAGCAGATCCGCATCGCCGACGGCAAGCCGCTGCAATACAGGCAGGAAGACATCGCGCATCGCGGCTATGCGATCGAATTCCGCATCAACGCCGAAGACCCAAAAAACGAATTCCTGCCGAGCCTCGGCCGCATCACGCGCTATTATTCGCCGGGCGGCCCCGGCGTGCGCGTCGACGCGGCGATTTACACCGACTACGTGATTCCGCCCTATTTCGATTCGATGTGCGCCAAGCTCACGGTGTGGAATCTGAACTGGGAAGCGACCGTCGAACGCGGCCGCCGCGCGCTCGACGACATGCTGGTGTACGGCGTGAAGACGACGATTCCCTACTACCAGGAAATTTTGAAAAACCCCGAGTTCCGCAGCGGGCGCTTCAACACCAGCTTTGTGGACGAGCACCCGGAACTCACCCAGTACACCGAAAAGAAACCGCCGGAAGTGATCGCCGCCGCCATCGCCGCCGCCATCGCCGCTCATCAAGGGTTGTAAAAATGACCAAAGTATTCGTTACCGATCTCGTCCTGCGCGACGGCCACCAGTCGCTCATCGCCACCCGCATGCAGACTGCCGACATGCTGCCGATCTGCGGCAAACTCGATGCGGTCGGGTTCTGGTCGCTGGAAGCCTGGGGCGGCGCCACCTTCGATGCCTGCGTGCGCTTTCTGCGCGAAGACCCGTGGGAGCGCCTGCGCAAGCTCAGGAAGGCACTGCCCAATACACGCATCCAGATGCTGCTGCGCGGGCAGAACCTGCTCGGCTACCGCAATTACTCCGACGACGTGGTGCGCGCCTTCGTGCAGAAATCTGCCGACAATGGTGTCGACGTGTTCCGCGTGTTCGACGCGATGAACGACCTGCGCAACCTGCAGGTGTCGATCGAAGCGGTCAAGGCGGCCGGCAGGCACGCCGAAGGCGCGATCTGCTACACCACCAGCCCGGTGCACGACATCCCCCACTTCGTCGAGCTGGCCAAGGGACTGGCGGAGATGGGCTGCGACACCATCGCGATCAAGGACATGGCGGGCCTGCTCACGCCCTACACCGCGTTTGAGCTGGTGCAGGCAATCCGCGCCGCGACCCATCTGCCCATCCATACGCACAGCCATGCGACCTCGGGCCTGGCGCACATGACGCACCTGAAGGCGGTGGAGGCCGGCGCCAGCATCATCGACACCTGCGTCGGCGCGTTTGCCGAGGGCGCCAGCCACCCCACCACGCAAAGCCTGGTCGCGGCGCTCGCCGGCACCGAATACGACACCGGCCTGTCGCTGCCGCTGATCGAGGAAATCTCGGCCTACTTCAAGGAGGTGCGCAAGAAATACTGGCAGTTCGAATCGGCCTTCACCGGCACCGACACCCGCGTGCTGATCAACCAGGTGCCGGGCGGGATGATTTCCAACCTCGCCAACCAATTGAAGGAGCAGGGTGCGATCGACAGGATGGATGCCGTGCTCGAAGAAATTCCACACGTGCGCGAAGACCTCGGCTACCCGCCGCTGGTCACGCCCACCTCGCAGATCGTCGGCACCCAGGCAGCGTTGAACGTGCTCACCGGCGCACGCTACAAATCGGTCACCAACGAAGTGAAGCTCTACCTGCAGGGCCGCTATGGCAAGGCACCCGGGCATATCAACGAAGAAGTGCGCAAAATAGCCATCGGCAACCTCGACGTCACCACCTGCCGGCCCGCCGATCTGATGGCCGACGAGCTCGACAAGCTACGCGGCGAAATCGAGGGGCTGGCCAAGTCGGACGAGGACGTGCTGACCTACGCCATGTTCCCTGAAATCGGCAAGACCTGGCTGCAGGAACGCGCGGCGGGCACCCTCAAGCCCGAAGCGCTGCCGCCGCCGGGTGCCGCGCAGCAGGACAGCGCGCCGCGTTATGCAGCCGACGAATTCAAGATCACGCTGCACGGCGAGACCTACCACATCAAGTTGTCGGGCAGCGGCCGCAGCGACGCCTCGCAACGGCCCTACTTCGTGTCGGTGGACGGCATCTCGGAAGAAGTGCTGGTCGAGCCGCTGAACGAAGTCGCCGTGACCGGTAACGACAGCGCCCAGCGAAAAACCACGGCCGCACCCAGCGCATCCGGGCAAAAACCGCGCCCCAGCCACCCCGGCCACGTCACCGCCGCCATGCCCGGCACCGTCGTCGACGTGCTGGTGAGCATCGGCCAGACGGTCAAGGCGGGCGACGGCGTGCTGGTGATCGAGGCGATGAAGATGGAAAACGAAGTGCAGGCGCCGATCGCCGGCGTCGTCATCAGCGTCTTCGCGAAAAAAGGCGATGCGGTGACGCCCGACATGGCGCTGGTCGAGATCCAGCCGGAATGACGCTGGTCCTCGCTTCCACCTCGCGCTACCGGCGCGAGCTGCTGTCGCGCCTGCATCTTCCCTTCGAAGTGCTGTCGCCCGACGTCGACGAAACCCCGCTGTCCGGCGAAACGCCCTCGGCCACCGCCCTGCGGCTGTCGGTGCTGAAGGCGCAGGCCGCGGCGGCAAGTCACCCCGACGCGCTGATCATCGGCTCCGACCAGGTGCTGATGCTGGACGGCGAACAACTCGGCAAGCCCGGCGATTTTGACAACGCCTTCGCCCAGCTGCAGAAAATGCAGGGCAAGGCGATGGTGTTCCACACCGCGCTGACGCTGCTCAACAGCCGCACCGGCCACGCGCAGACGCGCGACGTGCCGACCGTGGTGCACATCCGGCCGCTCACCGACGTGCAGATCGCCAGCTACCTGAAGAAGGAGCAGCCCTACGACTGCGCCGGCTCGGCGAAGAGCGAATCGCTCGGTATCGCGCTGATGCAGCGCATGGACAGCCCCGACCCCACCGCGCTGATCGGATTGCCGCTGATGGCGCTGACCGAGATGCTCATGAACGAGGGCGTAGACGTCCTTGCATGAGCGCCGGCACCCTCTACCTCATCCCGGTGCCACTGGGACCGGTCAGCCCGGACGCCTGCCTGCCGCCTGAGACTCTTGCCGTCACGCGCCGGCTCGAGCACTTCGTCGTCGAGCGCGCCAAGACGGCGCGCGCGCACCTCAAGGCGATGGGCCACCCGCAGCCGCTGCAGTCGCTGCATCTCGAAGAACTCAACGAACACACCCCGGCCGCCGCCATCCCGCCGCTGCTGGCGCCGCTCAAGGCAGGCCACGACGTCGGCCTGTTGTCGGAAGCGGGCTGTCCGGCCGTGGCCGACCCCGGCGCGGCGCTGGTCATGGCCGCGCATCGTGAAAACATTCCGGTGGTGCCGCTGATCGGCCCATCGTCGATTCTGCTGGCACTGATGGCCTCGGGCCTGGGCGGCCAGCGCTTCGCCTTCCACGGCTACCTGCCCGCCAAGGAGCCCGAGCGCAGCCAAACCATCCGCGCACTGGAAAAAACCGCGCGCCGCGACCACGCCACCCAGCTCTTCATCGAGACGCCCTACCGCAGTGCCGCGCTGCTGGATGCGCTGGCCACGACGCTCGCACCCGAGACGTGGATCAGCGTCGGCGCCGATTTGAGCCTGCCCAGCGAGTTGATCCAGACCCGCAGCGCCAGGAACTGGCGCGGCCAGACCGATGCGGTCAAGGATCGTCTGGTGGTATTCGGCATCGCCGCGTAGAACGCGGGAATCAGAATTTCAGCGTATCGAGCCTGAGCGTGACCGTGTCGCCCGATTCGGTTTGCGCATCGAGCCATTCCGCGCCGTCGCGGGTGTACACATCGAGCGGCAACAGGCGCTGCCTCGCGCCGTCCACCCGCAGTTCCAGCCACTGCCGCGTGAGCGCGGCAAACTCTAGCCGCTCGTGGTCGGCGCAGGCGATCGGCCGGTAGTCGCTCAACGCAGCCTGACGCCGGCTTGCTCGAACGGCATCAGCGCCTTGGCTACGGATGCGCCCAGGCGGCCGGCGAGGCGTTGCGCCAGGCCTTCGCGCTGGGTGTAGTCGACGATGTCTTCCGCCTTGATCACGTCGCGCGCGACCGACTCGACATTGCCCAGCGCGTCGGCAAGGCCGAGCTGGATGCTTTTTTCGCCGCTCCACACTAGGCCGCTGAACATCTCGGGTGTTTCCTGCAGGCGCTTGCCGCGGCCTTCCCGCACCACGCCGATGAACTGGGCGTGGATTTCCTCGAGCATCTGCTTGGCAAACGCCGCCTGCCTGGGGTCTACCGGCGAGAATGGATCGAGAAAACCCTTGTTTTCGCCCGCGGTGAGCAGGCGGCGCTCGACACCGAGCTTTTGCATGGTCTGGGTGAAGCCGAAACCGTCCATCAGCACGCCGATGGAGCCGACGATGCTGGCCTTGTCGACGAAGATCTTGTCGGCACCGGCGGCGACGTAATAGCCCCCCGAGGCGCAGATGTCGTCGACCACGGCGTACAGCGGGGTTTTCGGATGCAGTGCGCGCAGACGCCTGATCTCGTCGTAGATCTGTCCCGCCTGCACCGGGCTACCGCCGGGGCTGTTGATACGCAGGATCACGCCCTTGGTTTTCTTGTCCTTGAATGCGCCCTGCAGGCTGCTGATCACCGAATCGGCGCTGGCCTGATCGGAGGCGATCACGCCCTGCAGATCGACCAGTGCGGTGTGCTCCTTGATGGACACCCCGTCCGAACCGAACCATCCGGCCACCAGGAACAATACGATGAAGAGATACAGGAAGCCGAGCGTCTTGAACAGAATGCTCCAGTGGCGGCTGCGGCGCTGTTCCTGAATTGCCGACAGCGCCAGTTTTTCCAGGACTTCACGTTCCCAATTGGGGGTCGGTTCACTCATTGTTGTTCTTCCATCAGATAAACATGGCCGTCGCGTTCGACGACCGGCACGGGAATCAGGCCGCGTCCGGCGCAGCGTCCGCCCACGCACTGTCCGTTTGCGGGGTGGTAGAGCGCGCCGTGGGTAGTACAGATCAAGTATAGCCGCGAGTGGTCGAAGAACTCACCTTCCTGCCAGTCGAGTTCCACCGGCACATGGCCGCACTGGTTGAGGAAGGCGCGCGGCTGGCCGGCGAAACGCACCACGAAGGCAGGCTGGGGCCTGCCGGCACGCGTCACCTCGAAGCGCACCCCCTTGCCCAGTTCGGCCAGGTCGGCGGCGGCGCAGATCAGGCGTTCGTGGCAAGCCACGCGTGCACCCCGGTAAAACTGTCGATCAGCGCCAGCGGCGCATGCGGCCGCAGATCGCCCGCTTCGTGCGCGCCGTAGGTCACCCCCAGGCTGGCGACGCCGGCATTCGCCGCCATCAGGAGGTCGTGGCTGGTATCGCCGATGACCAGGGTGCGCGCGGGGTCGGCATCCAGTTCGGCTATCAGTTCCAGCACCATCGCCGGATGCGGCTTGGAATGCGTCTGGTCGGCGCAGCGGGCGGCGGAAAACCAGGCCTCCAGCCCGCTGGTTTCGAGCGCGCGGGACAGGCCGAGACGGCTTTTTCCGGTGGCCACCGCCAACTGGAACCCGCTTTCATGCAACTGACCGATCCCTGTCTCGACGCCCTCAAACAGCGGAATCTGCATGTCGCGGCCCAGATAATGATGGCGGTAGCGTTCGACCAGCCGCGGGTAGGCGTCGGCGGGCAAGTCCGGCAGCAGGGTTTGCAGCGCCTGAATCAGGCCGAGGCCGATGATCTGGCGCGACGCGCGCTCGCCCGGCGTCGGCAGGCCGATATCCTCGCAGGCACGCTGGATCGAATCGACGATCACCCCGGTGGAATCCATCAGGGTGCCGTCCCAGTCGAAAATCAGTAAATCAAATTGCTTGGGCATTCAGTTTTTCCAGGAATCCAGCCAAATCATCAGGCAGCGGCGCTTCGATCAACATGCGCTCGCCCGATATGGGATGCTCGAACGCCAGCCTGGCGGCATGCAGGAACATGCGCTTCAGTCCCTGCCTGGCCAGCCGCCTGTTGAGTTCGAAGTCGCCGTATTTGTCGTCTCCCGCGATCGGAAATCCCAGATGCGAAGTATGCACGCGTATCTGATGGGTGCGCCCGGTCTTCAGTTCCGCTTCCAGCAAGGTGAACCCGGCATGCGATTGCAGACGGCGGAAGATGGTGTGCGCGGTCTGCCCCTCGTCGCGCACCGTGACGCGCTTTTCGCCGTCGTCGGTGACCCGCTTGTGCAGCGGCAGCTTCACATGCTGCAGCGGATTCGGCCAGCGCCCCGCCACCAGCGTCAGGTAGCGCTTCTCGATCCTGCCGTCGCGCATCGCCGCGTGCAACCCGACCAGAGCGCGCCGCTTCAGCGCGATCAGCAGCACCCCCGAGGTTTCGCGGTCGAGCCGGTGCACCAGCTCCAAGTAGCGGCATTCCGGCAGTTCCAGCCGCATCTGCTCGATCACCCCGCGCGAAATGCCGCTGCCGCCGTGCACCGCCATGCCGGCCGGCTTGTTCAGCGCAATCAGCGCGTCGTCGCGGTACAGGATATGCGGCAGCAGGCGGATGCCGCCTTGCGGCAGATGGGTGACGGGAGTGATCACCGGCACGGCCAGACGCACCGGCGGGATACGCACCTCGTCGTCCAGCCGCAACCGATAGCTGACCTCGGCCCGGCCGCCGTTGACCCGCACCTCGCCGCCTCGCACCAGCTTGTAGATGCGGCTTTTCGGCACACCTTTCAGACGCGCCATCAGGAAATTGTCCAGACGCTGGCCGTCGGCACTGTCGTTGATCTTCAGCCGCCGGACCGAATCTTTCTCTAAGCCATTCTTTTTCATATACACTACCGCCGGTTAAGGCAGGATTTTGCCTGACCTTGTTGCCCGGCATGAGTGCCGTGCATTATAGAGATCACGCCGGTTACCACGCTCACCGGCCGCCGCCAGCCCGGCCCGTCTGGATTCCTGCCGCTCAGCTAACTTAAGCTAGGCGCGGTCAGTCGAAGCCCACCCGCCCCGCGCAATCGGCAAAGCAGCGATGTTATCAATGACGCGACGACAAGCATACGAAATCAGCATTCACGCTCGGCCCACGCCAGCGGGAATCGGGAAGGCGATCGCCGGTTTGGCCGGCGACACCCTCCAGGAACAGGACACCTTTTATTCCATGCCTTTTCACCTCATTAACACATGTGATCGCATGAGCCGCCCGCTGTAGGCGGCAGTCTGGCCTGTCCCGTATGCGCGCGCGCGGGAGTAAACAATGAAGCGCATGCTTTTCAATGCAACCCAGGCGGAAGAACTCCGGGTTGCCATCGTCGACGGGCAGAAGCTCGTCGACCTTGACATCGAGTCCGCCAGCAAGGAACAACGCAAGGGCAACATCTACAAGGGTGTCGTCACCCGCGTCGAGCCCAGCCTGGAAGCCGCATTTATCGATTATGGCTGCGAACGCCACGGTTTTCTGCCGTTCAAGGAAATCGCCCGATCCTGCCTGCCCAACGGCGGCCGCGTCCCGGAAAACCTGAAGGAAGGCCAGGAACTGCTGGTCCAGGTGGAAAAGGACGAACGCGGCAGCAAGGGCGCGGCGCTGACCACCTACGTCTCGCTGGCCGGCCGCTACGTCGTGCTGATGCCGACCAACCCGCGCGGCGGCGGCGTGTCGCGCCGCATCGAGGGCGAGGAGCGCAACGAACTGCGCGACACCCTGGCCCAGCTCGACATCCCCGAAGGCATGAGCCTGATCGCACGCACCGCCGGCATCGGCCGCAGCGCCGAAGAATTCCAGTGGGATCTCAACTATCTGCTAAGCCTGTGGAAAGCCATCGACGGTGCCGCGCAGCCGCAATCCGGCGCCTTCCTGATCTATCAGGAGGGTAGTCTGGTGATCCGCGCCATCCGCGACTATTTCTCGGCGGACATCGGCGAAATCCTGATCGACACCGAAGACATCTTCGAGCAGGCGCAGCAGTTCATGGCGCACGTGATGCCGGCCAACGTCAACAAGGTCAAGCTCTACCGCGACGACGTGCCGCTGTTCTCGCGCTTCCAGATCGAGCACCAGATCGAATCGGCGTTCTCGCGCCAGGTCAACCTGCCGTCAGGCGGCGCCATCGTGATCGACCATACCGAAGCGCTGGTGTCGGTCGACGTCAACTCGGCGCGCGCCACCAAGGGCAGCGACGTCGAGCAGACCGCCTACAACACCAACCTCGAAGCGGCCGACGAAATCGCCCGCCAGATGCGGCTGCGCGACCTCGGCGGGCTGATCGTGATCGATTTCATCGACATGGAAAACCCCAAGCATCAGCGCGAAGTGGAGAACCGCCTGCGCGATGCCCTGCATCACGACCGCGCCCGCGTGCAGACCGGCAAGATCTCGCGCTTCGGCCTGCTGGAGATGTCGCGCCAGCGGCTGCAGCCTTCGCTCGGCGAGACCAGCTACAACCCCTGCCCACGCTGCCACGGCACCGGCCACATCCGCGGCACCGAATCGTCGGCCCTGCACATCCTGCGCATCCTGCAGGAAGATGCGATGAAGGAAAATACCGGCGCGGTGCATGTCCAGCTGCCGGTCGATGTCGCCACCTTCCTGCTGAACGAGAAACGCGTCGACATCCACACCATCGAATCGCGCCTCAAGGTCAATGTGGTGTTGATCCCCAACATCCACATGGAAACCCCGCACTACACCATCACCCGGCTGCGCCACGACGAACTGAACCAGCGCGACGCCAGCGAGCCGAGCTACAAGATGGCAACCCTGCCGGAGACCGAAGCCATCTACCAGACCTCCCAGGCCACCGCGCCGGCGCGCCAGGAAGCCGCGGTCAAATCGATCGCGCCGCCGCAGCCGGTGCCGCCCTCGCGTCCGGCAGTGCCGGCCACCGTGC
>DAOMWT010000046.1:0-19753 GCA_035436705.1 Thiobacillus sp. | reverse complement strand
GCCGCCGCGCAGCGCCGGCTTCGGCGAGGCCGAGCCGCAGCGCGAGGAAGGCGCGGCGCGCCAGCGTTTCCGCAAGATGCTGCGCGAAGGTGCGCTCGACGACAAGGAAATCGAGATCGAACTGGCAGTGGTCAGCCCCAGCATGGAAATCTTCACCCCGCCGGGAATGGAAGACCTGTCGCAGCAGTTGCAGGGCATGTTTCAGAACCTCGGGCAAGGCCGCCGGCAGAGCCGCAAGCTGAAAGTGCGCGAAGCCATGAAGCAGCTGGCCGAGGAAGAGGCCGGGCGCCTGATCAGCGACGATGAAACCAAGCAGCAGGCGCTGGAAGCGATCGAGCAGAACGGCATCGTGTTTCTGGACGAGATCGACAAGATCGCCACCCGCAGCGACGCCCACGGCAGCGACGTCTCGCGTCAGGGCGTGCAGCGCGACCTGTTGCCGCTGATCGAGGGCACCACCGTGTCGACCAAGTACGGCATGGTGAAGACCGATCACATCCTGTTCATCGCCAGCGGCGCGTTCCACCTGTCCAAGCCGTCCGACCTCATCCCCGAACTGCAGGGGCGGCTGCCGATCCGGGTCGAACTGCAGGCGCTCTCGGTGGAAGACTTCGAGCGGATCCTGACTGCCACCGACGCCTGCCTGACGCGCCAGTACGAGGCCTTGCTGGCGACCGAGGGCGTGGCCCTCAAGTTCACCGACGACGGCATCCGCCGCATCGCCGAGATTGCCTTCGAAGTGAACGAACGCACCGAAAACATCGGCGCGCGGCGGCTCCATACCGTGATGGAAAAGCTGCTGGAGGATATTTCCTACGACGCCGGGAACATTACCGGCGAATACATCGTCGATGCCGGGTCCGTCACGGACCGCCTCGCTGCGCTTGCCGCACGCGAAGACCTGGCACGCTACGTTCTGTAATCCCGCACTTCTAGTATTTCAATTTTTGTTCCGTCACACGCAGTCCATTCCATGAAACCCGAAGCCATTCAGCCTGCCGTGATCCGCGGCAACTTTCTCTCGACCCTTCTGTTCGGCAGCCGCTGGCTGCAGGTGCCGCTATACCTGGGCCTGATCGCCGCACAGCTGGTGTATGTCGTGCATTTCATGGTCGAACTGAAGCATCTGATCACCGGCACCTTCGCCCTATCCGAAGCAGCCATCATGCTCATCGTGCTGGGCCTGATCGACGTGGTGATGATTTCCAACCTGCTCATCATGGTCATCGTCGGCGGCTACGAAACCTTCGTTTCACGCCTCAACCTCGAAGGTCATCCCGACGAACCCGAGTGGCTTTCGCACGTCAACGCCAACGTGCTCAAGGTCAAACTCGCCACCGCCATCATCGGCATCTCGTCGATCCACCTGCTGAAAACCTTCATCAACGCCGCCAACCTGGATGAAAAAGTCCTGCTGTGGCAGACCGTCATCCACATGGCGTTCATCGTGTCGGCGGTGGCGATTGCGTATATCGACAAGCTGATGCCGAATCCGGAGAAACATTGAAGCAGGCGCCGGCGGAACAGCTGCCGGCGTTCCCGCAACGCTTCACCCCGCCTCCCGCAGTTCGTCCATGATTTCCAGCATGTCTTTTTCCCAGCGCTCGAACAGCGGTTTCAGCTCCGGGTCGGGGAAAAAATCCCGCAGCATTTGCGGATGGCTGGTCACCAGTATGGCTTGATCGCCTTCCGCGAAGATCGTGATATTCAACGGCAAAAACGGGATCAGGCCGGGTTCCCTTGCCGTTGCCTGCCGCACTTCCTCGTGCTTGCCGAAATACACCACGCGGTACATGTCGCTCTTGAATTCGCGACGCTCCAGGTTTTCGTTCACCTGCTGCAGGCGCGTGACCGCATAGCCGCGGGAGGAAATGGCGGATTGCAGCAGGGTCATCGCCTCCGGGAATAGCCGGTTCACGCGCGCCATCATCAGGTCGCCCGCGGCGACGGGTGCGCACAGCAGCAGCGTCAGGCAGGCGGTACCCATCCATTGCAACGGATTCTTCATAACGTCGCCTCCTCAATGATCGTGGTGTAGCTCTTGCTCATCTCATCGCACAGGCGATTGAGTTCGGAATTGTTGAACAGGCGGCTCAGCACCCCGGGGTTGACCGACATCACCTGCACCTTGCCATTTGTCTCCAGGATGGTGATGCGGCAGGGCAGGAACATGCCGACGCGCGGATCGATGGCCAGTGCCTGGTTGAGCATGCTGATATTGCAAAAATAAACGATGACCTGTTTCGGGTTCTCATTGGCCGGATCGGTCAGCCCATATTCCAGCGTCTGTACCCGGCCATAGAAGAAATTGTTGTTGCTCACCGCCCGCTTGACGTTTTCCACGGTGGTCGCCAGATCGTAGTCTGAATCCCGGACGATTACCGGGCTTTCCACCTCTAGTATCTGCGCGCTCCCCGGCAGTGGCTGTTTTTCGAATGCGCGCACGTAGCTGACGATATCGTCGATATCCTTTTCCTTCAGCCCCTGCTTGAGGAACGAGATCATCGGCGTGCCTTCCCGGCCGCGCATCAGCGTCGCCTTGATCATGGCGTCGGATGCGGCGATGAGGAAGCCGGGGTTGTGCAGCGCGGGCGCCATGATGGGCAGGTCGCGAGGGCGCGAAAACGTGACACCGGTACCCTTCCCGCCTTCGCCGTTGGCGCCGTGGCAGTCCGCGCAATATTGTGCGAACAGTTTCTTGCCGTGCACCGGATCGCCCTTCACCGGGCGGACGGAATACGTGGCGGGCGCACCCTTGTTCCAGGTGCGCACATGGCGAACGATAGCTTCGATTTCAGCCTGGTCGAGCTGGGAAAATGCCGGCATCACCCGCCCTGGTCGACCGTGCCGTATGGTTTTGCGCAGGTAGTCGTCGCTGACTCCGGCCTGGAAGGCCGGTAGCGCCAGCGGGACGCCGATGCCGCCGGTGCCGTTCTCGCCATGGCAGGCGGCGCAGTTACGCCCGTAAAGCTTTGCGCCATCCGGCGCCGCCAGAGCAGGAGACGAACCGAACCCGGCCAGCAGGGCTATTCCCAGTAGTAGACGCGTCAGCATAATCCTCCCGATCCCCCAGAAAACAAACTACAGCCAATTTAATACATTACTATATTAATATGTATTGAATATTTAAATGCCCTACCGTACTGCTGGCGGTGCCATAAATATAGCTGATGAATACGGCCAGGCGGGTTTTTCGCTGCCGCGCGCCTGCCAGCGACTACGCAGCTGGCCCGCTAATACCATCATCGACATTACTTATTGGCTGGCCACCCGGCTCCAGCGGAAAATCGCACGATATCTTTTTCTTTTTCGGAGACCCCCATGGCCACTCGCGACACCCTCACTCCTCAAGAATCCCAATGTAGCAGCGGCGCCGAGTACGCGGCGCTGGCGCTGGAAGCCCTGCAGGAGCCTGCCGACGCAGCCTATGCCAAGGAGTTGATGGACCGGGTCGCGGACGACTGCCAGTTCACCAAGGATCTGGCGGCCTGCGCCATCGCCTACCATGCATTGGGCGAACAAGACCGCGCCGAGGAACTGCTGCAAACGGCGGAAGACTACTGCATGAGCGGCGACGAGCAGGTGGCGCTGGCCGAAGCCAAGTTCAAGGTACTGGGCGACAAGGCCGCGGCGGTGGGTGCGTATGAAAAGGCGCTGAAGGAAACCAGCAACCTCGACCCGCTGATCGACCTGGCGAAGAACGTGATGGCGGTCATCGCCGACAGCGCGTTTGCCAGGAAGGTACTGGAAAAGGCCGAGGCGAAAATCTCGCGTGCGGTGGAATACAGCAAGCTGGCGGCGGCCTCGGCCGAGCATCTGCTGGACAAGGACTATGCCGCGGCGATTTTCAACAAGGCCGGGGAGAAGCTGTCCAGCGTGCCCGACCTGCTGTCGCTGGCCGGCGAAGTGACCAAGACGCTGGGCGACCCGGCGCGCGCCAAGGCCTTGTACGAGCGCGCATTGGCTGGCGCCACCGATTTCGCCGCCGCGAAGACGCTGATCGAGTCGGCCAGGCAGGCGGGCGATGCCGCATTCATGCAGTCTGCCTTGAAAAAGGCAGGGGACCTCGCGACCGCGACCGGCGATTACATCGAACTCGCCGCAGGTCTGGCGGGCGTGGGCGACAAGGCTGGCGCTGCAACCTTGCTGGACAAGGCCGAAGATGCCGTGGCGGGGCTGGACGAAATGCAGAAGCTGGTCGCCGCCGTCGAAACGCATCTGGCCGACGATGCCGAGCGGCTTGGCCGGGTCAAGGCCAAACTGGAAAAGCGCCAGGCCAACCACGCGCGCTACATGGAATTTCAGCAACTGGAAAAGGATGCTGTCAACGTCAAGCAGTTTCTCGCACTGGCCGACCGCGTGCGGCTGGAACTGGAAGACCCGTTCTATGCCGCCAAGCTGATCGAATCGGCGGAAAAACTGCTCGACGGCACCGGCTACCAGTTCTCGCGCTACAAGCCGGTCCTGCTGGCGGTGGACAAGAATCTGGACGATACCGGCTGGCTGTCCCGCCTGCTCGACCGCGCGGCGGAAAACGCGACCGACTTCATCGCCTTCAAGGATCTGGTGGTTACCGCCGCGCAGCTGAAACACCGCGAACTGGGCGTCTCCAAGGCGCGTGCCTATCTCGCAGCGCGCGAAGCCGCGCTGGCTGCGGACGCCCATGCCACCGTATACGACACGGCCAAGCTCGCCGAGGCGAGTTTTGCCGCCACCCAGGACGCCGCCGAGGCCAGCCGCCTGCTGGAAGCAGCGCGTGCCCAGGCCGGGGACCACTTCGCGCTGACCCACATCGGCCGGCTGTACGCCTCCATAGGCAACAGCGCCAAGGCGGATGAACTCTATGCCGCGGCGGCCGCCGCCTGCCCCGATGGCGACGCCTGCATCCAGTTCATCGACCGCCTGAAGGGATTTGCCCTGCCGGCCGAAGTGCTGAAGAAATGGTATGCCGAATGCGGCGCCCATCTGAGCAAATCCGCCGACAAGCTGCGCTGGGCCGAAGGGATTGCCGATGCGCTGAACGACAAGGCCTGGGCCACCGAAGTCTACGCCCAGCTCGCCGGGCAGTTCAGCGGCGCCGATGCCGCGCGTTTCGAGTTCAGCCGCCGCTCGCACGCCGACCTGAATTTCTACGGCGCCGTGCGCCGCCATTAAGCCCGTCAATACCCCTGGAAACAGCCCGGTTGAACGGGCTGTTTTTATTTGTACACTTGAAGACGGAACGACCGTCGGATGCCGATGTCTTCTGCAGAAGGGGGGAAGCCCATCCTTCTGCCCCTGATGCCTTGTTCCGGCAGAGTGCCCATTGCGCGAACTGCGTAGCTCGGGCGTGTTCAACTGCCGTTACCCGCTTGTATGAAGCGGTTTACTGGAGTGCCCATGGTCGAAAATCTCTCCGCCCTCATCGATACGGTGCAGAAGAACTGCACTATCGCCGACGCCCGTCACGCGCGCGACATGACGATGTGCACTTTTCTGCTGGAAATGCGCGAGTACTACCGCTGGGAGATGGAGATTCCCTATGGCGCGCGCCTGCCCAGGGACGAACTCGGCGACTGGCTGAACGCGCGCGAAAGCCTGTGGGATGCGGTCGAGGAAGAGGATTTCGCGCCGCTGCCCCTGAATCCCGCCGGGATCGATCCATTCGCGGCCGACGACATCAACCGCACGCTGATCCCGCAGGGGCTGGTCTACAGCAGCGGACTGGGGCATTTCCGCAAGCCGCATTTCGTTCTGGCTGAACTCAAGCGCACCGAGATGCGCGAGGGCATGCAGGTGCTGGTGGCGGGATGCGAATATGCACGCGACCTGATTGCCCCGCCGGCGGCGATGCGTGACGGCGCCATCTTCCTGCGCATGGACGCGGTGCGCCGGCTGCTGTGGAACAAATACGAAGAATGGCAGTGGAAGGAAAAGGACACCGCGCTCGGGCGCGCATTCGCCCACTACGGTTTCGAGCACGACATCGAACGCGGGCTCGACCGCATGGCCGAGGCCGAGAGCGAGGCGATGATCCTGCACGAAATCGGCGAGGCGCGCGCCGAAGCGCTGCTGGGCGAGGACTGGAACACGATGCTCGGCCAGTTGACTTCCAGGCATGCCGAACTGCTGGCGCGTGCGGTGCGCGACCATCTGGCCGACAGCCTGGTGACGCTGCCGACGCTGCTGGAGCGTGAAGCCGTCGGCTCGCTGCATTTTTACCTGGCCAATCTGTCGGGGCTGCGGCGTATGCTGTTCCCGGCGCTGCCGCACGCGTATGAAAGCTGGCTCGGCACACCCGGTAACGCCGGGTTCGCCGAACTCGTGGCCAGGGCAGGAAGCCACTGGCTGGATACGGCGCGGCAATTGACCGCCGCCTACCATCACGACCCGCTGCGGGGCGACGCGCGCCTCGATGCGCTGGCGGGCGGCGACCTCGCCGGCCTCAAACTCTAGCAGCCTGCCGCTTCAAGCCGGCAGCGCGACCTCCCGCCCCAGCTGCTCGGCAATGCAATCGAGCAGCTGCTGTTCCTGATACGGCTTGCCCAGGTACACGTTGACGCCGATTTCCAGCGCGTGTTTGCGGTGTTTGTCCGCCGTGCGCGAGGTGATCATGATGATCGGAACCGATTTCATGCGTGCGTCGCTGCGCATCACCCGGGCGAGTTCGAAGCCATCCATGCGCGGCATCTCGACGTCGAGCAGCACCACGTCGGGGATCAGATCGTGCATCCTTTCCAGCGCATCGACGCCATCCTTCGCGCTGTCGACGCGGAAGCCCTCGCGGCCGAGCAGACGGGTGGTGATCTTGCGCACGGTGAGCGAGTCGTCGACCACCAGCACCAGCGGCGCCTGCATGGCGGCATTGGCTTCGGCTGCCTCGGCCGGCGCCGTGCGCTCCACCGCGGCGCGCGGCAGACTGGCCCAGCGCAGCGCCAGCGGCACCGGATTGAGGATCAGGATCACCCGCCCGTCGCCGCGTACCGTGGCACCTGCCACGCCGGTGATGCGCGCCATCTGCGGGCCGATGTTCTTGACCACGATTTCGCGCGTGCCCTCGATCGCATCGATCAGCACCGCGGCCTGGCTGGAACCGCTGGCGAGCAGCACCACCGGGTTGTAGCGCTGCACTTCGTGCACCGCTTCGGTATCGCCCAGCAGATGCGGCAGATAGGAGAGCGGGTAGCGCGCGCCGCGCCACTTCACCTCGCCTGCCGCCATCGCCTGTTCCAGTTCATGCGGCTTCAGTTCCAGCACCTGCCGCACCAGCGGCGCCGGCAGCGCGTAATCGTGCCGGGCGGCCTGGATCATCACCGCCTGGGTCATCGCCAGGGTGAGCGGCAGGTAGATATTGAAGCAGGTGCCGGCACCGGCGGTAGAGGTGATGTCGATGCGGCCGCCGAGGGCGGAAATTTCGCTCTTCACCACGTCCATGCCGACACCGCGGCCGGCAACCTGGCTCACGGTCTCGGCGGTGGAGAAACCGGCGGCAAAGATCATCTGCGCCAGCAAGGTTTCGGTCGGTTCGACCCCCGGCAGCAACAGGCCGTTGGCCTCTGCCTTTTCGCGGATACGCGCGTAGTTGAGACCGGCGCCATCGTCCTTCACGGTGATCAGCATTTCGTTGCCGGTCTGGCGCGCCGACAGCACGATCTCGCCAAACTCCGCCTTGCCGGCGGCGCGGCGCGCCTCCGGCGCTTCGATACCGTGCGCCAGCGCGTTGCGCAGCAGATGTTCGAGCGGCGCGGTGACTTTCTCCAGCACCGAGCGGTCGATTTCCAGATCGCCCCCCTGAATGTCGAGCTGGGCGCGCTTGCCGACGTCGCGTGCGGTCTGGCGTACGGTGCGGTACAAGCGCTCGGCCACCGAATACAGCGGCACCATGCGTACCCGCAGCAGATCCTGCTGCAGTTCGCGGTTCAGCCGCGTCTGCTGGACCAGTGCGGCGTCGGCTTCGCCGAGGCGCGCCAGCAGGATGTGCTGCACGGTGGAAATGTCGTTGACGCTTTCGGCCAGGAAGCGGGTGACTTCCTGGAAACGGGTGAAGCGGTCGAATTCCAGTGGGTCGAATTCTTCCGCTGCACCCTGCGTCTGGAAGGTCGCCTGCATTTGCGACTCGGCCTGGATTTCGACTTCGCGGATGTGGCCGCGCAAGCGCACCAGCGCTTCGGACAATTCGTTGACGTGGCGCTTGAACGCAAACACTTCACTCTCGATCCGCGAGCGCGCGATCGCCACTTCGCCCGCCTGGTTGACCATGCGATCGACCCAGTCGGCGCGCACCCTCAAGGTCAGCGCATTGCCGTCGCGCGTGGCCGGCTGCGCAGGCGCCAGCGGATCAGCCGTGGCAGCGGCCGTCATAGCAGCCGTCTCGCTACGCCCGAGCACCGGCTCGATCGGTGCTTCTAGCGGCGCGTCCGTTTCCTCGACAACCGCAGCAAGATCGCCCTGCTTCAGGCGTTCCACCGCATCGTGCAGGCGGTCGAGCTGCGCTTCCAGCGTACCGAAGACCTCGGCACTTGCGGCCAGCTGGCCTTCGATCACGGCGATCACGCGCGACTCCATCACATGGGTCAACTCACCCAGGCGCATCGCGCCGACCATGCGCGCACTGCCCTTGATGGTGTGCAGGCTGCGCCGCAGCGCATCGCGCGCGGCTGCTTCGCCGGGCGCAGCCAGCCAGGTGCGCAACTGCGCGCTGGCATCCGGCACCAGGGTGTCGGCTTCTTCGAGAAAAATCGGCAGCAATTGCACGTCGAGTTCATCGGCAACCTCACGCCGCTCGAACACCGGCACTGGAATGGCCGGTTTGAAGTCCGGCACCAGCGCGCTGACGTCCAGCAAACTGGGAGCCGGGCCGGCGTGGCTGATTTCGGCCTCTGCAGCGGCAGCGGTTGCCTCGGCAGGCGCAGCCGTACCGGTCGCGACGGCAGGCGCTGCTTCGACGGCATGCTCCACCCGCATTCCGGCAACCGACGCTGCGGCCAGCGGCGTGGCCTGCTCGTCTTCCAGCTCGCCCAGCGCCGCAATCAGATCGTGCGCCGTCTCGGGCAATTGCCCGTTTTCAATGGTGGTGATCATGCCGCGCAGGCGCGCAACCGTATCCTGCACCAGCGGCAGGTGCGCGGACGGCAGCGGAACCTGCGCAAAACGGTTCCAGTACTGTTCGAGCGCATGCGACAGATCGGACAGGACCGTGATGCTCGCCGTGCCCGCGATGCCGCCCAGGGTATGCACGGCACGGCGCGCATGTTCACTGATCGCGTTGTCGGCAAGCTCGGCGTGGCGTTCAGCCTCTTCCTGCAGCGCGGCCAGGTGCTGATGCGCTTCGGTCATGAAAATCTCGTACAAACCTGCGGAGAGGCAGACGGACCCGATGCAGATATCGTCAGGCACGAACGATCCAGGCTGGGCGACATCGGCGGCTACCGGTTCTGCGAATACGGTGGCAGCCGCCGGCTCGCGCACCACGGCGTATTCGATGACGGCGCTCACATCCGCAACGGGCATGCCGGTTAAGGCCACTGCCGCTTCGGGTTCGATAACGGGCTCAGTACCAGCACCGGACAGAGGCCGCCATTCGGTTTCGGCGCCAGCCTCGATGTCCTGCTCAGTTGCGATCGCGGCATCGGCTTCAGGGTACGCGGCGGTTTCAACTGCCGCTGCAACCTCCATCCTGGCGTCATCCCCTGATTCGGCCATCGTTTCGGCCGCTGCCCGGGTTTGCAGCTGCGTCTCGGCCGCGGCCGGAACGGCCTCCAGTGCCTGTCCCTGTGCCACGCGGTCAACCCCGGCCAGCAAAGCGGACACCGGCAGCGCCACGGACTGATTGGCCTGCAACGCGTCCACCCAGTTTTGGAACACGCCACGGGCACGCCCGATCAGGCTCAGCAGATCGCCGTTGGCCGCTTTTTTTGCGGCCAGCCAGCCGTTCATCAACTGTTCAAGACGCCACGCGGTTTCACCCAGCTCGTTTAAGCCAACCATGCGCCCGCTACCTTTCAAGGTATGGAAACCACGGCGGATAACCGTCTGCGCAGCCGGGTCTTCAGGGTTGCCCTGGCAGGCATCGCTGGCCTCGCCCATGGCCGCCAGCACCTCGTTGGCCTCTTCCAGGAAAATATCCAGTAGTTCCGGCTCGACCCCTTCGGGGAGCGTGACCAGCAGGTGATCTTCGGCGGATGCACTTTCGCTGGTTTCAGGTACAGCCGGCAAGGCCGCATGCACCGGCGGCGCAATTTCGACGGCCTCGACCGGCCGACATTCAAGCGAGGCCGCATCCATGCCCGGATCGACGAGCGTCGGAACGGCTACTTCACTGGGGTCCGTCTCAGTCTCATCCAGCCTCAGCGGTGTTTCAGTCGCAGCCCGTTGCGGTAACGCCAGGCCGCTCAGGGCGGCGATCCCGGCATCAAGCGCCAGCGGTGCCTCGGCGGCATCGCGGCTGGCATCGAGCGCAGCACGCGTCTGCTGCTTGAGCGTGGCGTCGTCGATCAGCTCGGCGTCGCGATTCAGCTCGGTCAGGGCATCAAGGAATTTTTTTTTTGCGTCGTCGCCGGGCTGATCGCGCCAGTCCAGATAGCTTGCCCGCACCTCGGCCTTGCGCACGGGCAAACCCGATTCAACCGTGTCGTCGAACGCGCTTTCATCCACACTGCCGGCATCGATCACGCCAAACTCGACCAGGACAGGACGCAGGATTCTGGCTGCATCGGCACGTCCGGAGCAATAGGATTCGATATACAGTCCGAGGCTGGAGAAGGCATCAGCCAGACGTTGCTGCGTCGCCTCGTCAGGATGGCCTTCGCCGGCAAACGGCTGCACGGTGGCCATGGCCGCCGCCAGCAGATTCGCGGCGTCGGGCAGTTCCAGCATGGTCAGCGCGCCTTGCGCCTGCTGCGCCAGCACCGGCAGACTGGTCAGCGCTTCGCGTTCGCCGGCGTCGCGGAAGAAGGCATCCAGCGCTTCCTCCATCTGCTTCAGATTTTGTCCGACTTCCTGCGCCATATGCATCAGCATGTCGCGCTCGGCTTCATGCTGGCTGGCGGATGCCATGACGCTGGCCGGCATCTCGCGGCCTTCGATCAGGGCATTCAGGCGGGCCTGCTGGCCCTCCGCGCGCACCGCAAAATCGGCGTGCAGGAGGTCTTCCTGATCGACGGCATTCTGCATGAACAGCAGCGTGGAAGCGACTTCCAGATTCATCTGCTCACGCGCCTCGCCGTCGCGCCCGGCAGCGGTAAGGGCCGCCGCCGCCAATTCATCCAGCAAGGGCATCAAGCCGCTGTTTTCGAGCATCTGCGCCTGGGGCTGCATGCGCGCCAGCTGGCCCTGGAACTGCTCCAGCTGTCCGGCATCGCCTTCCACGTAGGTATGCCAGCTGTCGCGCGCAGCCTTCAAGCCGGCCTGCAGCGCATCCAGCACCGGGCGCATGCGCGCCAGCGCTTCGGGATCCAGCATGCCGCGGCCCGGCAGGTAGCGGTCGAGGCCGAAGGTCGAGCGGACTTCCGCAGCGCGGCCATCCAGGGTCTGGCTTTTGGCGACGAAGAACAGCGCATCGCGCAACAGGCGTTCGGCGACCTGCGGCGAGCCTTCCATCAGCCGGCGCATTTGCAGGTCGACACGGGCGAGCAGCTGCTTGACGTAGAAATCGGCTTCGACGCCGCGCGCAATCAGGCTGTCGACAAAGCCGACGCAAGCCCACCAGAAGGTTTGCGAGGCCTGCGACGGCGCGATGCGTTCGATTGCGGCCAGCGCATCGCGCATGCGCTGCAGCCCCTGCTCTGCCTCGACATTGCGCAGGAAGGCCAGCAGGCCGCGCTGGAACAGGCTGCGAGCGGCTTTGACTTCGGCCGCCAGCGCTTCTGGCGTCAGGCTATCGTTGGCAGCCTTGCCCTGCACCCGCGTGCGCATATCGGGGAAAAACAACTCGCCCTCGAACACCCGCTCGGCGCCTTGCAGTTCGCGCAGGCGCTTGTACAAGGGGAACAGCGCCAGCTCGCCGCTGCCGCGTCCGTCGGCCAGATCCTTGATCCAGCGCTGCAGGCCTTCGATGGCATTGCGCAGGGCGCGCAGCACTTCGCCGTCGCTCATCAAGCGGTTTTCATTGATGTCGGCCAGACAGGACTCCAGCGCCTTGGCCAGTGTGGCAGCGCCTTCCAGGCCGACCATCTGCAACGCGCCGGCCACCTGGTGTGCATCGTCGCGCGCCAGGCGCAGGGCGTTGGTCAGGTCGGCATCGACGCTGTATGCCTGGATGCGTCCCAAGGCAGCCTGCAGGGCGGCGTCGATGTCTCCGCGCACCCAGTTCAGCGGGCCGGTATCGTAGTCGAGTAAGGCACTCATGGTGTGTTGTTCCTGAGGTTGATTGCAGTGGCCCTGGCCAATTTTCCGCTTCGCTCTGGGTGTGGCCGATCCGGTCAGGCGAGCTTGAAACCCGCAACCGAATTCTTGAGGTCTTGCGCCAGCTGTTTCATGCCGCCGATCGATTCGGCCGTCTGCTGGGTGCCCGTACCGGTCTGCGCCGAAATCGCCTTGATGTCCTGCATGGTTTCCGCCACCTTGGCGGTCGATTCCGCCTGGCTCTGCGTGGCAGCCGAGATGTCCGCGATCAGTTCGGCCAGCGTCTTCGATACGCTGCCGATTTCGGCCAGCGTCTGGCCCGCCGCATCGGACAGCTTGGCACCCTCGACCACACCCTGGGTCGAGATTTCCATCGCCGCCACGGTGTCGTGGGTGTCCGACTGAATGGTTTTGACGATCGCCGCGATCTGTTTGGTGGCGTCGGCCGAACGCTCCGCCAGCCGCTGCACTTCCTCCGCCACCACCGAGAAGCCGCGCCCGGCCTCGCCCGCAGACGCGGCCTGGATGGCGGCGTTGAGCGCCAGCACGTTGGTCTGTTCGGTAATGTCGGAAATCAGTTCGACGATTTCGCCGATCTCCTGCGACGATTCGCCCAGGCGCTTGATTCGCTTGGACGTTTCCTGGATCTGTTCGCGCAGGCCGTTCATGCTGGCGATGGCGTTGGCCACCGCTTGCTGGCCCTTTTCCGCGGCCGCCAGCGATTGTTCGGCCACGCGGGCGGATTCGGCGGCGTTGCCCGACACCTGTTGCACCGACTGCGCCAGGTTCACCACCGCGGCCGAGGTTTCCTCGATTTCCTCGGTCTGGCGGCGCGCCGCCTGCTGCAGCGAATCGGACACCTGGCCCGCCTGGCTGGCGGCCTGGTCCATCTGCAGGGTGGCGTTGTTGATCCCGCGCACCAGGCTGCGCAGCTCTTCCACCGTGTAGTTGATCGAGTCGGCCACCGCACCGGTGATGTCCTCGGTCACGCTGGCGTTGATGGTGAGGTTGCCTTCGGCCAGTTCGCCCAGTTCGTCCATCAGGCGCAGAATCGCTTCCTGGTTGCGGCTGTTTTCCTCTTCGCTCTTGCGTGCCCGCGATTTGGTTTCGTTGATGTTGACCAGCCCCAGCATCACCAGCGAGCCAATCGCCAGCAGACCGAACAGGGCAGCCAGCAGATAGCCGGTTCCGCCGACCGACTGGTAATCCTGCGACAGCCGATCGGTGTCCTGCAGCAGAGTATCGCTGCCGGCAAACAGGTTGTTGGCCGCCATCTTGGCCTGCAGCAGCGGTTGCGTGTTGGCGAGCACCGCCCCCACCGACTCCACCATGTCTCCCATGTTGGTACCCAGGTCTTCCAGGGTCAGCATACTGTCCTTGTTCTGGCTGGCCGTGCCTTCCATCAGCGCCTGCACCGTGTCGCGGAACGAGGTCGTATCCTTTTCCAGCTGCAGCACCACCTCGGGATCGATCAGGTCGGACGACAGCAGCATGTTGGCATTTTTCGGCAGCCGCTGGCTCAGCATGACCAGATGATTGGCGCGCGACACTTCGCGCACGCCGACACCCGCATCGGCCAACTGGCTGGCGAGCTGCTCGGCGACTTCCTGCAGATCGATACTCAGCGCGTTGATACGCTTGATGCTCTCGTTCATCGCCACCAGGTTCTTCTGCTGCGACAAAATCTGCACGACCTGCGGATCGAACTTCTGCCACTGCGCACTGACTTTTTCCAGCGAATCGCGCGCCGCCCCGCTGGTGGCGGGCACCTCATCGTCGCCTTCGGCCAGCCCGGTCAAAGTCGCCTCGAATGCAGCCTTGCCCTCGGCCAACTTCTTGAAGGCGGTGGCATTCCCCAGCACGGACTGCTGGGCCGTCAGCGGCAGCCGCTGCGACAACACTTTCAACTCGCCTGCCCGGGCCTCGTAGCCGGTGCGGTTGTCGAGCTGGAGCGAGCTATAGATGGTGAAACCGGCCGCCAGCAGCAGCGAGACGATCAAGGTGCCGCCGGTATAGAGATACTGCTTGTCGACGGGCAAATGGCCGATCAAAGGCGCCTGGCCGGGCTCCTGGTCGGCCAGCTTGCGCACCGTCTGCATGATCAGGGTGGTGTGTTCCCCGCCCCTGTTCCTCCCCGTGACTTTTCCCGTCATGCGGCCAGCCAGGCCTTTCAGGCCATTCATCGTTATCGCCATATTCATTGCTCCTATCCCTCCACTTACCGGCGCCAATGCGCCTTCATTATTCGATGTGCGATCAGTTGCCGAGCTGCGCTTCGACCTTGAGGAACTCGGCGTCGCCGAGCAATTGCCCGAAATCCATATCGCACCAGCCGATGCCCGCTTCGTCCGCATATTGGCGTGCGGCCCAGGGGTGTATCGCAGCCTCGCTGCGCAGCTGATAGCGATTGATGTTTTTCAGGCCGAGGGTGCCGCGCACCAGCAGCGCCGCGTTCACGCCAAAATCGTGATGCGGAATCAGCAGACGGCACTCGGCGTGATCGGGTGTCACGCCCTGCCCCATGAAATCGGCAAAATCGCTCACCGCGAACAGGTTGCCGCGGATGTTGGCGACACCGCGAAACCAGCGACGCGCGCCGGGCACCTTGACGATGGGCGGCACCGGGATCACTTCCTCGGTATCGGAGAGGCTCACCAGCCAGTTCGCGTCACCCACCCGGAAGCCCAGGCGGGAGCCGGTATTGTCGCGGCTGGCCGCCGCCTGCAACTGTTGCGAAAGCGTGGTCTGAAATTCGCGCAGATTGAATTTCTTGGCCATGTCTGTCCGCTCAGCCGAGCGCCTTGATCTGCGACAGCAGGTCTTCCGGCTTCACCGGCTTCACCAGATAGGCCTTTGCGCCCTGGCGCATGCCCCACACCTTGTCCGTCTCCTGGCCCTTGGTGGTGCACATGATGACCGGGATATGCTTGGTCGCGTCTTCCTTGGAAATCATGCGGGTTGCCTGATAGCCATTCATGCCGGGCATCACGACATCCATCACGATCAGGTCGGGCAGCGTCTGCTTGGCTTGCGCGACCGCCTCTTCGCCGCTTTCGGCCATGCTGACCAGATAGCCGTTCTTGACCAGCAGTTCGGACAGGAAAAAACGTTCAGTGGGAGAATCGTCCACCACCAGAATTCGGCTGATCGCCATAATTTATGCTCCTTGGAAAACAGTTAAGTCCCGGCACAGGCGTGCTCGCGTACCGCCGTCAGCAACGTGTCCTTGGTGAAAGGCTTGGTCAGATACTCATCCGATCCCACCATGCGGCCACGCGCGCGGTCGAACAGCCCGTCCTTCGACGACAGCATGATGACGGGCGTGGTGCGGTACTTGGCGTTGCGCTTGATGAGCGAGCAGGTCTGATAGCCGTCGAGTCGCGGCATCATGATGTCGACGAACACCACATCCGGCTCGTGATCGGTAATCTTGGACAGCGCATCGAAACCGTCCTGCGCCAGGATGACTTCGCAACCGGCCTGATTCAAAAAGATTTCCGCGCTGCGGCGTATGGTGTTGCTGTCATCGATGATCATCACCTTGACGCCTTTCAATGCTTCGTTATCCACACGTTTCTCCAGCAGAATCGTCAGCTGAACGGCACTTGCCATCCACCCTCTGTGGTAAGCATTACGGCATCGATGCAGGCTTCTTTAGCGCCCGCCTTGCCGCGGACAGGTCCATGCCGTCCGGCAAAAAAAAGCGCCGCATCGCGACGCTTTTCCGGCCCGCCGAATTCAAGTGGCCGGTTTTACTGCTGCCAGGCTTCCCCGCTGGATTTCTTCTCGACACCCGCCACGCTGCCCATGATCTCCATGATGGCATTCGGCAGGGACGAGATGCGCATGAACTGCCCCATCCCCACATCCGGGAATGCCAGGGCGATGCGGAAACGGCCATGCGGCGAGTTCACCTCGTTGTCGACGATATAAATCTCGTAAGGCAGTCCCGCGATGTTGTTCTGCATGTCGATTTTCCTGATCCAGTCGCCGTCGTTGTGCTCGGCGTCGTTCATCGCCACGCCGAACACGGCCAGCTTGCGATCCGGCATCACCACCTCGTAGACCTTGGCCGTTTTGCCTGCGCCTTTGGCCAGGTTGTCGCGCACGGTCTTCAGCGCCTCGGCGAAGCTGCCGTACTCGGCCAGCTTGTTCTTCGACGAATCCAGGCGTTCCATCCCGATCATGTAACGATAATTGGCCAGATTTCCCGGCGGCTCGTCCCCCCCCTGTCCTTTGCCCGCACCCAGCGTGCTCTGCAAGCGCGCTTGCAGGGCTTTGACTGCGGCTTCCCTCTTGTCGAAAGCCTTGCGGAAATAGGCCCGGTACCAGTAATCCGGGTTGGTATAGGCGACACTGCCGTCCGCCTTCACCCCCACGCGCATCGCCGCGCCCAGCACGGCAGGACCGCCCACCGCGCCCACTTCATTGAGCATGGCTTCATCGGTGGCGACAATCACGCCATATCCCGTCAGGGTTTTGGGGAAATACTTGCCAACCACCTTGAATCCCCCGCCCTTGAGCTTGGATTCGACAGCCGCCGCCGCGGCCTGGGCGCTGCCGCCGGCCACCGGGTCTCCCTGGATATAGGGAGAAACCGCCCACACGCCTGCCGAAAACGCGAGCAAGCCCCATGCCGAAATCCACCGTAAAATCATGACAGTCTCCTTATTTGACATTTATTTCTTATCAATATTTATTGAAACCCAACCCGGTCAGACCACAGCCCCGGTCCCTCGCGGGCCGGCCAGGATTTCATGGCCAAAATACTTGTCCCGTCAACGTTCTAACGCCGCTTCTATGTTTTTCTTGAGCCAGCCCCGGTAAAAAAACGGGGCGTCAAAACGCCACCATCTCGAAATCCTCCTTGCGCGCGCCGCAATCCGGGCAGGTCCAGTTGATCGGCACGTCCTCCCAGCGCGTGCCGGGTGGAATCCCGTCATCCGGCGCGCCGGCTTCTTCGCGATAAATCCAGCCGCAAATCAGGCACATCCAGCTTCTGTATTCGGGCGTTTCGGACATGGGAACAAGGGGAATCGGCTAAAATCGAGGCTTGATTTTAAAGCAGTGACGTCATGCCGCCTATTTTCACCCCCAAACCCTCCCCCCCGTTAGTGCTCAGCTTTGCCGCGTCCGACCCCACCGGGGGCGCAGGCATCCAGGCCGATCTGCTGACGCTGGCCAGCATGGGTTGTCATCCGCTGTCGGTGATCACTGCGCTGACCGTGCAGGACACCGCGGGTATCGATGAAATTCTGGTGATCGATTCCGAATGGGTCATGGATCAGGCTCGCATGCTGCTGGAAGACGTCCCGGTCGCTGCGTTCAAGCTGGGCATGCTGGGCAGCCCCGAATCGATCGCGGTCATCGCCGAAATCCTTGCCGACTACCCGGATATCCCGGTCATCCTCGACCCGGTACTGGCGTCCGGGCGCGGCGACGAACTCGCCACCGACGACATGATCGCCGCGATGCGCGACATGCTGATCCCGCAAACCACCGTGCTCACCCCCAACAGCCACGAAGCGCGGCGGCTGGCGCTGTTCGAATCGGATGAGGACGACATGGATCTCGCCGCCTGCGCCAAGCACCTGATCGACCTGGGCTGCGAATATGTGCTGGTGACCGGCACCCATGAAACCACACCGCGCGTGCTCAACAGCCTGTACGGTGTCGACGGCCACGTGCAGACCGATGCCTGGGACCGCCTGCCCGGCAGCTATCACGGTTCCGGCTGCACCCTCGCCTCGGCCATCGCGGCCACCCTGGCGTATGGCCAGGACGTGCCGCAGGCGGTGCGCGACGCGCAGAACTTCACCTACGAAACGCTCAAGGCCGCTTTCCGCCCCGGCATGGGGCAATACATCCCCGAGCGTTTCTTCTGGGCGCAGGATGCGCAGACGGAAGGCAATGCCTGACTTCCGCCATGCTTGAATTCCCGGGCGGCATCTATGCCATCACCGCGGCAACCGCCGACACCGAACGGCTGCTGAGTCAGGTCGAGGCCGCGCTCGCAGGCGGCGCGGCAGCCGTGCAATATCGCGACAAATCGGGCGATGTCGCGCGCCGGTACGGGCAGGCAAGCGAACTCGTTGCCCTGTGCCACCGCTTCGGCGTGCCGCTGATCGTCAACGACGACCTGCGGCTGGCCGATCTGGCGGATGCCGACGGCGTGCACCTGGGACGCGACGACGGCAGCCTGCGCGAGGCACGCATCATCCTCGGCCGCGACAAGCTCATCGGCGCTTCGTGCTACCAGAGCCTCGAACTGGCGCAGGCGGCGCAGGCGGCGGGGGCCGACTACGTCGCCTTCGGCAGTTTCTTTGCGTCGCCCACCAAGCCGGCGGCGCCGCGCGCCAGCCTCGACCTGCTGCGCGAGGCCGCGCCCGTCATCCGGGTGCCACTGGTCGCCATCGGCGGCATCACGCTCGCCAACGCGCCGCAATTGCTCGACGCCGGCGCCGACAGCCTGGCCGTCCTGTCGGCGCTGTTCGATGCACCCGACATCCGCGCCGCCGCGCATGGCCTGAATCAATTATTTGCAACCGAATCTGAAGAGTGAACCGAACCATGAACCGCAACGAACAACTTTTCGAACAATCGCAACAAGTCATCCCCGGCGGGGTGAACTCGCCGGTGCGCGCCTTCAAGAGCGTCGGCGGCACCCCGGTGTTCTTCAGCCGCGCCCAGGGATCGCGGGTGTGGGACGCCGACGGCCGCGAATACATCGACTACGTCGGTTCGTGGGGCCCGGCGATCCTCGGCCACGCGCATCCGGGCACCGTCAAGGCGGTTGCCGACGCCGCCGCCAACGGCCTGTCGTTCGGCGCGCCGTCCGAGGCCGAACTCACCATCGCCCGGCGCATCATCGAACTGGTGCCGAGCATCGAGAAAGTCCGGCTGGTATCGTCCGGCACCGAGGCGACGATGAGCGCGATCCGCTTGGCGCGCGGCTTCACCGGCCGTTCCAAGTTCATCAAGTTCGAGGGCTGCTACCACGGCCACGCCGACTTCCTGCTGGTGAAGGCCGGTTCCGGCGCGCTCACCTTCGGCAACCCGACCTCGGCCGGGGTGCCGCCGGAAACCGCGGCGCAGACCATCGTGCTCGACTACAACGACGTCGCCGGGCTGGAACGCACCTTCGCCGAGATCGGCAACGAAATCGCCTGCATCATCGTCGAGCCTTTCGCCGGCAACATGAACCTGGTCAAGCCGACCGCGGCATTCATGGCCGCGATGCGCCGGCTGTGCGACCAGCATGGTTCCTTATTGATTTTCGACGAGGTGATGACCGGCTTCCGCGTCGACCTCGGCTGCGCACAGAAGCTGCTCGGCATCAAGCCGGATCTGACCACCCTCGGCAAAGTCATCGGCGGCGGCATGCCGGTGGGCGCCTTCGGCGGCCGCGCCGACGTGATGGACGCGCTGGCGC
>DAOMWT010000045.1:0-19959 GCA_035436705.1 Thiobacillus sp. | reverse complement strand
ATCTGATCTCGCCTTCTCCCACTGGTCGGTGCCGAGCTTGTGCAGCGGCGCCGCGCCTTCGCCGGCGCCGCTGTAGCGCGAGATCAGATGCAGGTTGGCGACCGGCACGTAGAGCTTGTCGCCCTTGGCGTATTCGAGTTGCAGGAACTCAGTGTCGCCGTCGCCGAGGTCCATGTTGATCAGGCCGAGGTACTGGCCGACGCCATACTGCGCGTGCACCACCGGATCGCCGGGCTTGAGCTCGGAGAGGTCGCGCAGCAGGTTGTCGATCTGGGTGGCGCGGGCTTCGCGCGCGCGCCGGGTCTTCGGCGGGATGGCGTAGAGCTCGGTTTCGGTGATGACGGCGATCCGCCCGTCGCTGCTGACGAAGCCTTCAGCGAGTGGGCCGTGGGTAAGCAGGATGCGATCGGCGTGCTGCCGGCAATCGGCCCAGCTTCCGCACAACGCGGCGTGGAGGCCGTGTTCGGACAGATATTCGTGCAGGGTTTCGCGTCGTCCGGCCGACGGCGCGACGATCAGCGTCCTGCCCTGGAAGCCGTCAATGAAGTCCTGCAACTTGGCGACCGGGCGGGCTTCACGGCGGTCGACCGAAATGGGTGGGACACGGCGGGCGAGGCCGTCGCCGGTTTGTTCGACATCCAGTCGATCATGGGCCTTGGCCAGGCTGAAAAAGGTGTCGGTCGGCAGGAACAGGTCGGCCGGCGGTAGCAGCGGACGGTCCTTGTCGCCCGACAACAGGCGGTAACGGCCTTGCGCGTCGGCCCAGAACGCCTGGCCCGCGGGGTCGAGCGCGCCGTGCGCCACCAGCCGCGTGGCAGCGGGCAGATAATCGAACAGCGTCGCCGTTGCCTCGAAAAACAGCGGCAGGTAGTACTCGATGCCGGCCGGCGCAAGGCCGTTGCTGACATCCTTGTACAGCTTGGACTTGGACGGGTCGCCCTCGAAACGCTCGCGGAAATTCTGCCGGAAGCGGGTGATGCCGGCTTCGTCGAAGGGGAATTCGCGCGCCGGCAGCAGGCGGATTTCGCTCACCGGATAGATGCTGCGCTGGGTGTCGATGTCGAACGCGCGCAGTGTCTCGATTTCGTTGTCGAACAGGTCGATGCGGTAGGGCAGCGCGCTGCCCATGGGGAACAGGTCGATCAGCCCCCCGCGGACGCTGAATTCGCCCGGCGCGAATACCTGATTCACATGCGTATAGCCGCCCAGCGCCATCTGCGCGCGGAAGGCGGTTTCGTCGAGGGTGTCCTTCTGCTTGAGGAAGAAAGTGTGGGCGGCGAGGAAGGCCGGCGGCGCCAGCCGGTACAGCGCGGTGGACAGCGCGACCACGGCGATGTCGAATTCACCGCGCGAAATCTGGTACAGCGTCGCCAGCCGCTCGGAAATAAGGTCCGGGTGAGGCGAAAACGTGTCGTAGGGCAGGGTTTCCCAATCGGGAAAAGCGCACACCCGCAACTCGGGGTCGAACCAGCGCAGTTCCTCGGCCAGCCGGTTGGCGTCCCACGCGCTGGCGCATACCACGGCCAACGGCGCGGCATGGCGCGCCAGTTCGGCCAGATAAAGCGCATCGGCGGCGCCGGCGAGACCGGACTGGCTGTGCAGGGGGCCGGAAGGCCGGGAAGCAGGGGAGAAGAACGTCATGCAAATAACGGGATTATCCTAGAAACGGCAGCCGGGCGCATCCGCAGTGCGGAGGCGGGTCGGGGGCAGGTATAATGCCCGCCTTTCCCGTTCAGCCCCTGATATTCCATGAGTCTCGACCGCGTCAGTTCCGGCCGCAACCTGCCGGATGATTTCAATGTCATCATCGAAATTCCCGCCCACGGCGAACCCATCAAGTACGAAGTCGACAAGGAATCCGGCGCCATGTTCGTCGACCGTTTCATGTCGACTGCCATGCACTATCCCTGCAACTACGGCTACATTCCGCACACCCTGTCGGAAGATGGCGATCCGGTCGACGTGCTGGCGGTGACGCCGATCCCGCTGATCACCGGCGTGGTGGTGCGCTGCCGCCCCATCGGCATGCTGAAGATGACCGACGAAGCCGGCGTCGACGCCAAGCTGCTGGCAGTGCCGGTCGACAAGCTGTGCGGTCTCTACAAGGACGTCAACAAGCCGGAAGATTTGCAGGCCCTGCTACGGGCACAGATCGCCCACTTCTTCGAGCATTACAAGGATCTCGAGAATGGCAAGTGGGTCAAGATCGAAGGCTGGGCCGGCGTTGACGATGCCCGCGCCGAAATCCTCGCTGGCGTCGAGCGCTATCGCAACGCCGCAGAAAAGCCGGCGTTCTGAGTAACAAGGTGCAAGATACAAGATTCAAGGAAAACCGGTTCCTTGGCGCCTGCAACTTGAAACTTGTCTCTTGAGTCCTGCATCTATATGAAAATCTGCATTCTCTCCGACTCCCACGACAACCGGCGCCTGCTGGGCGCGGCGGTCGAACACGCCAAGACACACGGGGCGGAGGCGGTGCTGCACTGCGGCGACGTGGTCGCGCCGACCACGCTGCGCGTGCTGCAGAAATACGAGCTGCCGGTGCACGTCATCCACGGCAACAATACCGGCGATCTCTACAACATGAGCCGGCTCGCTGCCGAGCCCAACAGCGTGATCCGCTACCACGGCCAGGATGCCGCGTTCACGCTGGCCGATCGCGCACTGTTCCTGGTGCATTACCCGCATTATGCCCACGCGCTCGCCTGCACCGGCGACTACGATCTGGTGTGCTGCGGCCACGATCACAAGTCCAGTATCTCGCAAGTGGCCACCGTCAAAGGCGGACATGCCTGGCTGATCAATCCGGGCACCGTCGGTGGCGTCGGCGCACCCCCCACCTACATCATGGCCGACCTCGCCGCAATGCAGTTCGAGATCGTCGCCATTGAGGCGGCGCCGGCCTCGGTGCTGCCGCCTGTCACGCCGCACGTCTAGGGCGCGCCAATACTTCTTCGCACAGCGCGGTCTGGGGTGCACGGGGCGGAGGGAATAAAAAACGGGGCATGACGCCCCGTTTTTTATGCTGCTGTCCGTGCGTTCTTATTTCGCAGGCTTGACCGTGGTCAGCCCCAGCACTTCCCAGTCCTGCATGCCGCCCCGGTACCATTTGATTTTATTCGCTGGGTAGCCGATTTTCAGCAGGCCTTTGATGTTGGTCGGCGACTGGCCGCACCAGGGGCCGTTGCAGAACATGACGACGGTTTTGGCATTGTCGAACGTGTAGAAGCCGTCCTGGTTCTTGACGCCTAAATGCTTTTCAAGAATTTCCTGCACGGTGATGGGATCCGACTTGCCGATGTTGAGTTTATCCCACGGAATGTTGACCGCACCGGGGATCGTGCCTTTTTCAACCCAGTCAGGCGTACGCGAATCCACCACGATGATGGATTTGTCGCCGTCGCTCATTTTTTTCAGGTAATGAATGATCTCAAGTTCACCGATGGTATCGACGCCGGTCGCCAGTTCGCCTGGCTGAATGCAGAAAGGCGGGCATTTGCGCGAGGTCTTGGCGAAATCGGGATTGATGGTGTTTTTCTGATCCTGATTGCGCATGATCGCGACTTTCTGGCCGTCATGCATCACCTCGACCGAAGGCAGGTCGGCGGTGAGGTTGACCTCCAGTGCGCTGGCCGCCATGGGCATGGCGAGAGCAGTGAACAGAGTGGATACGGCGAATAGGGTGCGAAGCTTCATTGTGTCTCCTGGACTGTGCTGGGCGAGCAATGGCGACAGATTGTCAATTGCAAGCCGGTTCTTCTTTGGTTTCGGTCGTGCTGCTTTGCGCTGAATTTGTACTGGCGGCGTTCTCCTTGGGCTTGGCTGGATTTTCAGAAGTGGTTGCGACAGTTGGTCCGGCCTGCTGCGTTTCGGCATCGTCTGCTGCATGGGCGATACCGGAGGCCAGATACAGCATGGCTGAGATCATGCAAAATAAGCTGGATATTTTCGTCATCCTGTCTCCTCAGGGTATTCAATGCGTGACTTGCGGGTAGCTGATCGGGTGAGTACCTTTTGCCTGCACCAGTAAGCATCTTGTGTGCCAGTGCCTTATTTGTTTGATTACAAATGGATTCAAGTTTTCCTGCAGAGAAAAGATGACAATATCGTCAGACAAAAAGTCAGATTGTCATGACACATGCCGCAGGGAGCGCGACTGAACCGGATCGTGCGGCCCAGCGTAACGATGGAATGGGCTTGCGCGAATGGGGGCGCTCTCCTGCGACGGATGGGCTGCCCGGTTTCATGAAAAGCATATAGGCGTGTGTCAGATCGTTTTCCTTGCGCCCGCTTTCCACACAGACCGTGTGGCGCAGCCTTAAGCACTTCCCCTTATTCACGCATAGAAAACTTCGATTGAAATTGCGCACTTGCCCGTGGCGGCGGGCATGGCCTTAGGGGTACTATTTCAGATGTCGAATTCGGGTTTTAAAACCCGCTATCCGGGCAGGGACGTCCCGGATGGTTATTCAAAAATTTTGCATCCATCTGTTGGAGAAAACAATGACGGAACATGTTGCAACCAACGAGACCATACTCGTGGTCGGCGGCGGGATTTCCGGCATGACCGCCGCGCTCGAAGCGGCCGAAACCGGCAAGAACGTCGTCCTGGTTGAGAAGAACCCTGCACTGGGCGGACGCACCTCCCAGCTGTATCGCTACTTTCCCAAGCTGTGCCATCCCGTATGCGGACTGGAAATCAACCTGCGCCGCCTCAAGAACAACCCCCGCGTGCGGGTGCTGACGCTGGCCGAAGTGGGCGGTATCGAAGGCGACGCCGGCAACTACACCGTCACCGTCAAGGTCAAGCCGCGCTACGTGAACGAAAACTGCACCGCCTGCGGCGACTGCGGACGCGCGGTCGAAACGATGGTGGACGACCCGTTCAACTACAACCTGGGCCAGCACAAGGCCGCCTACCTGCCGAACGCGATGGCCTATCCGCAGCGCTACGTGCTGGACCCGGCGATCATCGGCAGCGCCGACGCCGAGCGGGCAAAAGCCGCGTGCAAGTACGGCGCGATCGACCTCGATATGCAGGAGGAGACGATCCAGGTCAAGGCCGGTGCAGTGATCTGGGCGACCGGCTGGCAGCCCTACGACGCGGCGAAGATACAGCCCTACGGTTACGGCCGCTTCAAGAACGTCATCACCAGCGTCGAATTCGAGCGTCTGGCCGACATCCACGGCCCCACCGGCGGCAAGATCCTGCGTCCGTCCGACGGCAAGGAAGCGAAGAACATCGCCTTCATCCAGTGCGCCGGCTCGCGCGACGAGAACCATCTGCGCCACTGCTCGCGCATCTGCTGCATGGCGTCGCTGAAGCAGACGCATTACGTGCGCGAGAAGTATCCGGAAGACGGCAAGTCGACCATCTACTACATCGACATCCGCGCCATCGACCGTTTCGAGGATTTCTACCAGAAGGTCCAGGCCGATCCGTCTGTCACCTTCATCAAATCCAAGGTCGCCAAGATCACCGAAGACGAGCACGGCAATGCGGTGTGCCATGGCGTCAACACCGAAGGCTACAAGCGCTACACCACGCCGCACGACCTGGTGGTGCTGGCGATCGGCATGGAGCCCTCGGTCAAGGGCATCAACATCCCCGGCCACATCGTGGCGGATTCGAGCGGTTTCATCGAAGCCGACCCGGCCAACGGCGCCGTGTTCGGCGCCGGCTGCGCGTCGAATGCGCTGGACGTGAACCGTGCCGTGCAATCGGCCACCGCGGCGGCACTGCGCGCCATCCAGGTGGTCAACAAAGTAGCAAAGGCGGAGGCTTAAACAATGGCTGACATCAAAGTCGCAGCGTATATCTGCAAGGGCTGCGGACTCGGCGAGCGCCTCGACACCGACGCGCTGGTCAAGATCGCACAGAAGGACGGCAAGGTGCCGCTGGCGAAGTCGCACGATTTCCTGTGCAACGCCGACGGCGTGGCGATGATCAGGAACGACATCGCCAACGAGGGCGTGACCCATGTCATGATCGGCGCCTGCTCGCGCCGCGCCAAGACCGAAGCATTCTTCTTCCCCGAAAACGCGGTGGCGCGCGCCAACCTGCGCGAGGGCGTGATCTGGATCCGCCCCGACACCGACGAGGCGCGCGAGACCACCCAGGAAATGGCGGAAGACTACATCCGCATGGGCTGCGCCGAAGTGAAAGCAATGACCGCGCCCGGCGGCAACGCCAACACCGGCAGCAGCAAGACCCTGCTGGTGGTGGGCGGCGGCGTCACCGGCATGACCACCGCGATCGAAGCGTCGAAGACCGGCTACCCGGTGGTGCTGGTGGAAAAGTCCGGCGCGCTCGGCGGCTGGGCTGCCAAGCTCTACAAGCGCGTGCCGGTGCACGAGCCGTACAAGTCCCCGATGGATACCGGCGTGGCCGATCTGGCTTCGCAGGTGATGGGCGACAGCAACATCAAGGTCTACCTCAACGCGACTGTCGCCAAGACCGACGGCGCGCCGGGACGCTTCGTGGTCGACATCGCCACCGAATCGGGCGCGACCCACACCGAGGACATCGGCGCCATCGTGCAGGCGACCGGTTTCACCCTGTACGACATGAACAAGCTGCCGGAGCTTGGTGGCGGCCAGTCGCCCAACGTGGTCGACCAGGCCGGGCTGGAGGCACTGGCGACCGCCGCGGCGGCGGGCGACGGTGTGATCCGCCGCCCGTCTGACGGCCAGCCGGTGAAATCGGTGGTGTTTGTGCAGTGCGCCGGCCAGCGCGATACCAGTGGCCAGCACCTGTCGTACTGCTCGGGCTTCTGCTGCAACGCCAGCATCAAGCAGGCGATGTACTTCAAGGACGCCAACCCGGCGGTCGACACCACCATCATCTACACCGACCTGCGCACCCCAGGCAACGGCGAGGACTTCTACCGCAGCGCGCAGGAGAAAGGCGTCGTCTTCACCAAGGGCAAGGTTGCCCAGGTACTGCCCAACGGCGCCACCAGCACGGTGAAATTCCACGATCTGATCCTCGACGACGCCGACGCCGCGATGGTTGACGTCGACTTGGTGGTGCTGGCCACCGGCCAGGTGGCGAACTCGGGCGTCAACATCGACGCGCTGACCAAGCCGCAGGTCGAAGGCCAGGAAGGCGGGCCGCAAGCCGAAGGCACGGCGGTGGAAGTGAAGCCGATTTCCATCCTCAACCTGACCTATCGCCAGGGCCCGGATGTGCCGCAGCTGAAGCAGGGTTTCACCGATTCGCACTTCATCTGCTTCCCCTACGAGACCCGCCGCACCGGCATCTACACCGCCGGTCCGGTGCGCCGTCCGATGGACATCGCGCAGGCACGCGAGGATGCCACCGGCGCCGCGCTGAAGGCGATCCAGGCGCTGGAAAACGCCGAACTCGGCCGCGCCGCGCATCCGCGTTCGGGCGACCTGTCGTTCCCGAAAGTGCGGCTGGAAGGCTGTACCCAGTGCAAGCGCTGCACGGTGGAATGCCCGTTCGGCGCCATCGACGAGGACGAGAAGCGCTTCCCGGTGTTCAACGAATCGCGCTGCCGCCGCTGCGGCACCTGCATGGGCGCCTGCCCAGTGCGGGTGATCTCGTTCGAGAACTACTCGGTCAACACCGTCGGCGCGCAGATCAAGGCGGTCGACATTCCCGACGAGTTCTCCGAGAAGCCGCGCATCCTCATCCTGGCGTGCGAGAACGATGCCTATCCGGCGCTCGACATGGCGGGCATGAACCGCAACGAGTACTCGGCCTTCGTGCGCATCATCCCGATCCGCTGTCTGGGCTCGGTCAACACCATCTGGATCACCGATGCGCTGAACGCTGGCTATGACGGCGTGATGCTGATGGGCTGCAAATCCGGCGACGAATACCAGTGCCACTTCGTCAAGGGCTCGGAACTGGGCCGCGTGCGCATGTCCAAGATCGACGACACGCTGAAAACGCTGAACCTGGAATCGGAGCGGGTGCGCGATCTTGAAGTCGCCATCACCGACATCAAGCGGGTGCCCGAGATGATCGACAAGTATGCCGCCGAGCTGGTTGCCGTCGGCCCCAGCCCGTTCAAGGGATTCTAGTCATGCATCGGCCATTTTTGACGATGCATCATTTAGCAGGCAAGGACAGAGCATGAGCGCAAACACCGCAGTGGCGGACAAGTACCGCAACAATTTCCTGAAGGAAATCGAAGAACAGGTCGAGATGGGAGACTGGGTCAAGATGTGCATGCAATGCGGCGTCTGCTCCGGCTCCTGTCCGACCAATTTCCAGAGCGCATGGGAACATCCGCCGCAGGAACTCTTCATGATGATCCGCGCCGGCAAGCGCGAGGAAGTGCTGACCACCACCTCGATGTGGAACTGCACCTCCTGCTACAACTGCATCGTACGCTGCCCGCGCAAGCTGCCGATCACCCACATCATGCACGGCATCGCCGAATACGCGCACCGCATCGGCATGGCGCCGAAGATGCAGCCGACACGCTTTTTTAGCGGCCTGTTCTGGAAAAATTGCACCCATACCGGACGTGTCAACGAACTCAAGCTGTCGATGGGCCTGTACTTCAAGGACGGCTTCGTTCAGGGCATCAAGAACGGCATGGCGATGCAGGCGGTTGCGCTGGGCCTGGTCAAGGCCAGGCGGCTGAACGTGATGGAACTGTTCGGCGGCCACAAGTGCAAGGATCAGAAGGGCATCCAGTCGATGCTGAAGAAGGCCTACGAAATCGAGCGCAGCCGCAAGGCCGCCAGGATGGCAGGCTGAGGAGAGAAATATGGCCAAACATGAATACGCGTTTTACCCCGGCTGCTCGTCGCAGAAGGGGGCTTCCGCTTCCAATTACCTGACCTCGGTCGAATCGATGTGCAAGACGCTCGACGTCAAGCTCACCGAAATCCCCGACTGGAACTGTTGCGGCGCCTCCATCGGTTATGCGGAAGCCGGCGAACTGCCGCGCCACGTGCTGAATGCGCGCAACTTCGCGCTGTCTGAGCAAAATCTGCCCGGGCAGGAAATCGTCGCCACCTGCGCCGCCTGCTGGCTGGGCGCGCGTGAAACCCGCGAACGCCTGACGCATTCCGACACGTTGATGGCTGACACCCGCGAAGCGCTGAAGGAAGCCGGCCTCACTATTAATGAGATGCCCGAAATCCGCCACATGGTCGAAGTGCTGATCGAAGATCTCGGCTTCGACGAAATGGCCAAGCACGTCGTGCGTCCGCTCGAAGGCGTCAAGATCGCCGGCTACGTCGGCTGCCAGACCAACCGCCCGTTCGGCGTCGCTGGCGAGTCATTCGAGAACCCGGTGTATCTCGACAAGATGGTCGAGATGGTCGGCGCCGAACCGATCCCGGAATACGAGCAGAAAGTGACTTGCTGCGGCGGTGCGCTCGCGTTCTCCGAGCCGGAAAAGGCGCAGGCGCAGATCAAGGACATCGTCGAGTCGGCCTACGACCACGGCGCCGAAATGATCGTCACGCCGTGCCCGCTGTGCCAGGCCAACGTCGAGATCTACCAGGGCCAGATCAACAAGCGCTACGGCACCAAGTTCGACATCCCGGTGATGTACTACAGCCAGCTGATGGTGGTGGCCTACGGAGGCAGCGCCAAGGATGCCGCATTGAACGGCCAGGTGATCAAGGCGCGCCGGCTGGAGGAAATTGCCGCCAAGCCGGTCAAGCGCTGAGTCCTTTCAGCCGCACACCAAACAGGGGCCGCGCGCCCCTGTTTTTTTGGCCCGATCAGGAGCAAAACAAGGGCCGCCCGCGATTCCAGGCCCAGTAGCACGCCCCGGCCTTGACGGTACCCGCAGCCTGCCATTGGCTTATTCCCGCAGTCATCTAATGTAAATACGCGGGGGGCGGAGTATCCCGGTTCCCTTGCTTTTTTTCGCAGGAGGTTCTTGTGGACAAGCTCTTATTCGGCGCATGCCTCCTCGCGGGGTTTCCTCTTGTGGCATCGCCTTCGTTTGCGCTCGCCGCGGTGTCCGCGGTGGAGACAAGGCTGGATGCGGCATCCGCCGTCAGCGTGGCGGGCGAACAGCGCATGCTCTCGCAGCGGATGGTGAAGGCGTATCTCATGCTCGGACAGGGAATCCGCACTGATGATGCCCGGGCTATCCTGCAGGGGTCGATCAGGCAGTTCGAGTCCCAGCTCGCGGTGCTGAAGGCGTTCCAGCCAACGCCGAAAGTGCGGACCGCAGTCGCCGCTCTGGCGAGCGCCTGGGAGCAGTGCAGGGTGCTGTTGAGCGCGGTGCCGAGCAAGCGGGGCGCGGTCGCGCTTTACGACGCCAACGAGGCGCTGCAGCAAGCGGCGCACAGCGCGGGGCTAGCATACGAGGATGCCGCAGGCGCGACGGCCGACCGCTCGACCAGCGTCGCAGGGCGCCAGCACATGCTGTTGCAGCGCATGGCCAAATTCTACTTCTACCGGACGTGGGAACTCTACGACGCCCCGGCCGACATGGAACTGCACCTCAGCCGGGCGCATTTCACCGCCGTGCTGAACCAGATCGAGCGTTCGCACCTTGCGTCGGCGCAGGTCAAGGCGGGGGTCGCGCAAGTCCGGCGCGAGTGGGAACCGTATCAGCAGGTACTGTTCGCGAGCCAGGATCCGGTGAAGATGCGCCGGGATGCCGCGCGGGTGGCCGAACTCAGCGAGCGGGTGGTCGCGGTGGCGGAGAATCTGGCCGCCCGGCTCGTGATGGAGGGCCAGGGCGCCAAGCTCGTGGCTCGCGAGGTACCGCACTCAGTCGACATGTCCGTTTTTTCCGGCAGGATGCTCAAGTAGGCGCGCCGCGCCGCCCCTGATCCAGCGGCTTGCGCAGGCGCTCGGGGGCGGGGTATCGGCAGTGTCCCAACGCGATCAGCAATGCGGGCGTCTTGCCTGCCGGCAGGCACGGCGCCCCGCCCTCATTCCGCGACCTCCACCCGGCGCGAGGATACGCCGAATACCCAGCTCATCGCGATTCCCGCCGAGACGGCGTCCTTCGTTTCGACCAGCGGACTGTTCTCGTAGGCCGCGTCGGATAGCGCGTCGTAGCGCAGGTAGCCGCCCACCCAGTAGCGTGGGAAGCGCCGGGTCAATGTGACCATGGCCTGCGAGCCGGAATAGCCACCCGCCGCGCCGTAGGCCGGGCGGGTCGCAGTCGCCTCGGCCGGCCTCACCGAATAGAAATATCCGTTGTATTCGCGGTCATTGAAATAGGGGCCGCCCTGCAAGCTGAAGTTCCAGCCGGACAGGCCGGGCGGACCCCGCATTTCAAAAATGAGATTGGGCGAGAACAGCCAGCCGATCTGCCTTGGGTCGCGCTCGACCGTGATCGCGGTGCGCACCGGCAGCCTCAGGTCCAGCCGCATCCTGCGGTCGGCCGAGCGCCACAGGTGGAGGTTGGCGGTCGGCCCGACCTCGGCCGTGGGCCGAAGGTCGTCCATTCCCTGTCGCACCGGGTTGTCGCCATCGAGCGCCGGCAGGGTGCCGTTGAGGCTGATGTTGGCCTCGAACCGTTCGCTTTCGAACAGCAGTCCGCGCAGCCCGCCCTGATCCGCCTTCAGGAATTCCCCGCGATAGACGAGATAGGGGACCGGCAGCAGATGGACGTTGGTGACGCCCGAGCCGCGGTAGTCGGGCATCGATAACACCGAGAGGCCGCCGCCGATTTCCCACAGCGGCCGGGTCTCCGCATGGCACACGGGCAGGGCCAGCAGTCCGGAGAATGTCAGGGCGGCGGCGGGCAGTCGGGCAATGGTTTTCAGCATGCGTGTGAGTCCAGTTCCATCGCTACGAGCATAGAAGATGACGGGATGAGCGCGCTGCGGCGTTATTTCTTGCCTTCTCGCCGCAGCAGGTCCGCTTTGCGCGCGCTTCCCCAGCGGTATCCGGCAAGCGTCCCATCGGCGCGGACGGCACGGTGGCAGGGAATCGCTAACGCCACCAGGTTGCCGGCGCAGGCGCGGCCCACCGCACGCGCCGCCCCGGGCTGCCCGATGCGCCCGGCAATCTCGGCATAGCTCGCGGTCTCGCCCGCAGGGATCGCCTGCAGCGCCTGCCAGACGCGGTGCTGGAAAACCGTTCCCTGCACATCCAGCGGCAGATCCAGCACACCCTGCGGCTGCTCGACATAAGCGATCACCCGGGCGATCCAGCGTTTGAATTCGGCGTCGGCCGGTTCGAACTGCGCTTGCGGAAAGCGGGTGCGCAGGCGCTCGGCCAGGGCCTGCGCATCGTCGCCGAACTCGATGGCGCACACGCCCTTGCGCGTGGCGGCGACCAGGACCCACCCCAGCGCGCAGGGTGCGACGGCATGGCGGATGTATTCGCCGGTGCCGCCCTTGCGATAGCTTCCGGGCGCCATGCCGAGCATGGTGGGTGCCTCGGTGTAAAAGCGCCCAGCCGAGCTGAACCCGGCGTCGTAGATGGCGGCGGTCACCGATTGCGCGGTTTGCAACGAGGCCGCTGTCCGCCTGGCCAGGACGGCCTTGTGGAACGCCTTGGGGGTGATTCCAGTGGCGGCCTTGAAGATGCGGTGAAAATGATGCGGGCTCATCCCGGCCTGTTGCGCCAGCTGCGCAAGCGACAGCGCCGACGCACTGTGCTCGATGGTCTGGCAGGCTTGCAGCACCAGCGCGTTGCGTCTTTGCTGTTGCGAAGGCGCATCCGGCCTGCAGCGTTTGCAGGGGCGGTAGCCCGCCGCGGCGGCACGTTCGTTCGACTCGAAAAATTCCACATTCTCACGCTTGGCCGCGCGCGACGGGCACGAAGGCCGGCAGTACACGCCGGTGGTTCTGACCGCGTAGACGAATTCGCCGTCAGCCTGCGGGTTGCGACGGGCAACGGCTTGCCAGCGCTGATCGGCAAGCTGCGTGGCTCCCGTCGGGACAGCGTTCGGCAAGGCGGTAGATTCGGTATCCATGGTGGAGATTCGGCTAGGGTTTGATGGTCACAGTGTCAACCGGTTTGGCGCGGCCCGCAATCCGGAACTTGCGCCCGAATCCCGTGCCTGTCGCACCGCTCGCCAAGCGGCGGTATGCTTACGTTTTGTCGGAAAAGCATACGAACATGAAAAAAGCCCAAAACCTCAACCAGCTGATCGACCTGGTGCACGAAGCGGTATACGAAGTCGACGAATTGCGCGCCTGCCTGGAACACGACGACGACGAGGCGTCCGCCTATACGCCGTTTCTGGACGATCTCGACAGGATGCTGCGCGAGCTGCACGAATCGATGGTGTCCGGGAACTATGCGGGTGTGGGAAAAGGCGAGGATCTGGCCTTCATCCCGCTGTTCAAGCGGCACGAGCGCAGCATTCCATTCCGCGAACTGCTGCGCACCATCAATGCGACGCATCGCGAGGGGTATGAGCCTTGAAGGGAGACCCGGGAAGCTGCGACGACGGACTTTCGATATCTATCCGCTTCGATACCTGATGCCCATGGCCGTCCGGTTCACTTGAGCAACCCTTCCTCGGCCAGCGCCTGCTGCACCGCCGGGCGCGCCGCCACGCGGCCCTGATAGGCCGCCAGCGCGGGCCAGGGCGAAAGATCGAGGCCGACATGCGGCGCCCACGAACTTACCGTGAAAAGGTAGGCGTCCGCTATGGTGAATTGTTCGCCCATGAGATAGGGCTGCATCTCAAGTACTGCCGCAACATGAGCGAAACGCTGGGCCAGTCGCTCGGTGAACAAGGCCTTGCAGTCAGGCGGTACGCGCGAGTCGAACAGGGATGAATAGGTCTTATGCAGCTCGGTGGAGATGAAGTTCAGCCACTGCATGAGGCGGTACCGCGCCCGGCTGCCGTAAACCGGCGCGAGTTCCTTGCCTTCGGCCTGATCTGCCAGATACTGCACGATGGCCGGCCCTTCCGTGAGCACATCGCCGTCCGCCAGAGCCAGCGCGGGCACATAGCCATCCGGATTGATCTTGCGGTAATCCTCGCCGGATTCTGTTCGACCGGTCTCCAGGTCGACGCGTACCAGTTCCACTGGCATGCCAATCTCGATCGCCACGATGTGAGGGGAAAGGGAGCAGGCTCCCGGGCTGTAATAGAGTTTCATGGCATTGCCTTCTTAAGTTGAGAGAAGCCGGTAATGGGTAGGTATAGCATCTGCTCGTTAAGAGCACGATCTGCCTTTGATATAACGGCACCGCCCTGGACGCCGCGAAGTTCTACGCTGAGACGTTCCCGAACAGCGCGGTGGAACGGTCCATCGTGCGTCCGGCGACTATCCTGCAGGCAAGCTGGGCGATGTTTTGACAATAGAGTTCGTTGTGATCGGCATCCCTTGTCTTGGCCTGAATGGTGGCCCGGCGTTCAAGCACAACAAGGCTTTTTCGTTTGTGGTGGAAAGCGTTCAAGAAATACTATGGTGCCCCGTAAAAAAACAGCCAGGTCTCGCAGCGGACCAATTCGGTGTCTGGCATATCCGGTCAGTAACGGTTTAACCGAAAATGACCGCTCCTCGGCGTCATTCCAGGCACTCGCGGGCTTGCAGATCTCGGTCAGCAGTACTGCAGTTACCTCGCTCTGCTGCAAGCGACGCTGAACAGCAGCTTCTCGATCTGACGAATGCGCACTCTCGACCCGAAAGACTTGTCCGGTCTTCAGCATAATGGAGAGCCGCCATCCAAGAGACTCGGAACAGAGGGTTGTACTGGGCAAATGCTAACGGAATCGCACTCCGTCGGACGATCACGAACAGATTGATTTCAAGGGAGACAAATTGATCAGGCTGCTGCATACCGCCGACTGGCAGATAGGCAAATGCTACGGGCAGTTCGAGCCGGATGAAGCGGCTCTGCTCGCCGAGGCGCGTTTCAACACCGTCGAGCGGCTCGCTGCGCTGGCGCTCGAACGGCAGGTCGATCTGGTTCTGGTGGCCGGCGATGTCTTCGACGCCCAGGGCGTGTCCGACAAGACCATTCATCGCCTGTTTTATGCCATGCGCGGCTACGCCGGCCCCTGGCTGCTGATACCGGGCAACCACGATGCCGGCCTGGCCGAGTCGGTCTGGACCCGGGCCGCCCGGCTCGCGGCCATCCCCGACAACGTTCATGTCTGCCTGAATGCCGAGCCCCTGTTGCTGGAGACACTCGGCGTCGCCATCCTGCCCGCGCCGCTGACCCAGCGCCACACCTACAACGATTTGACCGAATGGTTCGCAGGCGCCGGAACGCCCGCCGGCATGCTGCGCATCGGCCTTGCCCACGGCAGCGTTCAGGGCATCCTCGCGGAAGAAATCGACTCGGCCAACCCCATCGCCGCCGGCCGTGCCGAACAGGCCAGGCTGGATTACTTCGCCTTGGGCGACTGGCATGGCGCCAAGCAGGTGGACGCGCGCACCTGGTACAGCGGCACGCCCGAAACCGACCGTTTCAAGGCCAACGACTCCGGCCAGGCGCTGCTGGTCGAACTGGCCGGGCCGGGTGAGCCGGCCGTGGTCACCCCGATCACAACCGGGCAATACCTCTGGCAGTCGCAGACCATGATGCTCCAGGTCGCCAGCGACATTGATCAGGTTCTGTCGCAACTGGCCGACTTTGACCAGACCGATGTGGTGAAACTGGCCCTGTCCGGCCAGACCGACCTCGCCGGGTATCGCCGCCTGCAAGCCTCGATTGCTCAGGCACAAGGCCGGGCACGCTGCCTGCAAGCCGACCTTTCGGCCCTGCGCCTGGAGCCCACCGACGAAGACATCGACGCCATCCAGGCCGACGGCTACCTTGGCGAAGTCATCGCCGAACTACGGGCCGACCAGGACGGTGCCGAGGCGGACGTAGCCCGTGATGCCCTGGCCCTGCTCGCCGGCATCCTCGACGAACGGCGGGCGAGGGCGACATCGTGAAGCTGACCCGCATCCGCATCGAACAATTCAAGCAGTTCCGCCAGCCGTTTGAAATCACTGGTCTGGAATCCGGCCTGAACCTGTTCACCGGCGCCAATGAAGCCGGCAAGAGCACCATCGTCGCGGCGATACGCGCCGCCTTTTTCGAGCGTCACCGTTCCGGCAGCGTCGACGACCTGCGCCCCTGGGGGGATGCCTCCGCCTCGCCCAGCGTCGAACTGGAGTTCACCATCGGCGCCGATACCTATCGCCTCGGCAAGCGTTTCCTCGGCAAGAAACGCTGTGAGCTGCAGGCCGGGCCGCAGCATCTGGACGGCGTCGAAGCCGAAGACCATCTCGCCGAACTGCTCGGTTTCCAGCATGCCGGCAAGGGCGTCAGCAAGGCCGAACACTGGGGCATCCCCGGCCTGCTCTGGATCCAGCAAGGCAGCGCCCAGGATCTGCGCGAACCCGTCAGCCACGCCACCGACCACCTGCGCAGTGTCCTCAACACCTCCCTCGGCGAGATTGCCAGCAGCGGCGGCGACGAAGTCCTGGCGCAAGTCGAGACGCTGCGCAACGAGTTGCTGACTGCCACCACCGGCAAACCGCGCGGCGCATATCAGCAGGCGCTCGAACAGGCGGCAACGCTGGAAGCCACCCTCCGGAGTCTGGACGCTGAAATTGCCGTCTATCGTGAAAAGGTCGACCGTCTGGCCACGCTGCGCCGCGACCATGCCGCCGACGAGGCCGAACAGCCCTGGACGGCTTTCCGCCAGCAGGAGCAAGCCGCGGCGGCCAGTCTGGATGCCATTCGCCAGGTCGAGGCGGCCTTGCAGGCAGACCGGCAACGCGCCGGCCAGATCGACGCACAAGTCAATCTGCTGCGCGGCCAACTCGATACCCTTGCCAGCCAGGAGCGGGCAGTCGCTACCCGCCGGACGGCGCTTGAAAACGCCGATAAGGAACGCCACGCCAACAACACCCTGGTCGAGCAATGGCAATCCAGGACACAGGAAGCGACAGACCGCCACACCGCCCTGCGCGAGGCCCTGCGCCTGGCGCGGCAGGAAGCTACCCGGCGCGATCTGGACCGCCAACTGGACGAACTCAAACGCAAGCAGGAAACCACTGCCGACGCCCTCGCCCGGGCCGAGACCGAACAAGCCGCCCTGACCGCGCTGCAAAAAAAACTGGCCGAAACAGAGATCGACCCCAAGAACCTGTACACCCTCAAGGCGCAACAAAGCGCATTGCGCGAACTGCGTATTCGGCGCGATACGGTCGCCACCCGGCTTCTCTTCGCCTTGACTGACGGCTGCCGGATCGAGATCGGCCAGGAATCCGTCACCGGCAGTGGCGACCGCCTGCTGACCGAAACCACCCGCGTCACCTTGCCGGGTCTGGGCCAACTCGACATCACCCCCGGCGGCGCCGATCTGGCTGAACTCGGCCGTCAGGAGCAGGCCCTGGCAGACAGCCATGCTGCCCTGCTGCAACAGCTGGGTCTCGACAGTCCGGAAGCCGCCGAAGCTCGCCATCAAAGTCACACCCAGCACCAGGCCGAAGCCAGGACCGCAACCGCTACGCTCAAGGCTCTCGCCCCCAAAGGCATAGATGCCTTGCGTGCCGAACTCACTGCTCACGACGCCCGTTTCGGAGAAATCGAACAGGCGCTCGCCCGCCTGCCGGCCGCGCCGGAAAACATTTCCGAACTTCCATCGGTCTCCCAGGCCGAAGCCGCCGAAGACACCGCCCGGCAGTCTCTCGACCAGATCAACCAGCAACTCAACGAGGCGCGACTCGCCGCTGGCAACGCTCACACCGCGCACGAATCCGCAACCCGCGAACTGGCCACCGCCCAGGCGGTGCTCGACGCGCCCGACCGCGCCGCGCGTCTGTCGGCCGCCAATCGGAATCTGGTCGATGCCCGCGCCGAGCAAGACAGCTTGGCCGAGCGCATCGAGGCGCGGGCCCGGCAAGTCGCCGAGGCTAATCCAGACCTACTCCAGCAGGATGTCGAACGCTTCCGCGCGAGCGCCGGGCAACTCGAAAAGCAGTACGCCGAACGCCGCGACACCCTGATGCGCCTGGAGGTCGCGCTACAGACCGCCGGCGCGCAGGGGCTGGAAGAACGCCGGGCCGAAGCGGCGCGCGACCAGGAACAAGTCCGCCGTCGCGGCGACGAGTTGCAACGCCGCGCCCTGGCTCTCGACCACCTCCTCAAGCTGCTGCGCGACAAGCGCGCCGTACTGACCCGCAAACTCCAGGCGCCGCTGCAAAAGCACCTCAACCGCTATCTGCAACTGCTGTTCCCCCACGCCAGCCTGGGTATCGACGAAAACCTGGCGCCCGGCCCGCTCACACGCCCGGGCAGCAACGGTGCGGAAACCAGCCTGTTCGAAGAACTCAGCTTTGGAGCCCGCGAACAAATGGGCGTCATCAGCCGCCTGGCCTACGCCGACCTGCTCAAGGAAGCCGGCCGTCCCACCCTCATCATCCTCGACGACGCCCTGGTCCACAGCGACGAGGCACGACTGGCGCAAATGAAACGCCTGCTGTTCGACGCCGCAACGCGGCATCAAATCCTGCTGTTCACCTGCCATCCAGCGAACTGGCGGGATCTGGGGGTAGGTGCAAGGTCGCTGGAAGCCCTCCGCGCCCGCAACAAGGCTGGCTAAGGATTTTTGCAACGGCTGCGCCCGCCTCGCGGGCTGGGAGTGGGACACATGAGCAAGGTTGAAATCACCATCACCACGCCAGCCCAGGCGTTGAAAGACGCCGCATCGGTCTGGCGGCGGATCGAAGCGGGCGGCGAGAACATCGTGCCCATCATCAGCTTCGGTTCCCCTTCGGAACTGTTCGCCGCCACCACCGACACCTGGAATTGCTGCGCCACATCGCCAGCCGCGAGGCGCGCAGCATCCACCAACTCGCCCAGGCGCTGGGGCGCGACTACAAAAACGTCCACACCGACGTGAAGGCGCGGGAAGAACCGGGGCTGCTGGGACGGACGGGAAACTGGGGGTGCCGTTTGATGAGATCGATATCAGGATGGCGTTGCGGGAGGCGGTTTAGATGCAGATGCAAGTGTGAACAGCGGTCAAAGTCATTGCATCTAACTAGCAACGACGGGGGACGCTCGATGTATTAGCGTTGAGCGTCTTGCTTTGTGCCAATGCACGATTTTTACGGCAGCATAGAGTTGTTTCAAGTGCTTCGCCGAAGCATTCCAGAGAGTGTGGTGATTCGAGGGCCGATCCGCCGTTGAGCACTTCAGTGACCCGCCATTTCGCACTTGCCGGTGGATTACCCCGCTTTTGCCATCTCAGGCCGCGTAGGCCAGCGCAGCGAGCGCCAGCACGACGACAAGACGCAGTCAGGTTTTCGGTTTCAGCATGATTGGGCAAGGCAGCAGCGAAGCGGCCCAATGTAACATTCGGGGATGCTGAAAACCATTATTCCGGCCCGCCTCGAATTCAGGAATGGCGTGCCGTATTCCGCTGCCTACGGCGATATCTACCATACCGCCGACGGCGGCGCCGGGCAGGCGCGCCACGTGTTCCTGCAGGGCTGTGGCCTGCCGCAGGCGTGGGCGCACCGTGCCCGCTTCGTCGTGCTGGAGACCGGCTTCGGCACCGGGCTGAATTTCCTGGCGACCTGGGCGGCGTGGCGCGACGATCCTGCGCGCCCGGGGCGGCTGCATTTCCTGTCGGTCGAAAAGCATCCGTTTGGCGCCGCCGAGCTGGCGCGCCTGCACGCGCAATGGCCGGAATGGGCGGCGCTGGCCAACGAACTGCGGGCGAACTGGCCGATGCCGACGCCGGGTTTCCATCGCATCGCGCTCGACGGCGGGCGGGTGCAGCTCACCCTGATGCTGGGCGAAGCGGCGGACTGCCTGCCGCAGGTCGAGGCTGGCGTCGACGCCTTCTATCTGGATGGTTTCGCGCCCGACCGCAATGCCGATCTCTGGCAGCCCGGGCTGTTTGACGAACTCGCGCGGCTGGCGAACCCCGGGGCGATGGCGGCGACCTACACGGTGGCGGCAGCGGTGCGCGAGGGGCTGGGCCGCGTGGGCTTCGCCTGCGAAAAACGCGCCGGTTACGGCCGCAAGCGGCAACCACTTCTCACGCTGCTCCTCGGTGCCGCCCTTGAGCAGCGACCGGC
>DAOMWT010000044.1:14843-20193 GCA_035436705.1 Thiobacillus sp. | reverse complement strand
ACTTGTAACTTGTAACTTGTAACTTGTAACTTGTAACTTGTAACTTGTAACTTGTAACTTGTAACTTGTAACTTGTTTCTCAACGCAAGACCCATGCCCGAAACGGGTGCGTCGGCACCCCGCCGCTGCACTCAGAAATCGGCCCGCACACTCACAAACACCGAACGAAACGTGTAATCGTTGACAGCCATGTTGGAATCCCGCCGCCCGGCTTGCACCCCAACATCGATGGTGGCCATGCGCACCGGCGCATAGCTGAGCGACAGCGAGCCGCTCAGGGTGTCTTCGTCGCGCTGCACGAGCCCGGGAATCACCACGCCGGTGTCGCCCTCGAAACTGCGGTTCTCGAAACTGCCGCTGGCGCGCAGCGTGACCCTGGAAGTAAGCAGCCAGGCCGCCCCCAGGCTAGTGCCGGTGTTTAACTGGTAGCTGGCGTTGAGGTCGTCCGAGTTCGCGATCTCGCGATAGGCTGCCCAGGTCAGCATGGTCTTACCAGTGGGGAAATAATCCGCCGACAGGCGCCCCGTCACCCCCGAAAAATCACGTTGGGACTGGGTGTCGTTCTCGCGCTGGGTATAACCGATTTTTGCCCGCGTGATCAGCTTGCCGGTAAGGTTCCAGTCGCCCAGCAGGTTGTATTCGGTCTGCGTGTAGAAGCGGTCAAGAAAGATCATTGGCCGGTTGGGATATTCGCCATCCACCTGCCGCAACTGGCCGCGCAGCTTGCTGCCCTTGGGCGTGGTGTAGCCCAGCGTGGCCGACACGCTGGCGTCTTCGTAATCCAGCGGCGCCCGTAGCGCCGTGCTGTTGGTCGAGGTGACTGCGGCCGCGCCCAGCCCCACATGCCAGCGTGGATGAAACTGCCAGTCGGCATTGGCAAACCTGTTTTCGCGGGTGACCGTATTGTTGACCGGCAAGCCCAGCTGATCGCTGAGGCTGCTCTGGGTGGTGCTTTCGGTTGCGCCCACCTGGCCCGACCAGCGGTTGCCCAGCTGCCAGTTCCATTTCAGCTGGTAGTCGGAGCCGTCGTAGTCCAGATGGGAATAGCGGGAAAACCGCACCAGATTCTTGCTGGCACTGGCGATGACGCGCTGGCGGCCGGGCTGCCAGTCGATGTTCAGCCCGGCGCTCAACACGCCGTACTGATCCGACAGCTGCGGCACCAGATTTTTTTCGCTTGCGGCCAGGCGGTACAGGTTGCTGTCGTAATAGCGCGTGTAGGAAATGAACGGGTGCAAGGTGTCGCCCTCCTTCGCCATTGCCGGCAGAGCCAGCAACGCGCCCAGCGCCACGCACGACATCCGGATTTTCACCAGAAACTCCACTGCCCGGTGGCCACGACATAGGCTCCCAGCAGGCCGTTGGTGACGGCGTGCGCCACGATGGGCGCCCAAAGGTTGCGGGTGCGGATGTACAGCCAGCCGTAGGCCAGGCCGGCGACCAGCCCGGCCAGCCATTGCAGGTGCTCGACGGCGAACAGCGCGCTGGCGATCAGCAAGGCCTTGAAGCCGATCCGCGCCGGGTCGAGCGCCAGAAAATCGGACTGCTGCACCCAGCGCTGCAGGAACGAGCGCCAGAACAGCTCTTCCATCAGCGGCACCACCAGCGCGGCGCCGGCGATGCGGAACGCCACCAGCAGCCAGTCGATACGGCCGGCTGCATCGGTGGGGTTGTAGCCTTCGCCAGCCTCGCCCATCAGCATCCAGCCGGCGTCGAGATTGACCCACAGCACCAGCACCACGACGCCCACCGCCAGCGACAGCAGCAGGTGCTTCAGCGGCAGGCCATATGATTTGAGCTCGCCGTAATGCCGCCACAGCACCGCCAGCGCCAACGCCACCAGCCCCGCCTTCAGCGGATACAGCCAGCGCACGTCGAAGCCGGGCGCCCAGCCGGGCAACAGGCCTTCCAGCGCGAGCAACGCGATATACAGCCCGAACGGCAGGCTGCGGACGAATATGGGGGACGTCAGCACGGACGCGAGGCCGGTGAGTTACAAGTTGCAAGTTACAAGTTGCAAGAGCCTGCGAAAGCGCGCGACACGCCGCCCGCCAGCTGTCGTCTTGAACCTTGTAACTTGTCCCTTGTACCTGCTTTTTTACTTGAGTCCGGAAACGCCTTTGCTGATCGCATCGGCGTCGGCATCGGGCGCCGCCGGCGCCGCGTCGGCAGCTGCTGCGGCCGGCTTCTCGGCTGGCGACGCGGCTTCCTTGCCGGCATCGGCAAACTCGCCCACGTATTCGATCGTGGCGGCGGTCTTCAATGCATCCAGTTCGGCCTTGGCCGCCTTCTGGCGCGCCTCTGTCTGCAGCAGGCGGATGATCGCCGGCTTGGCCTGTTCCAGCGTCACCGGCTGTACCTGCGAATCCGCCAGCACGATGACCATCAGGCCGTCCGGCGCATTCACCACCATCGCTTGGCCGTCGGGCATCTTGGCCAGTTGCGGCAGGAGTTGCAACGGCAGCTGCTCGGCCGGCTTGACGCCCTGTGCCGCTTTGACCGGCAGGTTCTCCGCTTTCAGCCAGGCGGCGAAATCGTTCAGGTTTTTGGATGTGCCCAGTTGGGCGCGGATCGCATCGTGCTTGTCTGCCGGCGCCTTGATCGAGAGTTCCTGCAGGCGATAGATCTTGCGCTTGGCGAACAGCTCGGGATGATTGTCGAAATATGTCGACACCTCGGCATCGCTCGGCTCGGCCGGCGTGCCCAGCTTGCGGCTCATATAGGCCTCGGCCAGAATCTGGCGGCGCGCCGCGTCCAGCGCCTGCACCACCGTGGGGTCGCGGTCCAGCTTGTCGGTCAGCGCCTTCTGCACCAACAGTTCCTGCTCCACCAGATTGCGCACCACCTGCAGCGAAGCCGCTTTGGATTTTTCCGCATCGAGATTGGGAATGCGCTGCAGCGCGTAGTTGACCTGATGCACCGTCAGCTCGGTGCCGTTGACCTTGGCCGCCACCTGGGTCGCGGCTTTCTCACCCGTCGCCTCGTCTTTCTTGTCGCCGCAACCCGCAAGCAGCGCGGCGATCATCAACGGCAGAATCAGCTTCTTGTAACTTTGCATGTTGTCTTCCTCTCGATCCGGATTATTGGAAATTATGTGGTACGAATGTTACAGCAAGCACACCGGTGGATATCACGTGCAGTAAGCATACCGAATCAAAATACGTGAAAAATTTTCGATGCGGGATGAAGGCGATTTTATGCGGGCCACCGATACCCGATGGTGCGATCCGGCAGTCTCGCGGCTCGCCCTCGCTGGCGTATTTTTCGAACCCAAAAAAAGCCGGGGACGTGTCCCTGGCTTGAAAAAAACGACAGCCAACCGGGCATCAGAATTTCAGTGCCAGGCCCGCCGTCACGAGGTCGATGTCATATTCTTTCCGGTCGAAGCGTTCCCACTCAAGGCGAAGGTTCAGATTGTCGAGTAGCGCATAGCTGACGCCCACCCCATAGTTGGGCTCATAGCTGTCATCACCGCTTCGCACCGTGAGTGCAGCACCGTTCTTCACCTTGGCGTCGGCAAGCACGTAGGCCGCACCCAGCTTGCCCATCACCGACAACTTCTCGGTAACCGGATAGCTGAGCACTGCACCCAGTGTCCAGGCATCGGCAGCCAGGTTCGTGACGACCGCCCCGGTTCTGGACGTCATGTCGTTGAGGTTGGCATAACCGCCTTCAATGCCGAGGTACTTGTTGAACTGGTAGCCGCCGTAGACCTTCCAGCCTTCGGTGCGGGTGTTGGCCGAGGCTTCGTCGATGTCCCCGTATTTCGACTGTCCGACCCCCAGGCCCGCGTACCAGCCGTCGAAGTTGATGCCGGCCCAGTCGCTGTCGCCATATTCTTCCAGCGCGACCGGACCCGGGTCGAGCACCCAGCCCATGCTGATCGCGAAGAGGTTCTGGTGCATATTGAACGACGCGCAGTCGACGATATTCTGATTGCAGCGTCCCTGGCTATTGTTTGCTGCATACACATAGGTACCCGTTACCTCCAGGTTTTCGTTGGCCTTGTAGGTAAAGCCCACGGAATAATGCTTTTCGACGGTCGCGGGCGCGAGCAGGTTGAACGTCACTTGGCTGTCAGGGATTGGGGTCTTCCCGTAGTTGTAGCCGGCACGGACCTGGAGGCGATTGTTCACACCATACTGGACGCCGAGCTTGTAGACGGTCTGATCTTCCCAGCCAAATCCCATCCCGTCGTCGTTTCCGAGCTCTTTAGTGGGGTCGGTCAACGATGGAATGCCAAATCCGACAGCAGCAAAGACCCCCATCCCCGGGTTCCCAACCGATGCGATATCGCTGTAATTGATCCGAACCACGTCGGCAGCGATGACCAAGTGTTTCACCGGCTTGACCGCAATACCGATCCCGTAGTTTTCAGGGATGTCGAAATCGCCCTGCTCGGCAAACAAGCCCTTGTATTTGTCGAATTTGGTCATCCAGGTGCGCGAGGCATAAGTCAGGCCGACCGTCACCTTGTCATCCATGAACTCGCCCAGCCAGCCCAACCGCACGCCGGCGCCATAACTGTAGTCAAACCCGCGATTCGTCAGGCTCTTCGGATCAGAGGTGATGGTCATGAACGAGTCGAAGTTCACGAACGAATCCAGGCCATAGGCACGGAAACGCGTCGCAGCCAGAACCAATGATGCCCCCAAGGCATGGTTGTCGTTCAGTTTGTAGGCAGCGGAGACGGGGACGAGCAACTGCATCAAGTCGACCCCGACCTTCTTGTCCTTCGGCACTAAGCCAGTCGCAAAGAAATTCTCCTGGAACGTGGTGTTCATGCCACCGTTTCCAACCACTGCAAGGCCTACATGCAGCTTATCGTCGAGTGGCATCGTGAACCCCATCTCAGGCATGATGAAGTATTTCGCATCGCTCTCCGAGTCGGCCGAGAACCCAAAGAATGGCGATGGAGTGGAGGGATCTTGCGAGACACTCCCATGGCGCTCCGGATTAAACACACCAACTCCCAAATCACCGCGCATGCCGGTATTGACTGCATTGGCCGGGTTGGCTGCGGTGGACAGTGAATCACGCCCATAGGCGATGCCCACGCCCCCCATACCCTGTGACCGGAAGCCGAAACCCGGCAAGAAATAACCATTAGTGGCATGAACTGGGAACGCAGCCATACAGGCCGCGGTTAACGCCGCGTGTTTTAGTGTGAAACGCATATCTCCTCCGGGAGTTTTATTGGAATTGAGAGCCCATGTGGGTGAGTTATTCCGCTCCCCAAAAGGCTAGTGCACGATTACAGGGGACGTGCCAATGTGGGCGCCACAGGGGATCACCAAACAGGCCTGTTACAGAATATTGGGTTGGCCTAGACAAGCAATACGGCGGGTTA
>DAOMWT010000044.1:0-14833 GCA_035436705.1 Thiobacillus sp. | reverse complement strand
AACCCGCCGTATTGCTTGTGTCCCGGCCGGGCTGACCGGGACAATTGAAGCGGCCTATCAGCCGCATTCAATCAGGCCATCAGCTTGCGGCGGCGTACTGCGAAGCCAACCAGGCCCAAACCAGCCAGCATCATGCCGTAGGTCGAAGCCTCAGGCACAGGTGCGGTTGCGGTGTGCATCACGCCTTCAAGGCGCCAGTTGGCCGCAAACCCGTTGAACGCGCTCGCGGGCTCGTTGATGGTGCCAACATAGCGAACGACCACGCCGTAATCACCACTGCCGAGATCGGTCACAGTGCTGGTGACGTTGGCAAGGTTATCCGGCTCCAGGAAGAAGTTGACGCCGTTATAGAAGCCGCCGAAGTCCAGCGACGTGAAGGTCAGCACGCCGCCGGTGATGTCCGCTTGAACGCCCGTGCCGTAGGTGAAGGGCGAGAACATGCCAGTACCGCCGAAGTTGAAGCCCATGGAGAACGTGCCAGTACCCTGTGTGCTGCCATTGGTCGCAATGGCAGCACAATCACCCCCCCCGCACATCTCGTTTGTCGGAGCGAATTTATTGCCGCTCGAACCGCTGGGTGCCGAGAAGAACGCGAAGTCGCTCATCAGCCCGTCGTTATTGAAGTCACCAAGATCCCAGCCATTGACGGTGACGGCTTGTGCGCCCGAAGCCGCAACAGCCAGAGCCAAACCCGCAGCAATTTTAGTCATTGTAAATTTCATTTTTTAAGTCTCCTCATGTAGATATGTATCGATCGATTTATCAACTACATCCTCCTGCCACCATGGTGTAAATATTCTTTCACCGAATAGTTCCCTTCGCGGCGACAAGCATTTAGCAATGGCCGTTCCAGCTTTGTGGCATTTTTATTTATGGTGTTTGCAATCAAGCATTTAACAATTTGATTTGGTTGTTTCGGATGCGGCAACTAGTAGGTTCGGACCATGACTGTAAAATAATCCGACAAAATCGGCCCGACAAAAGCGGTCAAACAGGCCCGGCATGGATGAAATCCGGCCGGAATCCGGGCCTTGATTTTTAATTAGTCATTTAATATCAACATGTTGGTATTTTTATACTGCACTTTGTTTATGTGTAAAATTTATCGACAAGTCGTTTTGCATATATTTTATTGATGTGCAAATAAATCCTGTTGGGTGCGGACAAGGACATGAAACCTTGGGCTGGTTGAGCCTCGCCGCATTCAAGGCGGCTGGCGAATTGAACGCGCCCCGGCAGCGGCGCCAAATCCCCCGCTTGGCCCGGCTTGATCGGCGGCGCTTGGGTGGAGCCACTGGCCGGCGCTTTTTTCGACGATGCCCGCTGCCCTGCCGAAGCCACGCTGGGTGCGGCTGCCTTTAACCCGGACCACCCAAATCAAGGGACGGCACCTCGCGGCAAGGGCACTGGTGTACAGGCTTGCCGCCGATCAACCGGCCGAACCAGCCCGGCCCGCCTGGCGGGCGTGCCTGGATGGGCGGACATTCCGGCGAGGAATCGGGTGAAATATTGAGGGCGGGTGTCTCGAATGTGAGAGCGGGCGTGAAGATTCAAGTTGCAAGGAAGGCAGCCTGTCTGCAACCCCTTGCCTTGCAGCCTGAATCTTGGATCTTGTTTCTCAATAAGCGCTCTGATCGCGCCAGACGACGGCAAGCGTCTTGCCGATGGTCATGAGGTGAACCGAGCGGCCCGTTGCGCATGGTGTCGATGTCGTACTGGATGCGGGCGCGCATCTTGTCGAGGGTCTCGGTTTCGCCGCGCAGGCCGTTGACCTGCGCCCAGCCGGTGATGCCGGGCTTGACCTTGTGGCGCAGCATGTAGCCCTTGATGAGCTTGCGGTACTGCTCGTTGTGGGCGACGGCATGGGGACGCGGACCGACCACGCTCATGCGGCCATGCAACGAACCGGCTGTTCGTCGCCGATATGCCGTTAGTCGTTATCTTGATGCGGCCGCTTTATAGACGGCGTTGCGCTCGCGTTTGCCTACAGCAACCACGATAACGATCAATTGTGCTTCCAACACGTCGTAGACCAAGCGGTATCCTGCGCTTCTCAGCTTGATTTTGTATCGACTTTTCTGGCCCGAGAGCTTTGCGGCGGGTACATGCGGGCCAAGCAAGCGCTCGGCGAGCTTCTTCTTGAATTGCTCACGGACTGGTTTGTCGAGCTTGCCCCACTCATCGAGCGCATCCGGATGAAACAACAGCTCATAAGTCATCCAGCCGGACTTTCACGTGAGGCTTGCCATCGGACATGCGCGCTTCGGCCAGGGCATTCAAGTCAATATCCTCCAGCTTGTCCATGAGGGCTTCATAAGCCTTGACCGGAACACAGTAGAAAGCGGGCTCGTTGCGGTTCAGGATCACGACGGGGAAACCTTCGCCCGCCGCAACGGTACCCATTGGATCTCTTTTGAGTTCGGAGACGCTCGCGGCAACTTCAGCCAAGACAATGTTTGCCATTTGAAACCTCCTGCCGGAATGAAAAAGCACTCCACAATATACTTTAAAAGAACTATTAATGGTGCCATTAAAGTGCATTCATTTCACTCTGCCAATGCTCTGCGCAGGCAATACACCCTTGTAACTTGTAACTTGAATCTTCAATACGCGTTCTGGTCGCGCCAGACGACGGCAAGGGTCTTGCCGATGATCATGAGGTCGAAGCCGAGCGACCAGTTGCGCATGTAGTCGATGTCGTACTGGATGCGGGCGCGCATCTTGTCGAGGGTCTCGGTTTCGCCGCGCAGGCCGTTGACCTGCGCCCAGCCGGTGATGCCGGGCTTGACCTTGTGGCGCAGCATGTAGCCCTTGATGAGCTTGCGGTACTGCTCGTTGTGGGCGACGGCATGGGGACGCGGACCGACCACGCTCATGCGCCCCTGCAGGACGTTGATGAACTGCGGCAGTTCGTCGAGCGAAGTGCGGCGGATGAAGGCGCCGAAACGGGTGATGCGGGGGTCGCTGCGGCTGGCCTGGTTGATGGTGCCGCCGTCTTCGCAGACGCGCATGGAGCGGAATTTGTAGACGAGGATTTCCTGGCCGTCGAGGCCGTAGCGCCGCTGCTTGAAGATGACGGCGCCGGGCGAGGACAGTTTGACGCCTGCCGCAAGGATGAGCAGCAGCGGCCAGATCATGAGCAGGATGAGGCTGGCGATGACGAGGTCGCTGATGCGCTTGCCGATGCCGGACACGCCGAGGGTGGGGGTTTCGGTGAGCGCCACCACCGGCATGCCGTGGATGTGGTCGACCCGCGCCTGGATGAGGTCGGAAACGAAGATATCCGGCACGAAATAGACCGAGGCGGTGGTGTCGCGCAGGGCGTCGAGCAGGCTCAGGGTGCGTGGCTGCGCGGCCATGGGCAGGGTGATGTAGACGAGGTCGATGCCGTTGCGGTTGACGTAGTCGGGGATGTCGGCCAGCCGTCCGATCAGCTTTTTCGGGTCGGCCAGTTCGGTGCGCTCGAACGAGCGGTCGTCGAAGAAACCAACCACGTCCACGCCCAGCGCGCTGTCGTTGGCAAAGCGGCCGCGCAATTCCGTTCCCAAATGGCCCGGCCGACGATGAGGGCACGGCGGCGTCCGCCTTCCAGCAGCAGCAGACGCGGCAGAATCTTGCGCACCACCCGGTGCGCTCCCCACATGGCGACGGGGGTGGCGAGCATCCAGGCCATCACCAGATCGGGGGGAAACCAATCGAGATAGCCGGTGGAATAGCCGAACAGCAGGATTAGCCCGGACAGAAAGAACCAGGGGATGACGACCTCGTTCCAGAAGGCGCGCAGGGTGACCTCGGGCCACTTGCCGGGAAAGGTCAGGGTGAAGACGATCAGGGCCAGGATGGGATACGGGCCGCGGAACGGCTCGTCGTAATACAGCGTGCAGCCGATCAGCACCAGCACGGCCACGAAAGGGTCGAGCAGGATCTTGGTCAACGAGACGACGGAAAGCTGCTGCCGGAACAGCCACTGGTTATGGTTCGTCATCACTCCAAACGCATCGTGCGATGCGTTTCTCCTCTGGCCTGCGGACAGGCGAATTATTTTTTTGTCATAGCCCCGGCCGGTGTGATCCCGGGTTCAGGGGAATTATCCAGCAAAAGCAAAAAACCGAAGGTTACCGGACCATGAAGTCGACGGCGCTCACCGCCGCTTCGACAGCCCGGCCGGCTTATCCGCGCCGCAGACGGCTTCTGTAATCGACCCGGAACAAAACGCGGGGCGAACGCATGAAACATTCGTACCAGCCCAGCCGTGCCCGTCCTTTTATCACATACACGGCCATGAATAAACCGGATCGATTGCCCGACAAGAAACATCCGCGATCCGCCCCGCCGCGTGCAGCCATTTTTCTGCTGCCGGGCGATAGCGGAACCCGTTCATCCGGCCTGCGAAAAAAAAGCTTCCAACCGGAAGCCGTGAAGCGGATCGCGGCAATCGGCGATCAGGCGGACGCGCGTGATGTGCGGCGCGCCGCAAATCCGATCAACCCTAGCCCGGCAAGGAACAACGCATAGGTCTGCGGCTCCGGAACAGGCGTGGTGACGATGGCGAGCGCAGCAAATTTTTTCTCGATGAAGGCGGCGCTGCCGGCGCTGATGCTGCTGGCAAGCAGGATGTTTTCGATGGTGACATTGACGCCGCCGACGATCCCATCCGTCCCGCCCCAGCCGGCCGGGATCGTCACGCCCGTATGGGATGTCCAGTCGGTGGTCTGGAAATCCGCCATGCTGGTTACAGCGGTGAGCGGCAGGGCGGTCTTGATTTTGCCGCCGGCCGCGGGCAGCAGCGGCGCTTCCAGGTCGCGCACGAGGAGCTTGCCGCCCACCGCCACGCTGGAGCCCGCACCGATGTTGTAGTAGTCGCCGTCTTCCGTCAGGCTGACGGCCGACACCAGATAGCCGGAATGGGCGTTGACCGCGATGTTGAAGGTCTGGCTGGCGGCGGCAAACCCTGAGCCATTGAAAGCCTGCGCCTTGTAGGTGGTGGGCGTGAAGGACAGGATGTCGCCCACCACCGTTGGCGTGCCGAAAAGTCCGCTCAGTCCGCTGTCGAACGTAAAGCTGACGGTGGTGCCCGCAACCGTGACGGGAATGGCCAGCGCCTGGCCACTCAGCATCGCGGCCGACAGGCCAAGCACGATTGCCGTTTGTTTGAATAATTTCATTTTGCATTCCTCCAATCGGTTCCTGAGAACCCAATATGACTCCCCTGGGCGCCTGCTCGACGACATCCGGGACAGGGCGCTTGCTTTGTATCGTTTTCTATCGTTTTTTTTACAGTATGCCTATGCTGCGCTGCGCCCGGCAAGCCGTTCGCATACGCTACATGGCACCGGCTTCGCAGAAAAAAATCAAAAAAAACATCCACTTGGCCGGACGACCCGAGCAATATTCATGCCCGGAAAGCACTTTTCGCGCCATCCTCTTGTTTGCTAGCTGTTTTTTTCTCCATAACACAGCAGCCCCATGGCGAATCATGCCGGGATGTAAAGAAGCCCGACAGCGCGGCATGGCGCGCGGCCGAAACTACGGCAGGCGGTCGATCCAGGCACGCATTTTCTGCGGGCGCTGGAAATAATAGCCCTGGAAGCGCTCGCACCCCTGCTGGCGCAGGAAGGCGAACTGGGCTTCGTTTTCCACGCCTTCGGCCACCACTTCGAAGTGCAGATGGCGAGCCATCGACAGGATCGTCTCCACCAGGGCGACGTCGTTGGGGTCGTGCGGAATGTCCTGCACGAAGCTCTTGTCGATTTTCAGTTCGGACAAGGGCAGGCGCTTCAGATAAGCCAGCGACGAATAGCCGGTGCCGAAGTCGTCGATGGCGAAGCGCAGGCCGAGCGCCGCCAGCTCGGTCATGCGCGCCACCGACTCGGAGGCGTGCTCGACCAGCTGGTTTTCGGTGATTTCCAGCGTGAGGTAGGTAGGGTCGGCGCCGGTGGCGGCCAGGATCTCCCTGACCCGCTGCACGAAATCGGCCTGGTGAAACTGCCGCGGGCTGACGTTGACGGCAATGCGCAGGCCGCGGCCTTCGGCGTCGAGCCGGGCGATGAGGGTGCAGGTTTCGCGCAGCACCCACTCGCCCAGCGGCACGATGAGGCCGGACTCTTCCGCCAGCGGAATGAAGCTCGACGGCATCACCAGTCCCCGGCGCGGATGCCGCCAGCGCACCAGCGCTTCGGCCCCGATCACCCTGCCGCCCGCATCGACCTGCGATTGCAGATGCAGCTCGAAGCTGCGGTCGCGCAGCGCCTCGCGCAATTCGTGATCGAGGGCATAGCGCTCGGCGACGGCTTTCTGCATGGCGGGCTCGAAATAGGCCAGGGCGTTGCGGCCGCGCTCCTTGGCCCGGTACATGGCGGTATCGGCCTCGCGCATGAGGTCGTCGACGCTTTCCGCTTTCTTCGGGAACAGGGTGATGCCGATGCTGGCGGTGGCGAGGTATTCCTGGCCGCCGATGCTTACCGGGTTATCCAGCGCACTGCGGATTTTCTCTGCCACCGCCATGACCAGGGCGCCGGCATCCTCCGAATTTGCCGCCAGATCGGGCAGCAGGATCACGAACTCGTCGCCGCCCAGCCGCGCCACCGTGTCTTCCTGACGCAGGGTGTACGCCAGCCGCCTGGCCACTTCGCGCAGCACGGCGTCGCCCGTCGCATGGCCGTGCACATCGTTGATGCGCTTGAATTGGTCGAGGTCGACGAACAGCACGGCGCCGTAGCGCCGGTTGCGGCGCGCAGCCGCCAGCGCCTGGGCCAGCCGGTCTAGGAACAGGACGCGGTTGGGCAGTTCCGTCAGTGCATCGTGGTAGGCCAGGCGTTCGATTTCGGCCTCGGCACGCTTGGCGTCCGTGACATCCATGCAGTGCCCGACATAGCCGGTGAACTGGCCCTGGGTGTCGAAGCGCGGACTGCCCTGGTCGATGATCCAGCGGTACTCGCCGCTGACGTGGCGCAAGCGGTATTCCATGGAAAACGGCTCGCGGCGGTCGAAGGCGGCGTTGTAGGTCTCAAGGCAGTGCGACAGGTCGGCCGGATGCACCCCCGCAGTCCAGCCGTCGCCCAGCTCCTGCTCCAGCGAGCGGCCGGTAAAGCGCAGCCAGGGTTCATTGAAATAATCGCATCCGCGGCCCAGCCCGGCGGTCCACACCAGCGCCTGCCCGCTGTTGGCGAGGGTGCGGAAATGCAGTTCGCTGTTGGCCAGCGCCGCGCGCAGCTGGTATTCCTCCGAGACATCGCGGAACACCAGCACCACGCCCTGCAGTTCGCCGCGGGCGTTGCGTATCGGCGCGGCGCTGTCGGCAATGTGGTAACGCCGGCCGTTTCGCGCCAGCAGGATCGTGTCGTTGGTCAGCCCCACCACCTGCCCCTCGCGGATGACGCGCGCCACCGGAATATCCGCCGGCGTGCCGGTGAGCGCATTTTCGATCGCGAACACCTCGGCGACAGGCCGCCCCATGGCCTCGGCCCGAGACCAGCCGGTGAGACTTTCGGCCACCGGGTTCATGAGCGTAACGCGCGCCTCGGTGTCGGTGGCGAGGATGGCATCGCCGATGGAATGCAGGGTGATGGCAAGCCGTTCCTCGCTGGTGGCCAGATTTGCCTGGGCTTCCTGCACGGCGCGCGCCATGGCATTGAAACTTCCAGCCAGTCTCGCAATTTCCAGTGCGCCCTCTTCCGGCACCGTCACATCCAGCTGCCCGCTGCGCAGGGTGTTCGCCGCCTGCGCCAAGCGCCCCAGCGGCGCGGTCACGTGGCGATGCAGCATCCAGCCCAGCAGGCCGATCAGCAGCAGGCTGGCGAGCAGGTCCGCCGCACGCGCCTTGAACACGAACTCGCGCATCGTCAGCCGGTCGCGAGCGAGATCGAATCCGACGTACACCGCGCCCTGCCGCCGGCTGCGCAACTGCTGCGCATCGGCCGCCAGCTGGAACGGCTGCATGGCGGCGATGTGCACGCCGTCGGCAGTGGTCGGAAAAAATACCGGAAGCTTCCCTTGCTTGATCTGCGTGAAACGGCGCATGTCGAAACCCGGCAGCACCTCGGTGACGAGCCGGCCGCGCCAGGCATAGCGGTGGGCCGCCAGCACGCGGCCGCTGTCGTCGAGCAGCAGCACGGCCTCCGCGCGCTGGTCGGTCGCCACCTGCGCCATATCCGCTTCCACCAGTTCCCGGCTGGCTTCCCAGCCCTGCTCCGCCATGCGCGCCAGATGGGCGGTATGGGTCAGCAGATCCGCTCTGGCCTGCTGGCCGAGCTGGTCCAGGCGCTTGTCCAGTACATTCACCAGCGACATCCCGAGCACCACCAGCAGCAGCGCCAGCCCGACCGGCAGGGTGATGCGCAGGGGCAGCCGCCGCATCCTCATGACGACACCGGCAGAAAACGCGGATCGGCCAGTCCTGCCAGCGTGGGGGACTGCCTCAGCAAGCCGGCGGAAACCATGATGCGGGCGACATTGCCGGCCGCAGGCACAAGGCCGGGGCTGGCTCCCTCCAGCCAGCCCCGGTTGGCCGCAAGGTCCATGAAACGGATGCCCGCGAGTGCCGTGCGCACCTCGTCCGGGCTGACGCCAAGGCGCGGAGCCATGCGGCGAAAGGCGTCGTCGGGCGCGGCATGCAGATAATCCAGCGCCCGGAAATAGCCCGCCAGCAATTGCCGGAAGCTGTCGGGAGAGCGTTCCAGCGCGTCGGTTCGCGCCACCAGCGTGTCCACGATCAGGCCAGGGAAATGGCTGCTGTCGTACAGGCGCCGCGCGCCCTCTGCCTGCAGTTGCGTGGCGAAGGGTTCCCAGCTGACCAGCGCATCCACCTCGCCGGCGAGATAGGCGCGCAGCTGGCGGTCGCCGGTAATCCGCAGCATCACGATATCGCGCAGCGTCAAGCCCGCCGCTTCGAGCGACTTGGCCAGCATCAGCGCGCCGGCGGCGGTCTCATCCACGCCGATACGTTTGCCCCTGAGGTCCTCCAGCCGTTCGATGCCGGGACGGCTCATGATGGCATCCGCCCCGGCGGAATCGTCGAAGACCAGAATGGCGCGCACGTCCAGCCCGCCTTCGCGGGCAAGCAGGCATTCGTCGAGGGTGAGCGTGGCCGCCTCCACATCTCCTGTGGCCAGTGACATGAGATTGGCCGTGTTGGAGGGCATTTCCACCAGACGCAGGGTGTTGGCGTCGTACAGTCCCAGTTCGCGCGCAAGGAACAGGGGCTCGGAACCGATCCAGAGCATGCCCCCGATGCGCGTGAGCGGCGGCTGGCCGCTGCAGCCCGCGGCCAGCGCAAGCGGCGCCAGCGCGCTGGCGGCAAGAAAACGACGGCGCCTCTTGTCCATCTCCACTCCCCTCAGCCGGCGGCCCGCCATCGGCCTTCCGGACGAACTGTTTTTTTCCGGGAAACCGGATTCATGGGCAATATCTCACGTGCCCGCCCCGTTATTTTCGGTTTACCAGGTCGTTACCCGGCCGGGCAGACAGGATAATGACCCTATAACCGGCAGGCAGATGATCGCTGGATTGATGCCGCAATGGCAAGCCTCAACGCTGCATTACCTTTTTTACTGAGACAAACGAGATGGAAGAATTGATCGCCTGGCTACCCGCCGAACTGGCCTCGCTGCCGCGCTACGTGGTAGCGCTGGCGATCGGCCTGCTGATGGGGCTGGAGCGCGAGCGCAATCCGGCGGCGAAGGCGGGCCTGCGCACGTTTGCGCTGACCGCGCTGCTGGGGGTGCTGGCGGCGCACCTGGCGGCGGCGCTGGCCGAGCCGTGGCTGATCGCGGTGGGGCTGCTGCTGGTCGGCGCGATGATGATCGCGGCCTATCTGCGTTCCCCGCAACAAGCGGACGGCGACCCGGGAACGACGACGGTGGCGGCGCTGATGCTGTGCTACGGCCTCGGCGTGCTGGTCTGGCACGGCGAAATCCAGCTGGCGGTGATGCTGGGGATTGCAGCCACCCTGCTGCTGTATTTCAAGCCCGAGCTGCGCGGCCTGAGTGAGCGGATTTCGCGGCGCGACCTGCTGTCGATGCTGCAGTTCGCGGTGCTGGCGCTGATCATCCTGCCGCTGCTGCCGAACCGCAATTACGGCCCCTACGGCGCGCTCAACCCGTATCAGATCTGGTGGATGGTGGTGCTGATCGCCGGTGTGGGACTGGCAGGCTACGCCGCGTTGCGCCTGGCCGGGCAGCAGCGCGGCGCGGTGATGCTGGGCCTGCTCGGCGGGCTGGTGTCGTCCACCGCCACGACTCTGGCGTTCAGCCGCCACGCCCGCGCCAGCCGCGACATGATGCCGGTCGCCGTGATCGTCATCGTGCTGGCCAACCTGATGGTACTGGTGCGGCTGGGCGTGCTGGCTGCGGTTGTCGCGCCCTCGGTCCTGTTGCAATTACTGCCGGTGCTGACCGGCGGACTGATCGTCGGCGGCATCGGCGCCGCCTACGGCGTGCGGCGCCTGCGGCCACATGGCGAGCTGCCGGAGCTGGCGATTGAAAACCCCACCGAACTGCGTACGGCGCTGGGCTTCGGCCTGATGTATGGGGTAGTGCTGCTGGCGGCGGCCTGGCTGTCCGATTTGCTGGGCACGCGCGGTCTGTATGCGGTGGCGCTGGTATCGGGGCTGACCGACGTCGACGCCATCACGCTGTCGAGCCTGCGCCTGCACAATCTGGGCACGCTGCCGGTGGAGGGCGTGGTCAACATCATCACCCTTGCGGTGCTGGCCAATCTGGTCTTCAAATCCACGCTCACCCTCGCCATCGGCGGCGGGCAGATGGCGCGCCACGCCATCGCCGGCATGGGCGCGGCGGGGCTGGGGCTGATTGCGGCCTGGGCTATAATTCGCGGCTTTTCCGCATAAACGCCGAACACCATCATGGAAGCCGAAAGCCTCAATCAGATCGAATCCAGCCTCGCCGACCTGGGCGAGCGTGCCACCCAGCTCAGGGGGTTTCTTTGACTACGATCACAAGAAAGACCGTCTCGAAGAAGTAGTCCGCCTGTCCGAAGCGCCCGACTTCTGGAACGACGCCGCCCGCGCCCAGGAACTGGGCCGCGAACGCAAGTCGCTGGAAGACGTGGTGCTGGTGCTCGACCGCGTGGCGTCGGGCCTGAAGGATGCGGCCGAACTGTTCGAGATGGCGCGCGAGGAGAATGACGACGACACCCTCGCCGCCGTGCAGTCCGACATCGAGGCCATCGAAAAGGACGTCTCCACGCTGGAATTCCGCCGCATGTTCAACAACCCGGCCGACCCCAGCAACTGCTTCATCGACATCCAGGCCGGCGCCGGCGGCACCGAGGCCTGCGACTGGGCCTCGATGCTGCTGCGGCAATACCTGAAATACGCCGAGCGCAAGGGCTTCAAGGCCGAACTGCTGGAAGAGTCCGAAGGCGACGTCGCCGGCATCAAGTCCGCCAGCATCAAGATCGAGGGCGACTACGCCTACGGCACCCTGCGCACCGAAACCGGGGTGCACCGTCTGGTGCGCAAATCGCCGTTCGATTCGTCCGGCGGCCGCCACACCAGTTTCGCCAGCGTGTTCGTCTATCCGGAAGCCGACGACTCGATCGAGGTGGAAATCAACCCCGCCGACCTGCGCGTCGACACCTATCGCGCCTCCGGCGCCGGTGGCCAGCACATCAACAAGACCGACTCGGCGGTGCGCATCACCCACCTGCCGAGCAACATCGTGGTGCAGTGCCAGAACGACCGCTCGCAGCACAAGAACCGCGCCGAGGCGATGTCGATGCTGAAATCCAGACTCTACGAAGCCGAACTGCGCAAGCGCCAGGCTGAACAGGACAAGCTCGAAGCCGGCAAATCGGACGTCGGCTGGGGCCACCAGATCCGTTCGTATGTGCTGGACAACTCGCGCATCAAGGATCTGCGCACCAACGTCGAAGTCTCCGCCACCCAGAAAGTGCTGGACGGCGACCTCGACGTGTTCATCGAGGCGAGTTTGAAACAGGGCGTTTAAGCCCATGCATTCCTGGGAGACGCCATGCGCACCGACACCCCCGTCACGCTGTTTCTCAAGGACTACGCTCCGCCCGCCTGGCTGATCGACACCGTCGATCTTTACGTAGCGATTTCCGATGGCCATGCCGAGGTTAGGACCCGTCTCGCCTGCCGTCGCAATACGGCGGCCGAAACAGGTGCGCTGATGCTGAACGGCGAGGCGCTGGAACTGGTGAGCCTCACGCTTGACGGCGCCATACTCGACGCGGCGCGTTACGTCTATGCCGACGACCTGCTGACGATAGCCGGGCCGCTGCCGGATGCCTGCGTGCTGGAAACCGTGGTGCGCATCGCGCCCGACCACAACACCCAGCTCTCGGGCCTGTACCGCTCGCGCGACGGCTATTTCACCCAGTGCGAGGCGGAAGGGTTCCGGCGCATCACATTCTTCCCGGATCGGCCTGACGTGATGGCGACATTCAGCTGCACGGTGGAGGCCGACCGCGCGCACTTTCCGCACTTGCTGTCGAACGGCAATCCCGTGGCGGCAGGCGCATGCGCGGACGACGCGACGCGGCACTGGGCGCGCTGGGAGGACCCCACCGCCAAGCCCTGCTACCTGTTCGCGCTTGTCGCGGCGAAACTCGATGTGCTGGAAGACACCTATATCACCGCCTCAGGACGCACGGTGCGGCTCGCAGTCTATGTCGAACCCGGCAAGCTCGATCAGTGCGGCCACGCGATGGCGGCGCTGAAAAAAGCCATGCGCTGGGACGAGCAGCGCTTCGGGCTGGAATACGACCTCGACCGCTACATGATCGTCGCCGTCGGCGACTTCAACATGGGCGCGATGGAGAACAAGGGCCTCAACATCTTCAACACGAAATACGTGCTAGCGCGTCCCGACACCGCGACCGACGCCGACTACCAGGGCATCGACCGCGTGGTGGCGCACGAGTATTTCCATAACTGGACCGGCAATCGCGTCACCTGCCGCGACTGGTTCCAGTTGTCGCTGAAGGAAGGCCTCACTGTGTTCCGCGACCAGGAATTCGGCGCCGACACGCATTCGCGCGCGGTCACGCGCATCCAGGAAGTGCGCGCCCTGCGGGTGAGCCAGTTTCCCGAGGACGCGGGGCCGATGGCGCACCCGATCCGGCCGGCATCCTATGCCGAGATCGACAATTTCTACACCGCTACCGTCTACAACAAGGGCGCGGAAGTCATCCGCATGATGCACACCCTGCTCGGGCGCGAGGCTTTCCGTCGCGGCATGGATCTGTACTTCCAGCGCCACGACGGCCAGGCCGTGACCTGCGAGGACTTCGTCGCGGCGATGCAGGACGCTTCGGGCGTCGACCTCACGCAGTTCCGCCGCTGGTACGCACGCGCAGGCACGCCGCGTTTGCACGCTGAGGGCGCGTGGGATGCCGCGACCCGGCGCTACACCCTGACGCTCACCCAACACCTCGCACCGACCGCCTACGAGAAGCGGCTGGCCGAATCGGGCCAGCCCGTCACCGACGGCGCGCTGCACATTCCCGTCGCGCTCGGCCTCGTCCTGCCCGACGGCAGCGACGCGGCCTTGCGGCTGGCGGGAGAAGTCGAATCCGCAGGCACGACGCGCGTGCTGTCGCTGACCGAAGCCGCACAGACCTTCGTATTCGAGGATATTCCCGCCGCACCGGCCGCCTCGCTGCTGCGCGATTTCTCCGCGCCGGTGCTGCTTGAACTGGAACAGACCGACGCCGAACTCGCGCACCTGATGGCGCACGACTCCGACGCCTTCAACCGCTGGGAAGCCGGACAGCGGCTGGCAACGCGCGTCCTGCTCGCCGGCATCGCGGCAGGCGGCGCCGGCAGCGACTGGATTCCCGACGCCTTCATCGCTGCCTGCGGCCGCGTACTCGACGACGGCCTCGCTGACGACCCCGCGCTCGCCGCAGAGGCACTCAACCTGCCCGCCGAAGCCGTGCTCGCCGAAGCCATGGTCGCGCAGGGCGACGTCATCGACCCGGAAGCCATCCACACTGCGCGCGTGAACCTTCGCCGTCACCTTGCCATCCATCTGCGCGACCAATTCGAAGCCGTGTGGACCGCCCTCGCCCCCACCGCAGCCTACGCCCCCGACGGCGCACAAGTCGGCCAGCGCGCGCTGCGCAACGCCTGCCTCGGCTATCTGGCAGAAAGCGGTGCTGGGTATTTGCAGACCTCAGTGGTGCCGCGCCTCACCGCCCAACTCTCGGCTGGCAATAACGGGACTGGCGGCAACATGACCGACGAAATCGCCGCGCTGGCCACGCTCGCCAACCTCGATCTGCCGGAACGCGAAGTCGCCCTGGCCGACTTCTATACCCGCTGGCAAACCGAAGCCCTGGTGATCGACAAGTGGTTTTCGGTGCAGGCCACTTCGCGCCTGCCCGGCACCGCCGCCCGCGTGCGCGCGCTGATGCAGCATCCCGCCTTCGACCTGAAAAACCCCAACCGCGTCTACGCCCTGATCCGCGGCTTCTGCGGCGCCAACCCGCGCCATTTCCACGCGGCCGACGGCAGTGGCTACGCGCTGGCGGCCGACGTCATCAGCAAACTGCAGGCAATGAACCCGCAGGTGGCCTCAAGAATCGCACGCAGCTTCGACCGCTGGCGTCAGTTCGACGCAGGCCGGCAGGCCCATGCGCGCGCCGCGCTGGAGCGCATCGCGGCGGTCGAGGGCCTGGCGAAGGACGTGGCGGAAGTGGTGGGGAATGCGCTGAAGGCTTGAGTACCAGACAGCGCGTTGCCCGTTCAGGGTGATGTGGGAGGCTGGTTTCTGAATTGTTGTTGGCCGCTGTCGACCGATTCTGTTGAAAAACTCGATGTCGCAGCCGAGTCCATTCCCTACCAAGG
>DAOMWT010000043.1:0-20268 GCA_035436705.1 Thiobacillus sp. | reverse complement strand
GTTGAACCAAAAAGGCGGCGTGGGTAAGACCACACTTTCCATCAACCTGGCCGCGGCACTGACCAGGGCTGGCAATCGGGTATTGCTTGTGGACTCAGACCCACAAGGTAGCGCCCTTGATTGGAGCGCAGCCCGGCCTGAGCTCGACTTGGGGAGTGGCGCGTTCAAGCCCCCCTTCACTGTCATCGGCCTCCCCAGGGCAACTATCCACAAGGAGGTACAGGAAATCGGGGCGAGTTTCGACCATGTGATTATTGATGGGCCACCCCGATCGAGTGACTTGGCTCGGAGTGTGATCATGGCTTCCGACCTTGTTGTAATCCCGGTACAACCCTCACCTTACGATGTCTGGGCCTCAGACGAAGTGGTAAAGCAGATCCGAGAAGCCGAGGTTTTCAAGTCCAACCTGAAAACAGTGTTTGCGATAAATCGCAAAATCGCAAATACTGCGATTGGCCGGGACGTGGCTTCTGCGCTGGAGCAGTTCGAGCTCCCAGTATTGGCCTGCACGATCGCACAGCGGGTGATCTTCGCGGAAGCCGCGGCCGCCGGTAAGACGGTGTTCGACCTGGATCCTAATGGCGTAGCCGCCAGGGAGATTCAGGCACTTGCAGAGGAATTGCTGAGCCTTGGCAAGGCTGACACCCAGGAATTGGTTGAGTAATGAAAGGAAAGAAATGAGCGGCAAGACCATCAACATCACCAAGAGACCGAGCGCCACTAGCGGCAAGAGCCCGGATGACTGGGTGACGGGTGGAGCCAAACCCCAGGAGGCAGCCAAACCGCAGGAAGCGGAAGAAAAAATGAAACGCCTCACCATCGATGTGCCGGAAGGGTTGCATAGGCGCCTCAAAACTCACTGCTCTTCGAAGGGCACCACGATTGCCCTGTGGGTGCGGGCCTTGATCGAGCAAAGTTTGAAAGAAAAGCCTTGATCATTCGTCGTAATGTCGTATAATCGTATTATCGTAATTGAGTTTTTTCTATAGATAGGTATCTGTATGAAATGCAAAAACTGCGGCAGCAAATTTGATCTGCGGGAGGCGAAAATAGGTGCTGAGCGCTTCCGTCGTTATTGCCCGACCTGCAGCAAGCCGCTCAAGTGGGGGCTTAACTGGACGAAGATTGCCACCGGTGCCGTGGCCATCCTGCTGCTGGCCGGCATTGCCAGGCCGAGCCCGGTAGGTATCGTGGCGGGAATGCTCGTGGTTATGGCTTTTTCGTTTGAGCTGAAAAAGACCTGAGTTTTAGTTTTGCTATTAGAATCGTAATTACGATTTCGAGAAAGGCGGCAGTGATGAACAAGATTACCAAGCTGGCAGCCCTGTTTGTGCTGGCCGCCCTCCCCTCCGGTCTGCTGGCGGCCGACGCCAGCATGTTCGCGCCAGCCACCTCCGGCCGCGCCTTCGACATGATCTGCGGGCCGCAAGGCATCATGGCCGGCATGCCGGGCTGCGGGGAGCCTGGGCTGTTCTCCGCCATGTTCACGATTTTCAATGCAGGCATCATGGCGGTTGCGGCACTCTGGTTCGCGTGGACCGCCATGGCGGCCGTCGCGCAGACCGCGCATGACGGCGAGTTCCTGGGCAAGCGCTTCTCGAGTCTGTGGATGCCGATCCGGGTCGTGGTCGGCGCGACTGCGATCGTGCCTATCGTGAATGGATTCAACCTTGCGCAGATCGTGATGATGTGGGGGGCGTTGACGGGGATAACCATTGCGGACAACACTTGGAGCGCCGTAGTGGGCGGCTTGGGCAAAGGCGTGTTCGCGGTCGGCGAGCAACACCCCCAGGCCACTGCGAAAGCCGAGTCCATGAACAACATGCTGCGGCTGTTGACCTGCGTAAAGGGCCTCGATGCCGACGGCAAGGTCGATGGCGAGCAACTATTCACCGGGTACGTCTATGTGTCTGGCGCAGGCACAAAGTACGAATTCGGCAAGCTGGAAAGCGGTCGCAGGATGCCGATCTGCGGCACCATGACCGCCAAGACTGCAGCGGAGGCCTCAGCGGTGTACTCCATCGCCAATTCAAAGCTTGGCCCGATCGCTGAGCGCATTGTCATGGGTGAGACCGCGATCGACACAGGCAGCGCCGTAAAGGTTGCGCTGGGCGATTATCAGAAATTCCTGGATGAACGCCTGAAAGCCGCGATCGCGGCAAACGGTACAGACAAGGTACTCGATCGCCTGCAGGATCCGGGAAGATGGATCGAAGCAGGCGCCTGGTACCAAACAGTTTCCACCATTTCAAGGCAAAACGCGGCTCAGGCCGAGCCGACCGTGGCTGTAGCCATGAACCCCGCCATCGACAGCTTCCTGTCGGGCGTGACAGGCTCTACGACGGCCGCCGCCATGGATTCGCTGGAAATTAAGCAGGCGGACAACAGCCCGAAGGACGGCATGCAAAAGGCCTTCGAGTCGATGAAAGACGGGAATGGATGGTGGTCCACCGCCGGCCAGGAACTCACGTCCGGCTTTGTCTCATGGCTGAATGATGGCGGCTCTAAGAATCCCATGCTGGTCGTCAAAGATGCTGGCGATTACATGATCGTGAGCGGCGAGGCGATCCTGACAGCTTACTCGGCCGCAGTGGTCGCTGTGAAAGGCGCTTCCGCGGGTTGGATTACCCAGGCTGCAGACCAGCTCACTAGTGCCGGTCTTTTCAGCAAGGCCGGTGCGCTGGCTGCGCTGCTTGAGTTGAGTGATAAGTGGGTGTCAGCACTGGTTGCGTTTCTGATCATGACCGGCGGGATTCTGGCGGTCTACATTCCATTCGTGCCGTTCATTCAATGGATCGCCGCGGTCATCCAATACCTCATCATCCTGATTGAGGCCATGGTGTCGGCACCTCTTTGGGCGATGGTTCACATGGACAGCGACGGCGAGGGGCTGGGTCAGCGCACCACCTACGGCTACCTGTTCCTGCTCAACGTGCTGTTCAGGCCGGTGCTTATGATTTTTGGCTTCATCGGTGCTGGCGTGATCCTCTATTTGGCCGGTGGATTGGTGAACGATCTCTTCGCTTTCGCCGTATTCAATGCCAACACCGGTGGAGATGGGCAAGCAACCTTTGGTCTAGTGAGCTTTTGCTTCGTGGTCGCAGTCTACGTCTCGATCATGTTGATGCTGGTCAATGGCACTTTTAATCTGGTTCACATCCTGCCGGACAAGGTGCTGAATTGGGTTGGCGGGCAGTTCCATTACAGCCAGTCGCCTGATCCGCGGCATGACTTCGAGAAAATTTCCAGCGGTATGAACGTGCAGGGCCGACCTGGCGCAGGCGCTGGCGGCGCTCTGCAGAATCGAGCCAAGTCGATCCGGGAGCAACTAGATCGTAGCAAGGATAAGGAAGTGGCAGCGGTAAAACGAGGTGGTGGTAATGATGGCTTTAAATAGGAGGAATCCAACATGAGCGCATACGGTCAAGACCCTTACCAGATTTACACGCAAACCCAAACCGAGACTCGGACGGTGGTGGTCGATGTCCCCCTCTCGGAGCTTGGTGAATACATGCAGCGCCGGATCGACCAATTGGAGCGCGAACGCGATTACTACAGAAACACTGCGCACGGATTTAAAGGTTCTACCTTGCTCCTGCAGCAGGCCTTGAAGCGGCTGAACCCCAAGGCGCCGGAACTCTCACGGGAATTTCTGGAAAGGGCTGGACAACAGGCGATCGTAGACAAGCTAGCAGACGACATAAGCTCAACTCTTATATCCACTTCTCCCACCCTTGCCGAGATGGGCCTTGGCCCTGACGGAAAACCTAAGCAGCCTGGTCAGGCCAGCGACAGCGATGACGCCGGCGGCCTGATCGGCGGCCTCAAAAAACTGTTTGGCTGAGGCTCGATATGGCAAAACTCAAACTTCTTTTCGTGGTGATGGCGGCCCTGCCGGTCGCGGCTCAGGCGGTTTGCCCGGCGCCGGTAAGGGTCGAGGACGCGCCGATCCTGGTCCAGAAAATCAAGGATGCCGGCGGCGGCGTGGTCGATGCTGTCCAGAACTTGCGGCAGCAGGACAAAACGCTGTCCGACAAGGAAATGAAAAACATGAAGGAGATTGCGGACGCTGCGGAGCAAGCAAGGATTACCAACAATGGTCTATTCCAGGTGACGAAGGACCCCTGCCAGGCCGCTTCCCTTGCCCGGACCTTCGAGCGGGTGGGTGGCAATACTGGCGGCGCGAGGATCCCCGGCGCCGGCTCACCGGTGGCGATGCGCCGAATCGCTGATCAGAATGCGCTCACCGGCACACGCTCGCCGTCGCAGGACCTCAGCCTTTCCCTCAGCACCCATCAGGCCGAGTATTGCTCGGAGGCGGATGCCGGCGCTCTCGGTTGCAAGCCTTCCGGCGAGCGGGATCCGGTCGATGGCTTGGCCAAGCAGGATGCGGATACCAATGTCACGGCGCTCATCGGCGTGCCGGTGTACACGACTGAACGCGCCAAGTGGGCGTCCGACTACATCGCCAACGTCAACCGCGTGGTACCGACCCCGGGATTCACGGAAGCGCAGAAGACCGCCTTTGGCAGCGCGACGGGACAGGCCTATCTCTCCCTGAAAAACGCGGAGCGGGCAGCCCTTTCCGTGGGCCAGAATTCCTTTGGCCAGGCCTACGACCTGCGCCGGCCGATGCCCGGCACCACGCTGGCCATGCTGGAGGATCTGGCGCCGGAATACGCTGCCAGGCGGCCTGCAGGCCTGCCGTCCAGCCCGTCCACTATGGAGGTCGTGGAAGGCGGCGTGACCCACTATTTTTCGCGAAAGTGGATGACCGACATCTCCGCAAGTTCCGGCAGTCCGATCGAGAAAGAGCGTCTGCGCCAGAATGCCCTGCTCCTGAAAATGCAAATGCTCCAGTTTCAGCAGCGCGAGCGCATCGAGCTACTGCTCGCGCAGAACGTAATCGGCAAGGTCCAGCAGACGATGCAGCCGCACTTGGCGGCGCAGCGTCGGGCGGCGCTGGCCGAGGCCGGGAAGTGATGAATTTGATTGACCGGACGGTGAAGCGCTTCCACCTGGCGCTCAAGGGGCTCACGATCGCCGACGCGACCGGCCTGGATGGCGTGCGGGTGATGCTCTTGGCTGAGCATCCCCTGCTCCTGCGTAATCCGCGCATGCGGCAACTCAAGCTCGCTGTACCCGACACCTGGCTGCCGTCGATCAGCCGGATGGCTGACCAGATGGAATCTACGCTCGAGCGGCTGCAGGCTGAGGGCTTGGCCAACGAGGACCTGCCGGTGGTGCTGGACATCGCCGACCGCGACGGCCGTCTTGAGGTGTTGATCGAGAACGTGCCCGAGAACGCCAAGTCTCAATTTCGCAACGCGGTTTCAAGCGCACAGGCTGAAATCCTTGCGCTTGATCTAGGCAATGAGGCAAACTGATCATGCTTCTCTTAACCGAAAAAACCGATTTCTGCCATGACCCGAATCTGTCCGATAACCGTGAATTTTAGCTCCCGCAGCTATGCCGAGGCATGGCCGCGTGCGCGTCTTTTCTCACCGGGGTAGAAAAGCCAGCAGAACGAAATATCCGAACCGACAGAACCCCGCCACAAGCGGGGTTTTGTTTTTCCAGTGTTGCAAAACAACAGGAATGGACCATGAACCAAAAAAACACACTCGCCCTCATCGAGGCCGCGCCGCTGCTCTACCGGCTCTACGGAGCCACGGATAGCGGCTGGTCGATCCAGCATGGCTTCGCATGCGGCGATGGCTGGTTCGACATCCTGTTGCGTCTCTCCATGAAGATGGAAGCCGAACTTCAGGCGATGCTGGCTGCTGGCAAGCGCAAGCAGGATTTGCCTGTGGCGCTGCAGGTGAAGGAGAAATATGCCACCCTGCGTTTCCACGTCGGCGGCCACTATTCCTCGGAATGGCGCGAGTGGATTGAAGAAGCCATCGCCGAGTCGGCCAAGACGTGTGAACTGTGCGGCGAGCCAGGCGAGTGGAGTGTGCATGGAGGTTGGGAACGAACCTTATGCCCACGCCATTTACTGTTGTCCGGGCATGTCCCGGGTAATTTCGGCGAGTTCGATTTTAAGAAGCCCCTCGCTTCGACGGGTAAACCCCGCGAGGGGATGGATCTCTTCGGATCGGTCCGTCTCGCCACCGGCGATCTTGATGTGTGGACGCCACCGGGAAAAGGGTTGAGCAAGGCCGTTGTCTATGCCGATGAGCTTCCGCCGGCGCTCTGGCCGGCCTTGTCCAAGTTGGCCGACGACACGGGCGGGATCCGTGTGAGCGAGGTCACGAATTACCTTTATTCGAATCGCTGGTTACCGAATGTGCGGGCCGTCCTGGGCCTGAGCCCCGTCTTCCCCGCCGATTTCGTGGAGGAGGCGGAGCGAATGATCCGGCACGAGGACATGGAACTCGTGGGTTCGGTGGTCTTGCCGATGTGCAAGGGAGCGGTACCGGTGATGCTGGTGAACAACACGAAGATTGTGCCTCACGAATTCATGCCCGCGGCGGTGGCAGACGAGTTCAAGCAGTGGCACTTCGGCGCCCAGCATCCGCTCGGACCCTACTGGTACGACTTCCAGGCCTGGGTGAGGTCGAAAAGATGACAGCCAACATCAACGAACTCGAGGTTGATCTTCTTGATCCGGACCAGGAGCCTTCCGATGAGGCGCTGGAACTGTTGATGCGAGAGGTGGCGATCGAGGTGCGCAGGAAAGCGGAAGAGCGTGATGCCGCGCTGAAGCGAGAGATGGATGAAGCCGTGGCTGTGGCGCTGCGCCGAGGAATATCGAAATGAGCAAGGAACTGGACAATATGCTTACTGGCATTACGCCGGAGAACCGGCACGCCGAGGTGGATTTCGGCGAGGCTGTCGGTCGAGAGGTTGAGGCGCGGCTTTCGATGACCGTCTTCAAATCCTTCCCACCGAACGAACATGGCCACGATTTCGTCGTGGGGGATCTGCACGGCCATCGCCAGAAGTTGTTCGATGAGCTAGGCCGCGTCGGCTTCGACTTCGAGAAAGACCGGCTTTTCTGCACCGGCGACCTGATCGACCGTGGGCCGGACTCCTTTGGCACGCTGGAATTGATTCTGGAGCCATGGTTTCACTATGTCCTAGGGAACCATGAGGACGACCTGGTTTACACGTCCCAAGATCGCCTGCCGATGTTCGATGACTGGACTTACTTGCTGCGCGAACACCAGTTCGAGCGCATGCGGAAGGCCTTGCTTCCTGCGCTGCGCAATGCTCCTGTGATGTTGCGTGTGGAAGGCGAGCATGGCTTCTGGATGGTGCATGCCGACCGCGGCGAGTTCGCCAGCTATGGCACGGGCTCGCGGCTCTGGCTGCTGGATGATGAGGTGCTGCCGGCGGTGGATGAGAACAACATCAACCAGGTTGGCGCATTCCTCTGGAGTCGGCGCCTGATGCGCGAGTTGGACTCGGCCGGCTTCGTTGAGATTAAAGATCACGGGCTTTTTCTGTCGGCGGCTGGGCAAGAATTCGTTGCAGGCGTAGGGCTCACTTTTGTTGGGCATTACACAGTGCAGCGGCCGATCCTGTACCGCTCACACCTGTTTATTGACACGGGCATGGGTACGCACCCTGAGGGCCGGCTCACGGTTTTGCGAGTGAGGGATGTGTTGGAAAGCTTGGATAAATGATGGACAAACTGCCCGACATCAACACCGTAATGGCCTGTGGGGCTTTCCTCAAGTGGGTTGCTCCACGTTTTCCCGTCGCCGGTGCAATCCTCTACGGCAGCCGCGCCCGCGGCACGCACCGCCCAGACAGCGATGCCGACCTGGCGGTGATTCTGGAGAGAACCGATCGCCGGCGTCTCGATATCGTCAAGGCTATGGCCGACTTGGCTTTCGATGTGCTGCTTGACACCGGTATCAAGGTCACGCCGCTGCCGGTGTGGATCGACGAATGGGAACACCCGGAAACCCACCCGAATCCTGATCTGATCGAGAACATCCACAGGGAAGGGTTGGCGGTGGCCAGACCCTCTATTGCGCTAAGAAAGCACCTTGCGGCCATCCATGACATCGTTACCTTCCGGCGTTGCGAGAACCCGCGTGTGTTCGGCTCCGTGCTGCGCGGCGAGGACCATATCGGAAGCGATCTTGATTTGCTCGTGGACCCGACGAAAGGAACCACGCTTTTCGATTTGGGCGGATTGCAGCACGACCTGATTCAACTGCTGAAAGTACGCGTGCAGGTCGTCACTCCTGGCGATCTGCCCGAAAAGTGGCGGCAGCAGGTACTCGACGAAGCGAAACCGCTGGATTGGTTCAAAGAATGAAAATCCACCTCCTCTCCGACATCCACCTGGAATTCGGCAAGCTCAAGCTGCCCGAAGTCGATGCCGACGTGACTGTGCTTGCCGGTGACATCGGCGTTGGCCTGCAGGGCATCGAATGGGCGTTACAAACGATCCCCTGGCATCGGCCTGTGATCTACGTGATGGGCAATCACGAGTTCTATGGCCAGCGGGTGATGATGGAGCTATGGAAGGCGGCCAGGAAGAAGGTCGAGGGTACGCACGTTCATCTGCTGGAGAACGAATTCGTCGTGATCGACGGCGTGCGCATCCTTGGTTGCACGCTCTGGACGGATTTCTGCCTGTTCGGCGCCGGCGAGCGCGAGGCGGCGATGAAGGCGGCGCTCGCGCTGAATGACTATTGGAGCATCCTCACTTCGCAAAGCGCAGTTAGGAGTGAGCACATGGCCACGCTGCTCCGGCCCGAACACACGCTCAGGATGCACGAGGTAAGCAGGGATTGGCTCGATCGGGTACTCGATCAGCCTTTCGACGGCAAAACCGTCGTGGTAACGCATACGGCGCCTCACCGCGGCAGCCTGGCTCCCAAGTGGGCAAACGATCCGATTTCACCCTGTTTCGTGTCGAACCTACCGGGGCTAGTGGAACGGGCGGACCTGTGGATCCACGGCCACACCCACGACAGCTTCGACTACCAGGTGGATCGGTGCCGTGTGATTTGTAATCCCCGTGGTTACGTGAATTACAGGGAGGAGAACCCTGGATTTGATGCTGGGCTGGTGGTGGACTTGGATGGCGGTTCAGAAATCGACATCGGCGGGCGCCGGGCGGCCGTGGTGTACGACCGTGACATCGAGGTGTACCGGGGGGAGTTCCTGGAGATCGGCGTCGAATTCTACGGGAAGGATATGGCTGAAGTGCGGCTGCAGGGTGCGATCTCATTGCGGATCGCTGAGCAGGAGGATTGATGATGGAAAACATCGAGGATTTTCTACCCAAGAGTCTCGATGAAATCGTGCGCCGCCGGCGTGACGAGGTGCAGATACGGCTCGCCACGTCCTCCGAGATTCAGGCACTTGGAGAGTTCCTGGGCGATGCGCAGATGAAGCAAGGCGAGGAGAAGGACACAATCAACGAATGGTATCCAGTCACCTTTCGGGTGCGCGATGACCTGCAAATCCGCCTGCTTGGGCACTTTGAGAAAAGAAATGAGATCCTACTTTCGAGCGCGGTGACCGTACTCAACCGGCAAAACGGCGTGGCCAGAACCGAAAATTCCCTCTATAGACTTGGCAAGCGCGGGGACGGGGAACCGCCCCGGCACTTTCTCGCAGTGTTGTGCGCCATTCTTCATAAAACGGGCGCCGGCCAGGTGCTCGGCGTGCCAGAGGTGTTTTTCTGATGCTGCTCTTCCTGGACACGGAATTTACGTGCATCCCTGGGAATCTGCTATCCAAGATCCCCGGCGCCGGCGATCTCAATGAGACGGTCTGCAAGTTTCCAAAGCTGATCTCGATCGGCTTGGTGAGCAAGGATGGGAAACATGAGTTCTATGGGGAGGTCGAGCGCGGCACTGGGTGGGATTTTCTGGACTGCTCAGATTTTGTGATGATCGAGGTGGTGCCGCTCTTGAAGGGTGGCGAGTTCGTCATGACGCCGGCGGTACTCAAGGACAGGCTCATCGCCTGGCTGGAAAGTATTCCAGGCGAACACACGCTCGCCTGCGATTCAAAAATCGACCTGGAGCTAGTTCGCGGGCTGCTCGGCCAGGACTGGCCTGAAAGCCTGGCAAAACACCACTACGACCTTTGCTCGGCATTCGGCGACGCCTTCGACCAGGCTTTCCTGGCCAGCTTGAGGAAACGGGGTGGTAGCGAACACAATGCGCTCGATGATGCTCATGCCAACCTTGCGGGGTGGAAGGCCTGGATCCGGAGGAACAGGGGGAAACTGGGCCTTTGAGGTCTGCTCCGGCCGCCTCATGGCTTGCGAGGATTGGCGCTGGCGCGTTTTTTCGGCGCTGATGGGGCCGAGATATTGCCGAGCCTGGAAAAAACGCTTTCGCTGTTGTTGTTTGGTGCCGAGTATCTGACTCGAACAGATGACCTACCGCTTACCATACCACTTCGGCTTTCGCCGCCAATTGTTTGTGGTCTGGACTATCCCTTAGCCATAGCAAAAACGCCTTAGGCTCCCCCCGTCTAGTCTCTACACCTTCCCATTCTGGGCTTGGCTCGGGATTGGCATAACCTCTTCAGGCTTTAGCGTTCCCCGAATTTGAAGGGCTCTACTCCCACCGTTTCCGACAGGGCACTCGTATTGTCAAGGCGGTTGCTCTACCAACTGAGCTAACCCGGCACAGTCGAAATTATATCCGCAGGGTAAAGAAACTCATCGTTTTTGATGTGAATCAAACCCACACCGCCACACCAAAGACAGCACCGCCAAGTTGCGGCTTTGCCGCGCCATATAGCTCGCTAACTGTGGAAAACGCCGGTGGACAACCTGATGGACGGGCTTCGCCGTCCACAGGTTGCCACACCGGGTTTACCACACGCTCGCCAACCGCCAACCCCCAAGCGGCTCGCTAGGGCTCGCCGCGACGACAAATTTTGAGAAACCCCTCCTCCCACATGCCGAACGGGTTTCACGGCCGCGACGTGCGCCCTTGGGCGCACTTGGAGCGGCTTCGGATGCCTAGCCAAGCGGTTATGGCAGCGGGCCATTGCTCGCCGCACAGGCGTCGGGGGCTGAGCGCCTTCGGCGCGAGGGTGGGGGGCCGACAGCCCCCCTAAAAAATGGCCGCGCATGGCGCGACCTCTTATGTGGCCCCCACCCCTGATTCATGTCCTGAATCTGTACCTGCCAGCTCCGGGCGTTTGCTGCACGCGCCGGGCGTCTGCTGCACACGATCGGGCATTTGCTGCACACTATCGGGCGTTTGCTGCACGCGCCGCTTAATTCGATTGCCCTCAAGCACGATTCCCATTTTCTCAAGCTGCGCAATGTCCGCACGAAGCTCTCGTCTACGGTGGCGCGTCGCAACATCACCTAGCTCCCCTGCGACTGCCTGTATTAGCCCATCAAGCATCCAACCTCCCCGCGGCTGGTGCTCATGTGTCATAACATGCCTGGCTATAGCCTGGCTGATGCCATGCTTGATTCGTGCCAAGGGCGCGGGGTCAAATCCAAGCCAAACGTCCTTGTGGATGAGTCTGCAAAACGCCTTCCCGAGTTCCACCCTCCATAAATGGCGTTGACCGCCGGTGAGTGGGTCATAGCGGGTGATGGGTGTCCCATCCCCCCGCACTGCTGTGTCGATGTGATCGATCAGCCCACCGATGCAGGCCAGTTCGACCGGCTCTTTGACTTGAATTGTCGCCTCACGTAACTCTCGGGCGAGCTTTTCTAGCTGCTCGCCGCCGATGCCGCAAGAGCGACGAACCTTGGCAGGGTCCACCAGCAACTTGATCCTGCCGTCGTCCAGGTCAACGCGGCGCGTGGCGTGATAGCAAATCGCGTCTAGCACGTCCGCATGCCCCTGCCCAAGACGACCGGACGCAATTATTCGACCCCAGGCCGTAACGATTTCAGAGTGATCTTGCCGCTGGGGCCTCCGCGTCGGCTGGAAAAGGCGAAGGCGATGTTCGCGGGCAGTTGCGGTCGGCAGAGTTGCCCGCTCAGAAGTCCGCATAGTCGCCCTCCCTTGTTTTGTTCTGGCGGCCACGCTTCCTCTGCATCTTCTGCATCTCATGCTCATGCCGAATCAGCACGCCTCCATAATCGCGCCGCAGCCACATGTCCGGCTGCGATGGGCAATAGTTGGGTTTACTGACGCCGTACCTAACGTAGTTCCGGCGATCGTCTTCCTCGATTCCATAGCTCTTGGCCTCATCCTGTGAGCAGGCCGCCAGGAACGCTACCCACCGCGCCTCGTCCACCCAAACACTGCTTCCTCTCGCGGCTTGCTGCAGGTCGCCTTGCCCGGAGAGCGTGGCGGCCTTGCTGGTGTGCCCAAGGAACACCACGGCGGGGCCGGCTTCAGCAATGCGCTCAAGCTGACGCAAGACTTTTGCCGCACACTCTCGGGAGTTTTCTTCGCCTGTGTAGAATCGGCTTATCGTGTCCAGGATCACTAAGTCGAAGCCCTCAATCTCCAGGCGAATTGCGTCCGCCGTCGCGCCGCCGTCGAGAAGGTCGCGTGGCATCCCGGACGTAACAGGAACGACGTGAAGATTTTCCTTGAGCAGCTCTCTCTCATCCGGCGAAAGGTGAGCGGCTATGTCGTGAATCCTGCCGCCAAGGATCGGGGCGGGATCTTCGGCCGCGAGCACCATCACCCTGCCCGGTTTGCACTGCCCAAAACCCAGCCAGTCCTTGCCGCTTGAGCGGTAGACGGCGAGCTGCAGGGCCAGCATTGATTTCCCCGTCGCGCCGGGCGCGAAGATCGCGCCCACAGTGCCGCGGATCAGGCCAGGCAGAATTTGCTCAGGCATGGGCGGCCGACGAGAAATGGAATTGGCGAGGTCAATGCGTGGGTAACTCATTTCACACCCCGCTTTTGCTCAGCCTTGGGGGGTCTGCCGGGGCCTCGGCGCGGCGCTGCGAAGGGTGCGCTAGGCATCCAATCATCAGGTAGTGCGCGAGTGGCGCGCTCCCATACCAGCACGTCCTCCACATGCCATTGAACCTTCCTGTACTTTCCCGTGCTGCGAATCGATGGCAGCTTGGCCAGTGGTGGCAATGACGCTGGGTTGTGTCGTAGCGCGAGCCGGATCGCCTCCTGCGTCACGCCGCGACGGGCGGCCATGTCGCCGACCGTCAAATAGATCTTTTCCATTTTGTGCCCCCGGCGGGAGCGGCGGCGCCGCCCCGCCATCAAAGAATTTGTACGCGCCTGGATTGACCAAGCGCAGCGTCCTAGATGGCGGGGGGTGTGCGAGGTGGAGGAGCGTCAGGGGGACAACGGCGCTCTATAAAATCTGTCTGGGAAGTACTGCCGAGGGTTGAAATTGGTTCTGGGCTGGGCTGTTGGGCGGAGATTTCTTTTTCCATGATGCCGCCCGGCGACACCACGAATAGCGGGATCAGAATCGCAGCCGCGAATGCCAGGTGGAAGAATTCAATCCCCACAATTCCAAACCTGGACAGGACGAGCAAGACAACGGCAGCAGCCAAAAAACAGGCTGCCACACTCGCTAAAGCGCGAGTGGCTGGCAAAACTCCGTGTCGAACTTCATTGTCCATGTGTCTATTCTGGGCAATTCTTGCATTCTGTCAATCTTTTTTCTTATTTATTTCAATTAGATACAGCGATATCAAAACAATATCGTATTGATATCGCTGGTAGAATAGCCAACTGATTCTGGCACACTGGTGGCACAGTTAGCTGTACAAATTAGACCAATTTCGACCACTTTTAGACCAATATTGAAAGAACAGAAAATGGCCAAGACGCCCATTACTAAAGGGCTTGAAGGGTAGTTACAGGGGATTTCGTTCGGACAGGGGAAGTGCGCCACACCGCTTACAAGGCGGTTGCTCTACCAACTGAGCTAAAGCGGCGACGGGCGACATTATAACGACGTCGCGCGATGGATAATCCGATTACTTGACGACTTTGAGCGCGGGTTTGCCCTTGGGCGGCGCCGGCGCATCGCCTGGCGCGGGCGGTGGTGTCTGCCCGGGCGGCGGCGCGGATGCGTCGACCGGTTCGAAATGCAGGCCCTGGCCGTTCTCGCGCGCGAAGATGGCGGCCACCCGATCCACCGGAATGGAAATCTCGTGCGAAACGCCGCCGAAGCGCGCGGAAAACTGGATCCAGTCGTTGTCCAGGGTGAGATTGCGGGTGGAGGCCGCGCTGATGTTCAGCACGATCTGGCCGTCCTTGACGAAACCGGGCGGCACGCGGGTACGGCTGTCCACCGCAACCAGAAGTTGCGGGGTGAAACCCGAATCCGTGCACCATTCATACAAGGCGCGGATCAGATAAGGCTTGGTTGAAATCTCGGCCACCCGTCCTCGCCCCTTACTTGCGCAGCGCCTTTTCGGTGGGCGTCAGTGCGTTGATGAAGGCCGGGCGGCTGAACAGGCGTTCGCGGTACTTGAGCACCGGCGCCGCCATTTTCGGCAGCTCGATGCCGTAATGCTCAAGACGCCACAGCAGGGGAGCGATCGCCACGTCCAGCATGGAGAACTCATCGTTCATCAGGTATTTCTGCTTGGTGAGGATGGGCGTGAGCTGCGACAGGCTGTCGCGGATTTCCTGGCGCGCCTTGTCTGACGACTTGCCGAGGGCGTGCTCCAGCGTATCCACATGGGTAAACAGGTCGTGCTCGAAGTTGAACAGCACCAGTCGCGCACGCGCACGCATGACGGGATCCGGCGGCATCAGCTGCGGATGCGGAAAACGCTCGTCGATGTATTCGTTGATGATGTTGGATTCGGTCAGAATCAGGTCGCGCTCGACCAGCACCGGCATCTTGCCGCTGGGGCTGATGCTGGCGATTTCTTCCGGCTTGTTGTGCATGTCCACATCGATGACTTCAAAGTCCATGTCTTTCTCAAACAGGACGATGCGACAGCGATGGCTGTACGGATCGGTGCTACCGGAATACAAGGTCATCATGGCAGGGGCTCCCTATCGTGTTGCGTATGTGATGCTTTTTGACTTGAAATCCAGCTGCCTGAGTTTCCAGCCGGTAATAAGCGGGCTCGAATATTGGTTGCTTCGGCATGCTGCACGGCTTGCGGACAGTGCGTCAGCGCCTGTCATTCAAGCGGGTTGGTGCCGGATCGATAAATGCCAACAGCCGGACACAGTCCGGCTGTTGGCAAATGGTGTGGCCCGACTCAGTGAATATCTTTCCAGAACTCTTTCTTCAGGTAATAGGCCACTACGAAGAAGACCGCCAGAAAAATCAGCACGATGACGCCAAGCTGCTTGCGCTGGACCTGCGCGGGCTCGCCCATCCACACCAGGTAGTTGACCAGGTCGCCGACCCTGGCGTCGTACTCGGCCAGGGTGATGCTGCCGGGCTTGGACAGTTCGAGGCGATCGATCACGTCATGCTCGCCCTCCTTCTTGTAGTGCGGCACCATTTCGCCCTGCAGATCCCACATTACGTGCGGCATGCCGACCTTGTCGAACACGATGTTGTTCCAGCCGGTGGCCCGGGTGTCGTCACGATAGAAGCTACGCAGGTAGGTGTAGAGCCAGTCGGCCCCGCGCGAACGGGCGATCACGCTGAGGTCGGGCGGCGTGGCGCCGAACCAGGCCTTGCCGTCGGCCTTGGTCATGCCGACCGTCATGGTCTCGCCCGGCTTTTCGCCGGCAAACAGCAGGTTCTCCTTGATCTGGTCTTCGGTCAGGCCCAGATCCTGCAGACGCGAATAACGCATGGAACCGGCGCTGTGGCAGTTGAGGCAGTAGTTCACGAACATGCGGGCGCCCCGCTGCAGTGAATCCTGATCGGCCAAGTTGACCGGAGCCTTGTCCAGATGAACAGTGGCGCCGGCCGCAAAGGCCATAACGGGGGCTGCCGCCAACAGGAAAATAAAATTCTTCAAGCGTTTCATTTTAGCCAGTCACCCTTTCCGGTTCCGGTTTGGTTTTGTCAATCGAGGTATACCAAGGCATCAACAGGAAAAACAGGAAGTAGATCACTGACAAGACCTGGGCAATCAACGTCATCACCGGTGTGGACGGCTGCAGGCCAAGGTAGCCAAGGCCGACGAAGGACACGACGAACAGGGCCAGCGCGACCTTGTAGATCGGGCCGCGATAGCGGATCGACTTGACCTTGCTGCGATCCAGCCAGGGCAGGAAGAACATCAGCACGATCGACATGCCCATCGCCACCACACCGGGGAATTGCGAACCGAACATCGGCGGCACCGCACGCAGAATCGCGTAGAACGGGGTGAAATACCACAGCGGCGCGATGTGCTGCGGCGTCTTCAGCGAGTCGGCCGGAACGAAGTTGTTGGCTTCGAGGAAATAGCCGCCCATTTCCGGCGCGAAGAACACGATCGCCGAGAACACCATCAGGAAGACGATGACGCCGACGATGTCCTTCACCGTGTAGTACGGATGGAAGGGAATGCCGTCGAGCGGAATATGCGTCACCGGATCCTTTTTCTTCTTGATCTCGATGCCGTCGGGGTTGTTGGAACCGACTTCGTGCAGCGCCACCAGGTGCACCACCACCAGCGCCAGCAGCACCAGCGGCAAAGCGATGACGTGGAAGGCGAAGAAGCGGTTCAGGGTGGCGTCCGAAATCACGTAGTCGCCGCGAATCCAGATCGACAGGTCTTCACCGATGAAGGGCACGGCGGCGAACAGGTTGACGATCACCTGCGCACCCCAGTACGACATCTGGCCCCACGGCAGCAGATAGCCGAGGAAGGCTTCGGCCATCAGCGCCAGGTAGATCAGCACGCCAAAGATCCAGATCAGTTCGCGCGGCTTGCGGTAGGAACCGTACATCAGGCCGCGGAACATGTGCAGATAGACGACGACGAAGAACATCGAGGCGCCGGTCGAGTGCATGTAGCGGATCAGCCAGCCCCAGTCGACGTCGCGCATGATGTACTCGACGGATGCGAAGGCGAGCTCGGCATCCGGCTTGTAGCTCATGGTGAGGAAGATGCCGGTGACGATCTGCAGCACCAGCACCAGCAGTGCCAACGAACCGAAGAAATACCAGAAGTTGAAGTTCTTGGGCGCGTAGTACTCGGACAGATGCGCCTTGTAGGTGGCGGTGAGCGGGAATCGATCGTCGATCCAACCCATCATTTTTTGCAGGGCAGACATTTATTTACGCTCCTTTTGCGTCTACACCGATCAGCAACCTGGCATCGCTGAGGTATTGATGAGGCGGGATCACCAGATTGGTCGGAGCCGGCACGCCCTTGTACACGCGTGCGGCAAGGTCGAACGTCGAACCGTGGCAGGGGCAGAAGAAGCCGCCCGGCCAGTCGCCGCCCATGCCACTGTCGCCACCCAGTTTGAGCTTTTCGCTGGGCGAGCAGCCGAGGTGGGTGCAGATGCCGACCGCCACCAGATATTCCGGCTTGATCGAACGGGTCGCATTCTTGCAGTAGTCGGGCTGCTGCGGCTGCTCGCTCATGGCGTCAGCCAGCTTGTCGTCATGCTTGCCCAACTGATCGAGCATCTCCTTGGTACGGTTGACGACCCACACCGGCTTGCCGCGCCATTCGATCGTCAGCAGCATGCCCGGCTCGATCTTGCTGATATCCACTTCCACCGGCGCGCCCGCTGCCTTAGCGCGCGCGCTTGGCAGCATGCTCATGACCAGCGGCACTGCCACTCCCACAGCAGCGACCCCCCCAACCGCGCTGGTTGCAGCGATCAGGAATTTTCGTTTACTTGTGTCCACTTTTTGCCCTTCGGCTTCCTGGCTCATGTTTACCTAACCTGAACGTGTTGCGATAAAACCGGCATTCTAACCAAATTGCCCCCTCTACCGGAAGTCCAATGTAGCGCCGGAGCGGTAAGTTCCCGCCCTGAGCTATAATTATTGCGCGGCGGCATCACGCTTTCCTTGACCTACATCAACATGCGCAAACTCTGGTTGCTTTTCGCCCAATCCGCTACGGTGGCCCTGGGCGTGTTGTTCATCATCGTGCTGTTCAAGCCCGACCTCCTGCACTGGCAAACCCGGCAGCCAGGCCTCACCATTCAGCAGGCGCAGCATCCCGCGACCGGCGGACCCACCGCAAGCGCTTCCTTCGCCCCCGCCGCAAAAAAGGTCATCCCGACGGTGGTCAACGTTTTTACCCAACAAAAGGTGCGTAGCCCGGCCCATCCCGCGCTGCAGGATCCGATCTTTCGCTATTTCTTCGGCGACCGGCTGGATTCGCGGCCGCGCGAGGTGTCCAATCTCGGTTCGGGCGTGATTGTCAGCCCGAACGGCTATATCCTGACCAACCACCATGTGGTCGAAGCCGCCGATCAAATCCGCGTTGCACTGGCCGACGGCCGGACACTGCCGGCGCGGGTGGTGGGGGCCGACCCCGAAACCGATCTGGCGGTACTGAAGATCGATACCGACAACCTGCCCGCCATCACCTTCGCCCAGACCGACAGTCTGCAGGTCGGCGACTGGGTGCTGGCAGTGGGCAATCCGTTCGGCGTCGGTCAGACCGTCACCGCGGGAATCGTCAGCGCACTTGGACGCACCCATCTCGGCATCAACACTTTCGAGAATTTCATTCAGACCGATGCCGCCATCAATCCAGGCAACTCGGGCGGTGCGCTGGTCGACGCAGCGGGCAATCTGGTGGGGGTCAACAGCGCCATCTATTCGCGCACCGGCGGCTCGCAAGGCATCGGCTTTGCCATTCCGGTCAGCATCGCGCGCCTGGTGATGGAACAGATCGTCAAGACCGGCAGCGTGACGCGCGGCTGGATTGGCATCGAAGTGCAGGACCTGACGCCCGAACTGGCGGAATCCTTCAGCCTGAAAAATGCCGAGGGCGCATTGATCGCGGGCGTGCTGAAAGGCGGCCCTGCCGACGCCGGCGGCATCCGCCCGGGCGACATCCTGCTGGCGGTCAACGGCAATGCCGTGACCGACTCGGCCTCGCTGCTGAACCTGATTGCCGCCCTGAAGCCCGGCATCGACACCCAGCTCACGGTGGCGCGCAAGCAGCAATCGCTGAACCTGAAAGTCCAGGTCGGGCGGCGCCCCATGCAGCGCGCGCTGGAGCCGGAACAGGAACCCGAACTCAACCAGGGCCTGTCAACCCTAACCCCGCGGCTGCATCATCTGCGTCAGCACCCGCACGCGGGTGGGATAGGCGTAGGCATCCCGCTCCATCGCCGGCAGGCGCCAACCGGCGGCGGTACGCGCCAGCCGCTGCAGCACGGGATCCTGCAAGCGCAGGCTGGCCAGGATCAGCACATCGGACGGTGAATACAGCGCACCGTCGGCCAGCGCCGGCTCGGCCTGCAAGGTGGCCAGCAAGGGCCGCGCTTCGCGTTGCCAGCCCTTCCCGCTCCAGAACGTCTGCCAGGCGGTATGCGCGAGCTGCCGCGCCCGGGCGCGCGATTGCGCGTTGCCGGTGGCCTCGGCATGATCGAGCAGCCCCTGCACGACATAGGCGTAGTCCTCCAGTTCGGCCTGCGGCAGTATCTGCCCGCGCGCCATCGCCTTCATCAGCAGCCGGTCCCTGACCAGCTGCGTCAGCAGGAATCGCTGCAGATTGTCGGCGCGTCGGCGATAGGCCGGATCGAGTCGAATGGCCTGGCTGAAGGCCGACAGCGCCAGGCCATTCAGGCCCGCATTCAGCTTGTCGTCCCTGGGCAGGCTGCGGGCGCGGCGCAACGGGCGCAGGATGCGCGCGGCATCGGCCAGCAGCCGGCGCTCGTCCGCCGTCGGGGTGCGGTATTCCGCAGGCAGATAGCCGTCGTCGAAACTGCGTGCGGCATCGAGCCGCCACACCCGCTGCGCCGCGGCATAGGCCGCGGGCGACAGGTGCCGTTTCAACTCATCGGGTTCCCACAGATAGGTGGCGCCTTCCCGCCCGGCAGCGTCCACCGCCGAGGTGCTGCTGTACAGGCCGCCGCCCGCATCCAGCAATTCGTCCTGCATGAAATCGAGCGTGCTGCGGGCAATGTCACGGTAACGCGGCTGGCGCAGCACAGTAGCGGCGCGCAAATAGAGCATCGCCAGATGCGCATTGTCGTAGAGCATTTTCTCGAAATGCGGCGTATCCCATCCGGGATCGGTGGTGTAGCGGAAAAATCCGCCGCCGATGTGATCGTGCAGTCCGCGTGCCGCCATCTGATCGAAGCTCAGGCGCAGGAATTCGGCCAGCCTGGCGTCCGGCTGCCGCGCCTGGCGCTCCAGCAAGGCATGCAGTTGCGGCGCCATCGGAAATTTGCTGACCTGGCCGAAGCCGCCGTGCAGCGTGTCGGCTTCCTGCCAGGCGCCGGCGACGAACTGCTGCCAGGCGCGTGCGCTGCGCGCGGCCGTCAGCGGCGCACT
>DAOMWT010000042.1:19991-20346 GCA_035436705.1 Thiobacillus sp. | reverse complement strand
AGCGGGGCGGGCGATTGCGACCCTGGGGGCCGGTGTTTTGGCGGCTGTTTCAGGTGCGGCAGCGCGCGGCTTTACCGCAGGGGCGGGCCGGGCGGATGCGGAAGAAGGCGTCACGGCAGATTGGGCGGGCGCGCGCGCTGGGGACACCGTCGCTGCCGGGGTGGATGGAATGGGCGTTGCCTTCGGGACGGCGGGCGCCGCCGCCGGAGGGGAAGGCGACCCTGGCGGAGGCGGCTGAATGGGCACAGCAGTCGTCCCCGGGCTTGCGCTCGCGGGGGGCGCTTCAGCAACAACGGCCGGCACCGGCTTGTCGCCTCCGCCAGGGTCGCCTTCCCCTCCGGCGGCGGCGCCCGCC
>DAOMWT010000042.1:0-19981 GCA_035436705.1 Thiobacillus sp. | reverse complement strand
CTTGTCGCCTTCCTTGCCGGGCAGGCCCGGCAGCAGCCGCGGCGCCAGCATCAGGCCGACGCCGGCCAGTACCAGGATCAGCGAAGGATGGGTGACGTTGAGCTTGATGCCGAATGCCTCGACCGACGATGCCTGTGTGCTGGTTTTGCTGTAGATGAACATCACCAGGCCGGCGACCACCAGCACCAGGCCGGCAATCACCAGCAGGGTGTCGAGCAGGGCGGAGAAGTCGGCCGGCATGATGGTGGGGTTCAGTAATGCAGGTCGCGCGCGGTGAACAGGCGCCTGGGCGTGCCGTCGAGGATACGGGTGAGGACCGAGTTCATCGTTGCGCAATCGTTGTCGAAGCCGCCGTGGCTGTGGCTGACCGACGCGCCCCTGGCGACGGCCGCGGTTTCGTGGGCGGGGTCGATCGGAATGCCTTCCGAGACGACCAGCGCGGGCCGGCCGTCGACTGTCCCGCCGAACAGGCTGGCGAGCTCGGTGTCGTTGTCGAGACAGGCCTTCATGCCCAGGATCGGCACCTCGCGCGTGCCTTCGAAGGCGTTGGACACCAGGTAGAGCAGCGACTTGGCGTAGGGGCCGACGCTGTCGTCGCGTTCCAGCTTGTCGGACAGGATGTACAGGCTGGGCAGCGGGGTCTGTCCCGCTTTCAGGCCAGGCAACAGCAGATTCTTGAAGGTGTCGATGCGGATGGCAGGGGCGAGAAACTGCACGCTCTTCAGCGGCAGCCCCAGGCTGGCCAGCAGCGGCAGGGCGTGCGCGGCGAAGATGCTGCCGGCCGAATGGCCGACGATGTGGAGTTCCCAGCCGGTCTTGTCGTGGCTCGCGAGTTGTTTCTTGGCCATCTCGACGTACTGTGCGACGAGCTGGATCGCGCCCTTGTTGTGCGAATGTCCGGAGGCGAGCTGGGCGTTCTCCTTCATCTCGCCCCACAGCCTGAATCCGGAGCGGGCGAGCGTGAGTTCCAGCACGCGGTCCTTGGCTTCGGTGAGGTGTTCGAGGAAGCCGCCGCCGGCGAGCTTGTCGGCCTCGGTGAAGAGGTCGGTGAAGAGGTTGGCGATGCTGGAGAGGAAGTCGCTCTCCCACATGATGTGCAGCGGGTAGATTTCATTGTCGAGCATGACGTCGCGCATGGCGACGATGCGCCTGGCCGAGGCTGATTCGGAATTGAGGCCGCCGTGCAGGTAGAGCAGGATGCGGCGCTTCTTCCAGCCCTGCGTGCGCGCGGGGAGGGTTTCGCAGAACAGGCGCTCAAGGTCGGATTCGGTGGTCCAGTATTCGCCCGAGTCCGACAGCTCGCCGTTATTGGCGACATCGATGACGTAGGGGCGGATCTCGGACAGGGGAATGGCGCGGGTGGCGCGCTGGAAGCCGGCGTTGCTGATACCGCGGTCGCCCGCCCACAGGTCGAGCGTGACCGGCACGCCCATCTGCGCGACCCAGACGTCGGTGGCGTGCATCAGGAAATCCTCGTAGGGCAGGAAGGCGAAGCCGTCCAGTCCCCAGTCCGGCCCCCACGAATTCTGGATGACGAAGCCCTGCGGCGTGTAGCCGACGATGGCGATGGCGTGGCCGCCATCGGCGCTGCCGCTGCGGCGGATGACGGGAAAACGGTAGGGCGTTTTGCGCCCCTCGACGTTCACGTTCACCGCGCGCGCGCCTTTCTCGGTGCCCGGGCCCGCCCAGCCGGAGTGCACCATCAGCGTCACGTAGAGAATGCCGGTCTCGTTGAGCGCGGTGTGCATGTCGCGTACGTCGCTGGGGCGGATGCGGTAGTACGCGCCGCCCGGCGCCTGCATCGCCTCGGCGATCACCGCATCGGTCATGTGCTGAATGCCGTGCTGGGTGTGCCTCCACGAGGTTTCGTGGCAGACGCCGTGCTTGACCCAGGCCTTGATCGCGCCGCGTGCCGATGAACCTTCGTAGGCCTCGCCCGGCCATTCGTCGTAGCGCCGCGCCAGTTCGTAGAGCATACGCGGGCTGACCCGCGCCGTCTGACCCTGCCGGGTGCGCAGGAAATTCACCACCGCTGCCAGCGCGAAGCCGGTACAGGCGCCTTCGCGCCCCTGGTCGAGGATGCGCGAACGCGGGATCAGCGTGCACGATAGGTAAGCGTCGGGCAGGCTGATGAGCGCAGGCTGGTAGTACCAGTCGCGCAGATCAATGCGGTCGGGGAAGGCGTCGAGCTGCTTGGCAGTGGCGCGTTCGGCGCTGGATCGCAGCGTTCCGGCGGTGGGTGGGGGTGGGGGTTTCGTGGGCACGGGGATGTCCTGTCAAAGTGTTTTCAGATATTCCAGCAGCGCGTCCTTGTCGCTGGCGGGCAGGGTGGTGCCGAAGTCGTGCCCCTGGTTGCCGTTGCCGCGCAGGCGCGTGTCGTACGGGGTGCCGGCACGTTCGGCCGCTGCGCCCTTCACGACGAAGCCCACGTGCACCGGGTCGAAGACGTCGTAGCCGCGCCAGAACATTGGCGGCCGCTGCGCCGGCGGCATCAGCAGGTCGGCCAGGGTCGGCACCGAGCCGTTGTGCAGGTAGGGTGCGCGCAGCCAGATGCCGTCGAGGAACTGCGCCACATAGCCGGTGAGCGGTGCTTCGACCAGTCCTTTGCGCTGGATGCCCATGTCGCTGACCACCCGGTTGGCCTCGATGGCCGCCTGTTTGCCCCAGGTATCGATGCGGCCGCGGTCGGTGCCGATTTCGTTCAAGGGAATCACCGTTCCGGTGCGTGCGCTGGCGTGACAGGCGGCGCAGTGCGCGTCGAATACGGGCTTGCCCCGAGCCGCGCGGCCGGCGTCGATAGGGAAGGGATATTTCGGCGCCGGCTTGGTCTTCAGATAGTCGACCAGCCAGTCGATCTGGCCGAGGAAATCGTTCCTGTTCTTCGGCTCCGCACCCATCAGACCGAGCGCCGAATCGATGACGACCGAGTAGGGGTCGTGCGAGTCGCCGGCGAAATTCATCCGGTGTCCCTGCTCCGGCTGGTATTTCTGTAGATTCCATATCGACGGCATGTCGGTCGGGCCGAAGCTGTCGTCCATCGGCCAGCGGATCATGAAATATTTTGTCAGGTTCATCGCGTCGTCGCGTCCGCGTCCCCATTCGGGAAAGTCGTGGCGGTAGATCCACTGGAACTGGCTTTCGCGTTCGGTGAGGCGTTTTTTGGTGATTGTGATGATGAGATGGCGGTAGGCGAGACGGTCGATGAAGTCGAGGTCGGCGGCGAGGTTGATCTCGGCCATCAGGGTGTCGGCGTTGAAGCGCGGGTCCCTGGCGCAGTCGACCAGAAAACGGAAGAAGGCTTCGAGATCGAGCGTGTGGTTGGGGCCCGTCACGACCAGGGTCGGCGTTTCCTCGGGTTGGCTGCGGTAGCTCGCCACGTGGCAGGCGGCGCAGGTGTTGGCGACGCGGTCAAAACCGATGCGACGCTTGGAGAATCCCACCGGCAGTTCCTGGCCCTGTTCCCACACCACGCCGAAGCTGGCGTAGCCGATGCCGGGCTTGGGCAGCTTGTCGGGGAAGACGCGCGGCAGCACGTAGAAGATCCAGTAGGGAATGCCGGCATCGTTCTCCGCGCCGATGGAGCCGTACTTGAAGCGCTCGTCCGGGTTGTCGAACTGCGTCGCGCCGTGATCACGCAGGAAACGGTCCCAGCCGATATAGGCAAGCAGCGCGCCGAGGATCAGCACGAGGAAGGCGGTGATTTTCAGCCAGCGCGGACAGCGGCAGCGTGTCTTCATGGCAGGCTCCTAAAATGTTTTCAGGTATTCGAGCAACGCCCACTTATCGGCGTTGGACAGCGTGGTGCCATAGGCTTCGCCCTCGTGTCCGGTGTTGTGGTTGCCGGGGATGCGGGTGTCGTAGGCAAACAGGGAGCGGCGCTGGCTGACCGGCTGGTCGGCGACGAAACCGAGATGTTTCGGGTCGTACAGGTCGTTGCCGCGATAAAAGTCTTTCGGACGCTGTGCCGCGGGTAGCAGCAGGTCCCACAGCGTTGGCACCGAGCCGTTGTGCAGATAGGGCGCACGCAGCCAGATGCCGTCGAGCGGCGCGTTGGCGTAGCCCCAGGTCTTGCGGAAGTGGCGGAAGCGGTGCGCAGGATCGGCCGAATACAGCATGCCCTGGTTCTGCGCGAGTTGCAGGGTGTAGGAATCGAGGCGGCCGCGGTCGGTGCCGATTGCATGGATCGGCGTGACTCTGCCGACATACTCGCCGGCAAAGTCACTGCCACTCTGGCCGTGGCAGGCAGCGCAGGTTCTCTGGTAGAGCATCTTGCCGCGCGCGGCAAGCGTGCGGTCGATGGGATAGTGCTTTTCGAAGGCGGGCGGCACGGCGGTGGCGATCCAGGCCTCGATGCGGGCGATGGCGGCGTGGTCGATGAGTTTCGGCGTGGCGCCGGTGCCGAAGGCGGCCGACAGGTTGCGTTCCTCGACGCGGCTGTTGTTGCCGTCCCAGTGCAGCTGCATCCCCTGCTTCTTGCCCTGGTTCCAGATCGCCGGAAAATCCGCCACGCCGACCAGTTCTTCCTTTGGCAACCGTTCGAACGGCACGCCGAAAATCGCCTTTGCCGAATTGAACGTGTCGACCCGCCCCGGCCCCCAGTCGGGCTGCAGGTGGATGAAGTGCAGGCGCCCGAGCAGGCCGGCGACGCCGTCGCGCATCAGATGGATGCCGAGCGGGTAGATGATCCGCTCGTCGAGTATCCCGAGGCCACCGGATTTTTCGGCGATGCGCGGCACCACCTGCGCGGGGGTGAAGCGGCGGTCGTTGACGCAGGCCTGGACGAATTTCTGGAAGCCCATCAGGTCGAGCTGGTTGGCCGGCATGCCGGCGACCAGCATCGGTTTGGCGTCGGGTGAGGTGCGCACGGTGGCGGCGTGGCACACCGCGCAGTTCAGGAACACACGGTCGATGCCCATGTGTCTCCGCTGCGACATGCCAACCGGCAGATCGTGCCCCGGCTCGTAGATGAATCCGAGAGATGCATAGCCCTTGCCCGGCAACAGATCGGGGCAGACCTCGGGCAGCACCTGGAACAGCCAGTAGGGAAAGCCCATGTTGCGTTCGCCGCCAGTCGAGCCGTATTTGAAATGTTCGACCGGGTCGTCGTAGGTGACGGGGCGGTCGGGCAGGAAACGGATCGCCGCGCCGAGTGCGCCGAGCGCGAACAGGGCCAGCACAGCCCACAGGAAGAAACGGCAGCCGGAGCAGCGGGCTTCGGGCGTGCTCATGGTACGCGCCCCGCGTAGTCGGACGGCGGCAGGCAGGGAGGTAGCTGCGCGTAGGGCCGCCGCAGCAGGCTGGCCGGATCCTGGCCGCGCAGACGGCTGGCGACAATGCGTTTCAAGGCGGCGAGTTCGGGCGAGGCGGCCCAGTGCGCAGGATCAATACCGCGGCTAGCGAGCGCAGCGGCCGGCGGCATCGGTGGCTTGCTGCGTGCGGCTTCGGGAACGCCCGCCATGCTCAGGCGCACGAACATGCGCGGTGCGCAGTGATCGAGCCTGGCCTCGACCTCGGCCAGGCTGCCGTGCAGGAAATTGGGCGGATGCGGCAGCGTGGTGTCGTGGCAGCTGGCGCAGTGGGTGCGGAAAGGAGCAACGAGCGGGCTGGCGCCGCGGGCGACGGAAACCGGTTCCATGCGCGCGGGCGGCAGACGGACAGGACGGGCCCGACGCGCTGTGCCGGGTTCGGCCAGCAGGTCGTCGAGCAGCGTGTGGCTGAACGGACGGGCGGAAAATGCGCCGCGTGCGCGCAGGCGTTCGAGCGGCGCGGCGAGATTGGCCGCTTTCAGCCGCCGCGCAGCGTGGACGTCGAGCATGCCGGCCAGCCCGACGACGAAAGCGGTCTTGTCCGGTGCCTGCCAGGTTTCGAGCGGCGGGCGCAACAGCAAGGGGTCGTTATCCGGGTTCTGCAAGGCGGCGAGCGGATCGCGGTTGGGCAGATCGGGATTGGGGATGGCGAGGCCATGCGGCCAGATACTTGTCCAGGCGCGATCGAGTTCCGGCAGGATGCCGGGTGCAGGCAAGGAGCCCCGGCGCGCGTAATCGAGCGCAGCGGCGAAGGCCTGCAGGCGGCAACGTTCGCCCGCTTCGCCCGGGCCGCAGCCCTGCTGCCACAGCGTCTGCCAGACCGAGAACAGGTTGGCCCGGTCGGTGGACGCGTCGATGAAGTAGGCGATATCGGTGCCGGTCAGTTTGACCCGGTAGAAATCGCGTCGCGCATCTTTCAGGCGGGCGGCGATCGCCGGGTTGGCCGGGGTTTCATCCCACAGCGGGCGGGCGAAGATCGGCGCGGCGTTCTGGTGGCAGGCGAGGCACAGGCTGCGCCGCGCGTAGAACACCTGCGGGGTTTTGCCTTTCCGGTAATCGCGCACCACCTGAAATTCGAAGCGGCCGGCGGCATCGTTGTAGCTGATGACTTCGATCACCGTCCCCTTTTCGTGATAGCCGAGGAACAGCCGGTCCTTCAGCGGCGGGATGCCCGGCTTGCCGGCGCCGTCGGCAGCGGCAACCACGCGCGGGTAGCGGAAAAAATCCGGCGCCCCGGCATCGCGCTGCAGCGAACGGCCAAGCGGGATCAGCGTGATTTTCAGGGGTGGCAGGCCACCGCTGCCGGTCTGCATCCGGCGGTTGATCGCGTCGACCAGCCGGGAAAACGGGAATGGCACCGGCTGGCTGCCGATCAGCTGGTCGAAGCGCGAGCGCCCGGCCGGCGGCAGGTCGCCCTGCGCAGAGACCGGATGCGAGAAGATCAGTGCGGCGGCGAACATGAGCGTGAGCCAGCCCGGTCTCATGACGCTAGCGTGCTGCCAGCACCCGTTTCTGCGTGCCGGACCAGCAGTCGTCGCGGATCTGACCAGTCTCGAATTCGGCACGGCCGGCGCGGTCGACATCCTTGTTGGCGAGCACGAAATTGAGGATGAAGGCGTGATCCATGTAGGCGCGGCCGAGATACAGGCCGGGCCGCACCATGCGGATTTCGTCGCGCACCCTGAGGCCGCGGCGTCCGGCAAGGAAATCGGGCTTCTCGCGGTAGCCGCGGATTTCGTCGGTGAAGGCGTAGTCGATGATGATCGATTCGCGGCGCGAGTCGATCAGGCTTTGCCCGCAATACAGCTTGGCCGGAAATAGCAGCCAGGCATCGCGGCCGTCGACATCGATCTTGGGAATGTCGCCGGGACCGATCACCGGCCGCAGTACGGCGAGATCCTGGATGCGGTTACGCAGCACTTTCTGGTCGCGATAGAACACCTTGCCTTTCCACAGTGCTTCGCCCGCGGTCTCCAGCACCCTGCCCTTGAAGTTCACCCCCAGGCCCTTGAGCCCGCCAATGATTTCGGCGGCACGCAGCTTGCCCGAACTGCCGCGCGGAAAGACGATCTCGCCGTCGAACGGGCCGTCGGGAATCGGCCCCGAACTCAATCGGGCGTACAGCTGGTCGAGTTCTTCCTGATTCAGGCCGGCGAGGTATTTGGGCGTGATTCTGGCGAGTTCCTGCAGCGGAATGGGGTGCGCGTATTCGACCTGCGCGAAGTCCGGCTTGCTGGCGTAATCGTCGCCGTAGGGGGCGAACGCGATGTCGGGCTTGTTGCCGAACCAGTCGTTGAGCTTGTCGCAGCCGGAAAGCATCAGGATCATCGGCAGCAGAAGCAGCACGACCATCACCAGGCGCAGCACATCGTGGCTTATCGTGCGACGCGGCCTGAGCCCGTTGCAACAGCATCTCGGGTCGGGCGTATGTTGATCTCGAATAGGCGAAAACATGGCGGTCTCCTCAGAGCGTAGCCAGGAAGGCGATCAGCGCGTTCTTGTCGGCGTGGGACAGGTCTTCGCCGAAGCGGTGGCCGTCGTTCTCGATTTCCGCGCTGCATGACGAATAGACCTGCCATAGCGCCGGGGTGCGGGCGCGCGCCTCCTTCACCACCTCGACCAGGCGGTCGGGGTCGGAGACGATGGCCTTGCCGATGGCCCGCATTTCGTCCGCAAGCTTCCTGGCCTCGGCTGCGGGAAGCACGGTGGCGAGGCGCTTTTCGAGCTCCTGCGGCTTCAGTTTGGCGCGAATCAGGTCGACGATGAAATCCTTGTGGAGGAAGTTGCCGACGTTGCCCGCGGTGGCGCCGGCCGGCACCCGCACGGTGAAGCCAACCAGGCGTTTTTCCTCCTTGCCGTCGAAGATGCGCGGGCCGATGTCGAGCACGATGTCCTGGTCGACCTTGGTCGCCTTGGGAATGCGCTGCGACGGATTGAGCAGATCGTTCATCGACGCGACATAAAGCTTGAAGCGACCGTCGACCGATGGATCATAGGCCCGGCACGCCGGCTGCCTGTCCTGCGCCAGCGGCGGGTTGCCGGGCTGGCGGGTGTCAACGTAGCTGGAGCGGTACAGCTCGTAGGGATTGGCCTTGTCGCCGCCCCAGCCGCACAGCTCGGGGCCGACCGAGTTGTTGTGCAGGAAAGGGGCGTGTGCCCACAGGTTAAGCAGCGAGATGTTACGGTAGTAGCCGCGCCCGCCGTCGTGCGGTTCGAGGATGCCGGATACGGCCTTGCGGGCGTGGTAGTCCTCGTTGGCGAACTGATCCCAGACGTGGCCGCGCATATGGTTGGCGTGCAGCGAGCGGCAACGGTAGGTGCCGACTTCGGTGACCGGGATAGGCACGTCGTTGCCCAGCCAGTCGGCGCGCAGGCCGGTCTTGCTGTCGATGGCACGGAAATCGACGGCCTCGAACGGCGGTTTGCCGCTGGAATGGCAGCGCGCGCAGTTCTCGACGAACACCTGCTGGCCGCGCGAGACTGCGTTCGGGCCGAAATCACGCTCGAGGTCGCGCACCAGGTCGGCCTGAACGTAGGCGGTGCCATGCTGGTTGGCGCGCGCTTCGGCGAGGTCGCGCGCCTGGCCTTCGGGCGCAGTGAGGAAGAAATCGAGGATGTTGTGCAGGCGGTCTTCCACCGCGCGGAAGTTGGGGCAGTCGCGCCGGCACTGGCCGATGTCGAATGGTGTCTGGCCGAAGTTGCGGGCCTGCGGGTCGAGCTGGCGCAGGTCGGTGAGGTGGTTGACCCAGCACTGCTCGGCGCAGGAGCCGATGTTGAAGTAGACGCGCTGGATCGCGCCGAGTGCGCCGATCGAGTCGCCGCCGCCCTTGAGAATGTGATGGACGGTCTCGGTTTTCACACTCTTTTCCCAGCATTTGCCTGCCTTGCCGGGTTCGCACCAGCACGTCGATTCCTTCGCGCCCGCCGGACACGCCGCCGCCTTGCGCCAGCGGTTGACCCGCTCGCCCGCGAAGGTGGGGCGCTGCGCGATGTTGATCAGCGCATTGATGGTGCCGGCGTTGTTGACCTGGTCGTTGGGGATCGCCGAGGTGTCGGAGGTGCCGGGGCGGGCGTGGGCGAAGACCTGCCACAGCAGGTCGTCGTGCGGCATGCCGGAAATGAGGATCTCGGAGACGCGGATGTACTGGTTGCCGACCAGGCCGGAGAGGTTTTCCCATTTTGGGTGTTCGGGGTCCGCCGGTGGCCTGGCCGGATTGAAGGCGACGTGGCAGGAGGCGCACGCGGTGCCGATCAGGAACGGCGGTTCGATCGAGGCATCGGCCAGTTTGCGTACCTTGAAGTCGGAACGCGCGGGGTCGCTGGACAGTTTGCGGTTGTAGCCTTCCCAACTGCCAAGGCGGCCGTTGACCTGCTTCCACACCGCCGCGTCGAAGCGCGGATTGGGAAACTTGCGGAAGCCGAGCGCGCCGGTGGAGGTACCGAAAGCCAGGTTGCAGCTATCCTCGCGACCCTTTTGGTGGCCATCGGGATCGCTGGCGGCGACGCTGGCGTCCTTGAAGTCGCAGGCGGGGTCGCGGTAGCCCGGCTTGCCGACGAACTTCAGCAGGGTCTCGTCGCCGGGGCACCAGTCGAAGCCGTAGGTCTCTTTGGCACTTTTGGCAGGGCAGCCGGTGGAGCCCGGCGTGCAGCAGCCGGGGTCGTTGATCAACCCCCAGGTCTTGAAGCGGGTGTCGCGTGCATCCCCGCGCAGCACCCCGTACCAGTCGATCAGCGCGGTGATGCGTTGCTGGAAGGTGTAGGTATGGAAACGCGCGTTGCCGGCGGTGGCCTTGAACCAGATCTCGCGGCCGGCGCGTGCCGAGGGGGACAGGCCGGCTTCGGCTTCGTGGAAACCGGCGTCGGTGTAGAGAAAATCGGAAGACCCGGTCGTGGCTGGCACGACAAGTGCCACTTCGGCTGCCGCCGGCAACGTGGCGCGCGCGGTTTCGGGTTGGTGGGTGAGCCAGGCCAATGCGGCGACGGCTGCGATACTGAAGGCGCCTAGCCAGAACGAAGTCTTCATCGTGCTCTCCTGTGGGCAGGACAGACTGCCCTGAACCTTAGTCAAGGATGAGGGGCTTTCAAGTGGGTCTCATCGCGCCGCTCGCGCAGGATTTCGCACAGCCATGGCAGGACCGGTCCACTGTCGCCGGCCATTTCCTGGCGCTGGATGGTTTCGGTCAGCACCGCGTCGAACACCGCCTTGCCGATGTAGTGGCCGAGCTTGCGGTAGCTCTCGAACTGCGATTCGTCGAACCATTGATCCGTTGTCGATTCGTGCGGAAATCCGGGGTGGGTGCACTTGTAGTTGAGCAGGTCGGCGGGCTCGGTGCCGGTGAGCCGCGGCTTGATGTAGATCAGATGGCCTTCCGCAGGCTGTTCCTGACTTCCTGCACGGGGCGGATAGCGTATGCGGCCCATGGCGGAATAGCCGCTTTCGAGGTCTTCGGCGTGAATGTCGATGATCACGCCGAAATCGGCGTAGCACTTGCGGATGGCGTTGCCGAGATCCCCGAAATGGCTGTCGCCGTCCTCGCCGGCGTCGATGGCGACGATGCAGGTGCAGCGCCGCCGCACCAGTTCGTAGATCCCGAGATTCTCGAAATGGCCGCCGTCGGACAGATAGACGAAGGGTGAACTGTGCTGGGTGTGGCCGAACAGTTCGCTCAACAGGTAGATGCCGCCGAACGGCGGGTCGTGTTTCGTCCAGTGTTTTTCGCTGGCCGGATTGGGGCTCCAGTGGCCGAGCCGGACGTTGAACACGGTCATCAGGAAGGTCAGCGCGGGTGAGCTGTGGTAGCCCATGTTGGGGCAGGCGGCGGCGCCCGAGATCGCCATCACCGATCCCATCCACACGCCTTCCATATACTGCGCGGTGGGGCGGTAATGGCTGAGCAGCTGGCCTTTCTCATCAGGCAGGGTGAAGCTGTAGCCGCAGGCCATGGGGGTAAAGGCGAACGCGGCGGCGCGCCGTTCCTGCCACGCGAGCTGCTTGCCGGCGACCAGGTTCATCGCGGTATTGTGGATAGGGTAGGGACGCTGGCATTGCGGCTGGCCCAGCGGCATGCTGCAGAGGTCGGCCAGCCTGAGGTCGTCGCGCGGGTCGAAGCCGGTGAACGGGTGCGGCACGCGCAGCTTGCAGCGCGAGGCGCCGAGGTAGCTGCGCACCAGGCGCTGGCGGTAGAAGTGATAGATCGAGAACAGGTTGACGTCGATGCGCCACGCCAGCGCGGTGGCGGCCGCGAGGCTGCCGATGCACAGGATCGCCACCCACGCGATGGCGGGGCGCTGGAAGTTGACCGCTTCCTGCCGCAGCACATCCATGAACTGTGTGGAGGTGCGGACATGCTCCTCGCATCCGGCGCAGAACACCGGCAGCATCAACAGCTGATGCAGGCCGAACGACAGCAGTCCCAGCAGGCCGACGACGAAGACATAAGGCATCACCTGGGCGGCGCGATCGCGCCAGGTTTTGCGGGAGTCGCCGGCGGTTGTTCCTGCGCGTCCCAGCAATACACCGCTGAGGGTCGACAGCACCCAGGTCAGACCGCCCGCTGCGACGAAGGCCTCGGGCGCCCAGCGGAAGAAGGCCGGGGCGATATAGACGATGCTGAACAGGGTGGCCCATACCAGCGCCGCCAGCAATATCCAGCCACCGAGACGGGACCACCATTCGCGCGAATCGTGCGAGAAATATCGCCCCATCAGGCCGATGTGGGCCACTACCGTGAGTGAATAGAATTTCAGCAGCAGGGCAGTGGCGAGTGCCGATGCGATCCACGAGCCACTGTAGCCGGTCCCCACCTGCCGGATCCATTCTGTCAGCTCGGCAAACGCAGCGAGCAGCAGGCCGCCGAGCGCGCCCGCCAGCAGCGCGTAGCCGCCCATGGCGGCGATGTGCCCCAGGCTGAACCGCGGCTGATCGTCTGTGCGGTGGCCGAAAAACCGGCCCAGCGCCCAGCCTATCAGCCAGGGCGGGACATAGACCAGCATGCCCCACAGCACCCAGCCACCGAGCGAAATCCGGTCCAGCTTTGCCGCGCCGGCATAGAAGCCGTAGGCAATCAGCCAGGCCGACAGCAGCACCGGCAGCACCACCAGCGCCAGCACGCCGGCCTGGCGGGTGTAGAACGGCCGGCTTTTGAATGCGCCGCGGCTGCCCAGGTTGAGGCCGATGACCAGCATGGCCATGACGATCAGTAGGATGCCGCCGCCAAACAGCGGCAGCAGACTGGCGTCGGTTGCGACGTGAGCGCCTTCCCAACCGGTGAGCCAGCGGACGAACCACACCAGCAGGCGCGGCAGCAAAAGCAGCCCGCCAAGCGCCAGCAGCAGCAGGACAAGGTTGAGATAGAGGTTGCGCAGATAGGTGGCCACCGCGGTCAGCGTGTCGGCGGAAAAAAAGCTGGCCTTGGGGGTGAGGTAGTTGCTGTAGCTCCGGAGGAAGCGGATCGCGGGGTTTTCGCTGCCGCCGCTATGCAGCTGCGGCTCGGCGTCCTCGACGCGGCCGTTGCACTTGAGGTGGATGAAGGCCGACAGCCAGCCGCCGATGTAGCCTCCGCCCGAGACGCACGACAGGTAATCGAACTGCCGCAGCAGCCGCAGTTCCGCCAGCGCCTGGGTGATGCCGAGATTGAAGGTGGCGCTGCGGATGCCGCCGCCGGAGAAAGCCAGCCCGGTCAGCGGCCGGCCGGGCCCGTCGTGGCGGCCATCGGGTTCGCGGATGGTCGCGCGCTCCTGCGCGTGGACGGTATCCCAGTCGAGTGAGGTCGGCGTATCAGGCATCGATCGCTTTCAGATATTTGCTATGGCACCAGCCGACGATATCCATTACGCCGTTGACCTCGCCAGCGACGTCGACTTCCCACCACAGTCCCCGTTTGGCCAGTACCTCGACCTCGGTGGCAGGGGGCAAGGGGGTGCCGGGCAGGGCGGCATGCCCGGGTCCGGGCCCGTTCCGTACATACAGCCGGGCGGTGGTGCGGTAGCGCTCGGGATGGTCGTCGCCACGTCCCAGCAGGCGCGCGCGCACTGATTCGAGCGGGAAATCCGGGCCCGGGTCGCGCTTGCGTCCGGGCGCAATGTCCTCGTGCCCCAGCACATCGGCAAGACCGTATTGATCGATCAGCGCCATGCTGCATTCCAGCGTGGCTTCGATCTGTTCCGGGGTGTAGCTGTGCCAGCCACAGGGTGGAGTGCCGGGCGGGTCGTTGCGGTGACAGGCGACAGTGACTTCGCTGTCGGGATAGCTGCGGCGGCTGAGCGGTGATACCCATTTGCCGCCGCTCCGGATCAGGCAGCCGGCATTGTCGAGTTCGATGCCGATGCTGTGGCGGTTGAGCCCGGACAGACTGCCCCAGCGCGACTGGCCGGCATGCCAGGCTTCGCGGTCGAACGGCACCAGCTGCGTCACCGTGCCGTCGCGCGCGATGACCAGATGAGCGGAAACGCGGGAAGCCGGGTTGCGGAACCAGGCCACCGTGCCGGCCGCACTGCTGCCGGCGGTGTAATGAAGGATCAGAAAACGGGGTGAAATGGTCTTCCCAACGTGTGGGCTGGCGAGATAAGCCAGCGCAGATCCATCGTCCCGTGTCAGCCGATGATCACGTATTTTCATTGTGCCGTCCCCCTGGTGGGCCACCGCGGCGAGCGAGGCAGGTACCTTGAGCGCTGCGGCAACTGCCCCCAGCATAGGACAGGCATCCGGCGATTGATATGCGACTCTGGTTGCAGGCGGGGCTTCAGCCGGGGGTACGAATCGGTGCCGGGCCTGAGCGTAGTTCCGAACCGGCCCGATCGGTCTTGTCGCGGCAAGCGGCAGGGACTGGGCGACGGACGGCAGCCACCCTGGCGTTCATCGAAATCCCTTGCCGGGCCAGGCTGCGCGTCCGGGTTGAGTCCCGCGTTGTATGCCGCTTATCGCCCCGGTCTATCGGATCCCAAGGCACGTATGCGGCGCAGCAGGTCCAGGACGAATCCGGTAAATGCGGCCGTCCATGCGGCAAGCGCGATGTACAGAAAGACCGGCGGCAGGAACCCGAGGAAGTCGAATCCCATCGCTTCGATCATCCGGTCGGTGCCGACCGCATACATCCCGAGCGGAAAAACCGCGCCCCAGTAAAGCGGGTCATATTTCATCGGGAAGCGCTTGTACACGTGGCGCCACAGGGCGAGCGCCAGCAGCATCGGTATCCACCAGCTGCCCGTTGCCCAGTAAAAAACCGTGAACCCCTTGATGAACGGCAGCAGCGAGGTGAGAAAGGGCGCATCGGACACGTTGATGATGAGCAACGAACCGGACAGGGTGGAAATCGCCATCGCGCCCATGTTGATCCAGTACGGCGGCGTCAGATCGCCGGGCGCAAGCTCGAAGAAGGTGTAGCGGTAGAAAATCAGCGACATCATCCAGATGTACAGCATGCCGCCCCACAGCCACATCGAGAGCGCGAGGAAGTTCATCTCCAGCTTGCCCGGCTGATCGACGTGGGTGGCCAGCAGCGCGCCGAGCGCAGCGATCGACTGGGTTGCCACCACTGCGAGCAGCCAGGCGCCGTTGATCCCCTTGTCGAGGGTCGGTTTACGTTCCTTGACGGTGAAGCCGGTAAATATCGTGTAGGTCAGCGCGATCCAGAGCAGGACCGCCACTCCCCAGAGCACAGTCCCTGTGTCATAGCCCGCCGTGAGCACGATGAACTGGCTGCCGAGCACGCCGGTGGCAGCCACGGTGGTGAAAAATCCGGGGCCGCGCAGATGATCGAGCATGTCGCCGAAGAATCGGCGGGTGTGGAAAATCATGCGCAGCACGGTCAGCATGCACAGCGCGGCATAGACGACGATATTGAGCTGGAACAACGCGTGCGCGACGCGCGGCATGGCGAGAAAGTGGGCGGCGAGCGAGACGATGCCCGTCGCCATGACCATGCCGAAATAGGCGGGCGACATGCCGCCCAGCTCCGCCAGCATGCGCGCACCCGGCGACTCGCGTCGAACCGGTGGGGTGCATTGATCGGGTCTTGTGTTCATGGTATGCGGATTGGCATCCGCGACGGGCGTCGCCTCGCGTAGTCCGGCATCATAGCGCACCCGGATACGGGATGCGGGTTGAATGCAGGCGCGCACACCTCATAATGCAGCGTACGTTTCCCCCGAGGAGCAGGCGATGAGCGAATGGATACAGGCAACCGTAGTCGAACGCATACGCTGGAACGATGCACTGATTTCGCTGCGTTTTGAAGCCGAACTGGATCCTTTCAATGCGGGCCAGTTCATTCGCGCGGGGATGGACATCGCCGGCGAACGCATCGGGCGCCCGTATTCCATGGTCAATGCGCCCGACGAGAGGCCGCATGAGATCTATTTCAACGTCGTCCGCGAAGGCCCGCTCTCACCCCGCCTGGCACAGCTTCAGCCAGGAGACCACTTCTGGGTCGTGCCCACACCGAATGGATTCCTCACCCTGGATGAAATTCCCGAAGCCCGCCACCTCTGGCTCCTCGCCACGGGAACTGCGATCGGCCCTTTCCTCTCCATCCTGAAAACCGCTGCGCCCTGGTCGCGATTCGAGAAAGTCGTGCTGGGTTATTCGGTTCGCACACGGGACGAACTGAGTTATCAGGACACCATCCAGGAAATACGGCGGCGTCACCCCGCGCAATTCCAGTTCGTTCCGTTCATCACCCGTGAGCCCTGCGACGGCCATCTATGTCAACGGATTCCCGCCAGCATCGAAAGCGGCGCACTGGAGCTAAAAACCGGCCTGGAGCTGACACCAAAACTTGCCCATGTGATGCTCTGCGGAAATTCCAGCATGCTGCAGGATACCTTGGCCAGCCTGGAAAAACGCGGGATGAAGCGGCATCGCCGGCGCGAGCCCGGTCATGTCAGCATGGAAAAATATCACTGAACGTGCCGGCACACGCGAAGCGCGCGGACCCCGGCTGGCGCAAGACGAGCCGTCGGCCTGCTCCGGACGGCGGCCTGCGCGTTCCGGCCAGGCGAAGCACGCACTGTTTTGCGGATGACGAGTGCCATGCGGCCCGGAGGATCTGCCCTCGCCAGCGTGCGCGAACGCGTTTGACGCAAGGCCGCACCAAGTGGGCGGACGTCGATCAGCATCGCCGGATGCTGCGCGGGTCCTGGTCATGAATGCTTCTTGCCGAAAGAGCGGAGGCGCCCGGATTCAGGCTTGATACATGGCGTTGACTACAGTCGATGGCCTCGGGTCGCTGGGGAGACGAAACAGCGCGGGCCATCGCGCGCCAGCAGCGCGGCGCCGTAGGCGGCTTCCGTGTGCGCGGCGCGCGCGACCGGAATTCCCAGCAGACGCCGGCGGATATGCATCCATACAGGGTTTTGTGCGCCACCCCCCGCGGTTTCGACCCGGCGTACCGGCGTGGCGCCCAGTTCCTTGAGCAATCTGTAGCCACAGACCTCGATGCGCGCCAGGCTTTCCAGCAGGCCGTGCAGAAATTCGGCGTCGTCGACCGGACGTGGCGTCAGGCGAGGGGAGAGCCCAGGATCGTTGATCGGGAAGCGTTCGCCGGCTTTCGACAATGGCAGGTAGTCGAGCGGGCTGGCGACGGCGGGGTCGATGCGTTCGCTCAGCGCGGCCAGCTGGCGGTCGTCGAAGAACTGCCGCAATACGGCGCCGCCCGAATTGGACGCGCCGCCCGCGAGCCAGCGATCGCCGAACCAGTGCGAGTAGACGCCGTGCTCGACCGATTCCACCCGGGTGTCGGACAGCAGCTTCAGCACCAGGGAGCTGCCGAGCGAGGTGACGGCGTCTCCGCTCTGGCTGACGCCGGCGGCGAGAAAAGCGGCGATGGAATCGGTGGTGCCGGCGTGCACCATGCAGCCGGGATAGACGCCGAGGTAGCGCGCGCGCGGGCGCGACACGGTCGCCAGCCGCGAGCCGGGCGCAACCGGTACCGGCAGGGTACCGACGTCGGCGAGGGTTTCGACCCAGGCCGGCCATTTCAGGTCGTCGAGGTCGAGCCCCATCTTGAGGGCGTTGTGGTAGTCGGTCATGCCGACCCGCCCGCTCAGCAGGCCCGACAGCCAGTCGGCCTGGCTGAGGTAGAGGCGGGCGCCGGTGAGGCCGAGGCGCTTCTTCAGCCACAGCACCTTGGCGAGCCCGGAGGTGACGGCGGCAGCCGGATGCCCGAGCGTGGCGGTTTTCCTGATCAAAGCGGCTTCAATGCCCGCACGGCCGTCGTTGTACAGAAGCGGCGGATGGCGTGGGCTGAGTTCCTCGTCACAGGCGAGCACGGTGCCCGAGGTGCCGTCGAGTGCGATGCCGGACAGTTGCGAGCGGATCGCCGGCGGCAGCGAAGCGACCAGATCCCACAGCGCCTCGCGCCAGATGCCGGCGCGCTCGTAGTCTTCCAGCGTGCCGAAGTCGCGCTTGTCCTCGGCAACGATCATTCCGTCGGCGTCGATCACGCAGCTGCGCGCGCCCGATGTTCCGAAATCGATTCCTAGAAAATACAATGGATTAGCCGTGTATATTCGACTGGTGCTCGAACTGTGTGAGGTCGACGCGCGGCGCGGGTTGCCAGCCTTTCTTGCGGTGTTCGGCGATCACATTGGTGAAGATCCCGCCGCGCACGTAGAACTTGGCGGTGAGCCGCATGAAGCGCGGCTTCGTCACTTTGACCAGATCGTCAAGTATCCGGTTGGTCACATCTTCATGAAAATGCCCTTCCTCGCGGAAGCTCCACATGTAGAGCTTCAGGCTTTTGAGTTCAACGCAGGTCTTGTCGGGGATGTAGTCGAGGATCAGCGTGGCGAAATCCGGCTGCCCTGTCTTGGGGCAAAGACACGTGAATTCAGGGATTTCCATGTGAATGTGAAAGTCGCGTCCAGGTTTTGGATTGGAAAAGGTTTCGAGGGTCTTGGTGGGCGTGGAAGGCATAAAAAGGCTCGGTGTAGAATGGCGGCAACAAAAACGACCCCGCAAGGGCGTTTGGAGACCCCATTATAAAAGCCAAGGTTCCGCTGTCTTGCGTTTAACCCACATCAAACTTGCCGGCTTCAAGAGTTTCGTCGACCCCACCGTGATTCCCGTCCCCGCGCAGCTGACCGGGGTGGTAGGGCCGAACGGCTGTGGCAAGTCGAACGTGATCGACGCGGTGCGCTGGGTGCTCGGCGAATCGTCGGCCAAGCACCTGCGCGGCGAAACCATGCAGGACGTGATCTTCAACGGCTCCGCCAGCCGCAAGCCGGCGTCGCGTGCGTCGGTCGAACTGGCGTTCAACAACGAACTCGGCCGTGCCGCCGGCCAGTGGTCGCAATACGCCGAAATCGCGGTCAAGCGCGTGCTCGACCGCAGCGGCGATTCCACCTATTACATCAACAACATGCGGGTGCGGCGGCGTGACGTTGCCGACCTCTTTCTCGGCACCGGCGTCGGCGCGCGCGCCTATGCCATCATCGAGCAGGGCATGATCTCGCGCCTGATCGAGGCCAGGCCGGAAGAGCTGCGCGGCTATCTGGAAGAAGCCGCGGGCGTGTCCAAGTACAAGGAACGCCGCAAGGAAACCGAAGCCCGGCTGAAGGACGCGCGCGACAACATGAACCGCGTCGAGGATATCCAGCGCGAACTCGGGATCCAGGTCGAGAAGCTCACCGCGCAGGCTGCGGTCGCCCAGCACTACCGCAGCTTTCAAGCAGATTTGACGTTTGCCCAGCACCGCCTGTGGTATGCCCGCAAGCACGATGCTGCCCAGCAGCGCGCGCGCATCGACAAGGATCTGGCCGAGGCGCAGAACAGACTCGAAGCCGAGACCGCGCGCCTGCGCCATATCGAAGCGACCCTGGAAACCGCGCGCCAGACCCAGTTCGCCGGGCAGGACACGCTCAACACCACGCAGGCCGCGTATTACCAGGCGCAATCCGAGGTCGCGCGCATCGAGCAGGCCATGGCGCACCAGAACGCCACCCGTGAGCGCCTGTATCGCCAGGTGCAGGAACTGGGCGCGCGCATGGAGACGCAGCAGGCGCGCCGCGCGTCCACTGCGGAAGCCCTGGACGAAGTGAATGTGCAGCAGCCCGGCTTTGAGGCCGTGCTTGCCGAGGCCGAGGCCGCGGCGCGCCAGGCCACCGACAGCACGCTGCCGCAGAAGGACGCCGCCCTGCGCCAGGCGCAGCAGGCGGTGGGCGAGGCGCAGCGCGTGGTCTCGCAACTGGATCAGGCGCGCCAGGTCGACGAAAACAGCCTCGGCCACACCAAACGCCAGCTCGAACAGCTGGATATACGCCAGCGCAGGCTCGCCCAGGAACAGGCGCAGCTGCCGCGAACCGATACCACCGGGCTGGCGCAAAAACAGAGCGAAGTCGAGGAACTGGCGCAGACATTATCGACTGCGCAGATGGGCCTCAAGGAAGCCGAAACCGCCTTGTCCGAACTTGACGCTGCGCGCGCGCAGCACACGCGCGAACTCGAAACCGCGCGCAAGACGCTGCACCAGACCGAAGCCGAGCTCGCCGCGTTGAAGAAACTGCAGGAAAGCCTCAAGGCCGACGAGAAGCTTGGCGACTGGCTGCGGAGCCGCGGCCTGGACAGCGTGCCGCGCCTGTGGGAAAAACTCTCCGTCGCTCCCGGCTGGGAAGCGGCGGTCGAAGCGGTGCTGCGCGAACGCCTGCAGGCGGTGGCCGCCGAGGCGACGCCCGACTGG
>DAOMWT010000041.1:0-20676 GCA_035436705.1 Thiobacillus sp. | reverse complement strand
GGCGCAAACAGGCTGCCCAGCAGCAGGCCGCCGGCCAGCACGCGCAAACCCGATACCCAGGCCGCCGCGCGCCAGCCGTGCTGCAGCAGCACCAGCAGGACGACGATGTTGGCGAGTCCGGGTTTCACCCCCGGGATGGGACTGGGGATCGCCGCTTCGGCCAGCGTCAGGCCGATCGCCAGTGCCGCCAGCCGCGCGATGCGGCGGTCGTCCGCGGTGACGGGCAGCTCAATAGCCGAGTGTGTCATAGGCCGAGGCATGCCCGCGGATTTCGAGGCTGACCTGATTCGGCAGGCATAGGGCCGCCTGCCCCGATTGCGTGAGCCAGCCCTGCTTTACGCACAACTGGCGCGGCGAGGGATCGGCCGCCACGCGGGCGCGGCCGGGTTCGATTTCGATCCGGGTGGTGCCGAGCGGGCCGTCAACGGCAATGCTTTGCGCGTGGGTGAGCGCCGTGGTTTCCACCACCTGCCCGGCGGCGCGGATGACGACGGTGTCGCCGCGTCCGCCGCTCCAGGCAAACACCGCCAGCGCGACGACGATGCCGCCGCCCGCCAGCAGCACGCCGATATCGCCGGCACGCAGCAGCATCAGCTCAGTTCGCGGTGCCGCACCAGCACCTGCTCACGTTCGCGGAAGGCGGCGGCCAGCGTTTCGGCGAAGTAGACGCTGCGATGCTGGCCGCCGGTGCAGCCGATGGCCACGGTCAGGTAGGCACGGTGGTCGCGGATGAAGCACGGTAGCCAGTTTTCGACAAAGCCGCGGATGTCGGCCAGCAGCGCCATGGCGTTGGGGCTGGCTTCGAGAAAATCCTGCACTGGCCGGTCGCGCCCGGTGAGCGGACGCAACTCGGCGACGTAATGCGGATTGGGCAGGCAGCGGATGTCGAACACCAGATCGGCGTCGAGCGGAATGCCGTGCTTGAAGCCGAAGGATTCGAACAGCAGGGTGATGCGCGAACGGTCCTGGCCGATCAGGTCCTTGATCCATAGCCGCAGCGCCGAGGCGGAGAGGTCGCTGGTGTCGATGCGGTGCGCCAGCGGCGCGATCTCGGCGAGCGTCTCGCGTTCGAGCTGGATGGCCTCCTGCAGCGAAACGCTGTCGCTGGACAGCGGGTGCCGTCGCCGCGTTTCGGAAAAGCGTTTGACCAGCGACAGGGTTTTCGCTTCGAGAAAGATCACCCGCAGGTCGGCGCCCTGGTTGCGCAGCGCTTCGGCGATCAGCGGCAGCTGCGTGAAACTTGCGCCGCTGCGCGCATCGATGGCGATGGCGATGCGGTCGTGGCCTTCGCGCTTCAGGTAGTCGACCAGCGGCTGCAGCATGGCGAGCGGCAGGTTGTCGACGCAGTAGTAGCCGACGTCTTCCAATACCGCGATGGCGATGCTTTTGCCTGAGCCCGACAAGCCTGAAACCAGCACGATCTGCATTTCAGCCTTCCTCATCGATGGCTGCCTGCTGGCGCTTGATGAACTGCTCGACCGGATTGATGCCGCGGCTTTTCAGGATGTGATTGCGCACCGCCACTTCGACCAGCACCGCCAGGTTGCGGCCGGCCGCAACCGGGATGCGTACCTTGGGAATGGCGACGTCGAGGATGGTTTCGGTGGAGGCCACCATGTCGAGGCGGTTGAGGCCGACTTCGCCGATCTCCTGCGGATGCACCAGTTCGACGACGAGCTTGAGGTTCTTTTGCAGCTTGACCGCCGTTTCGCCAAACAGGTAGCGGATGTTGAGGATGCCGAGTCCACGCACTTCCAGAAAGTCACGGATCAGCGGCGGACAATTGCCTTCCAGCGTTTCCGGCGCGACATGCCTCAATTCGACCACGTCGTCGGCGACCAGCCGATGTCCGCGCGTGATGAGTTCCAGCGCCAGTTCACTTTTACCGACCCCGGCGTCGCCCTTGATGAGCACGCCGGTGCCGAGGACTTCGAGAAACACGCCGTGGATTGACGTGGCGTCGGCCAGGTGCTGTGTCAGGTAATGTCCCAGATAGGACATCAGGATCGGGCTGGCGAGGTTCGAGGTGAATAACGGCGTTGCGGTGCGTTCTGCGCTATCGCTCAAGAGGGGCGGCACGGTTTCACCGTGGGATACGACGATGGCTGCGAGTTCGCTCGAAAACAGGTGCTCGATGGCTTCCTGCAGGCCGGATTCGGACAGGCCGCGCAGGTAATCCATTTCGGCGGGCCCCAGTACCTGCACCCGGTTCGGATGGACGAAATTCAGATGGCCGATGAGGGCCAGGGTCGGTTTATGTATGGTTTCGGAAGACAGGGTGCGCTGGCCACCGTCGAGTCCTGCCACCCACTGCAGGCCAAGCTGTTCCGCCATGTCGCGGAACAGGGTTGCCACCGAAACGCGGCTTAGCTCGTCCATGCGCCGAGCAGCGCAATGAGGTCGTGCGGGGTGGCGGCGGCCAGCATTTTCGCGCGCATGGCGTCGTCGCCGAACAGCTGCGCCAGCTCCCCGAGGATTTGCAGGTGGCGTTCGTTGGCGTCCTGGGGAACCAGCAGAATGAAGCACAGGGAAACCGGCAGATTGTCGGGGGCGTCGAATTCCAGCGGGGTTTTCAGTCGGTAAAACGCACCGCTGGCCTCTTTCAGGCCCTTGATGCGGCCGTGCGGAATGGCGATTCCGTGGCCGAGCGCGGTCGACCCGAGGCGTTCGCGCTCGAACAGGCTGGTGAAAATATCCGAGGTCTTGAGCGCGTGGATTCTGGCGAACAGTTCGGCTGCGTGTTCGAACAGCTTTTTCTTGCTGGTAAAGCTCACATCCAGCAAGGTGGTGTCGGGGGTGATGAGGGGGGCGATTAGGTTCATGCCGGTTGCAAAGCCGGCTGGAAAAACCGGCACCTGCAGATTATACGCCCGGAGGCGGCAAACTGCCCCCGGTGTGCGTGGCTTCGATTCAAGCGGTTCGGCGTCAGGCGGCGCTTTCCGTCGGTTGATGCTTCAAACTGCCGCCGTCCTGATGGACGTCCGAAATTTTTTCCTTGTGCTTGACGATCTGGCGATCCAGTTTGTCGGCCAGCAGATCGATCGCGGCGTACATGTTGCCGTCTTCGCTGCTGGCATGGAAATCATGGCCCTTGACGTGCAATGTGGCCTCCGCTTTGTGCACCAGCTTTTCCACCTGCATGATGACGTTCAGGTTGATGACGTGGTCGAAATGGCGCTTGACGCGGTCGAGCTTCTCGGAAACATAGTCGCGGATGGCTGGGGTCACTTCCAGGTGATGACCGGAAATCTTCAAATTCATAGAGCCTCCTAGAGTCTGCTGAAAAATGCTGAGAGCCGGTGTTCTGTTCCGGCTTCAGGAGCGATTCGTCACGCCCGATTTCATTGTGGAGCGAAAGCCGGACACATTCAAGCTTGGGCGTCTTTTCGGGCGGGCGCCGTCCGAAAAGTCTTTGCGATCAAAGTGCGCGGCGCATGTTGGCGGGCGGGATCTGCAGCGATTCGCGATACTTGGCAACCGTGCGGCGGGCCACCACGATGCCCTGCTGGCCGAGCACCTCGGCCAGCTGGCCGTCGGACAGCGGTTTCTTGCCGTTTTCAGCGGCGATCAGCTGCTTGATGAGCGCGCGAATGGCGGTCGACGAGCAGGCGCCGCCGCTATCGGTGGCGACGTGGCTGCCGAAGAAATATTTCAGCTCGTACAGCCCGCGTGGCGTCATCATGAATTTTTGCGTGGTGACGCGCGAAATGGTCGATTCGTGCAGCTCCACCACGTCGGCGATTTCGCGCAGCACCAGCGGCCGCATCGCCACCTCGCCGTGCTCGAAGAAATGTTTCTGGCGGTCGACGATGGCCTGCGAAACGCGCAGGATGGTGTCGAAGCGCTGCTGCACGTTCTTGATCAGCCAGCGCGCCTCCTGCAGCTGGCTGGCCAGCTGGCTGCCGCCGGACTCGCGGTGGCGCGCCAGGATGTCGGCATAGACGCGGTTGACGCGCAGCTTGGGCATGGCGTCGGCGTTGAGGCTGGCGATCCACATGCCCTTGACCTTGCGCACATACACGTCCGGGATGACGTAGTGTGTTTCGTCGGCGCCGAAGGCCGCACCCGGACGCGGGTTGAGTGAAAGAATCAGGGACCGTGCGGTGCGCAGCGTGAGGTCGTCGATACCGAGCATTTTCTTCAGCTTGCCGACATCGCGTGCGGCCAGCAGATCGAGATAATGCGTGGTCAGACGCATGGCCGCATCGCGCGCAGGGGTGTCGGGCGGCAGGGTGCGCAGTTGCAGGGTCAGGCATTCGGCCAGATTGCGCGCGCCGACTCCGGTCGGGTCCATGTTTTGCAGATGTTTGAGCGCGGTCTCGACTTCTTCGGGCTCAAGCTCTTCGAGCTCAGCCTGCAGGCTGGCGACGATGTCCGCCAGCGGCTGGGTGAGGAAGCCGGCTTCGTCGAGGTCGTCGATCAGTGCGGCGACCAGGGTGCGGTCGCGCAGGGTGAGCGGACTGACGATCAGCTGGTTCAGCAGATGTTCGCGCAAGGTCGCGCCCGAAACCGAGCCCTGCGCATAGTCATTGTCTTCGTCATCGCCGCTCGCTGCGCTGTAGTCGTTCCAGTCGGCATCGTCCAGTGCGGTGGATGGTTCGGATTCGACATTTTCCGGCGCAGGCGTTTCCGTGCTTTGCGCTTCGGCTTCGGCGGTATGCGCTGGTGCGTCGGCAACGGCGTAACTGGCTTCGTCCTCGTCCTCGCGTTCCAGCAGCGGGTTGTCCTGCAGTATCTGCTCCAGCTCCTGATTCAATTCCAGCGTCGACAACTGCAGCAGCCGGATCGACTGCTGCAGTTGCGGCGTCAGGGCAAGGTGTTGACCGAGTTTGAGTTGAAGGCTGTGTTTCATGAGTCTCGACTACGGCAAAAATCGTGCCGACTTGAGCCGAGTGTACCGCGTTCCGCTGCGCGGGTCGCGCCTACAGGCGGAAATTTTCACCCAGATAGACCTTGCGCGCGTTGTCGTCCTGGATGAGGAGGTCGGGTGTGCCGGCGATCAGCACGCGGCCTTCGTTGATGATGTAGGCGCGGTCGCAGATACCGAGGGTTTCGCGCACGTTGTGGTCGGTGATGAGGACGCCGATGCTGCGCTCGATCAGGAAATGTACCAGCTTCTGGATATCGATCACGGCGATGGGGTCGACCCCGGCGAAAGGCTCGTCGAGGAGAACGAAGCGCGGGTTGATCGCCAGTGCGCGGGCAATTTCGACACGGCGGCGCTCGCCGCCGGACAGGCTGACCGCGGCGGCATCGCGCAGATGTTCGATGTGCAGATCCTCGAGCAGGTTGTTGAGATGCTCGTCGCGCTCGTCCTTGCTGTAAGGCTTGAGTTCCAGAATGGCGCGGATGTTTTCCTCCACCGTCATCTTGCGGAATATCGACGGCTCCTGCGGCAGGTAGGACAACCCCAGCCGTGCGCGCTGGTGGATCGCCATATGAGTGAGGTCGTGGGTGTCCATCTGCACGCTGCCGCCATCGGCCGCGACCAGTCCGACCACCATGTAGAAGCAGGTGGTCTTGCCGGCGCCGTTGGGGCCGAGCAGGCCGACCACTTCGCCGCTTTCGACCTCGAAGGAGACGTCGTGCACCACGGTGCGCTTGCCATACGTCTTGCGCAGGCCCTGGGCGGAAATCCGGCTCATGGCTTGACGGCGGGCTGCTCGGCGCGCGGTTTCGGGCGAATCACGGCGCGCACGCGGCCGCTCGGGGTCTGGGCGCCGGGCTGGCCGACGACCTTGTAGAACTCGGTGTCGGCGTTGTAGGAAATCTGCGCGCCGCGCAGTTCGTCGCCGCCGCGCCGCAAGCGGGCCTGGCCGATCAGTTCGAGCTGGCTGCTGGCGCTGTCGAATTCGATGCGGTCGGAAAATCCCTCGATGAATTCATCGCGGCCATCGAGCTTCTGGCGGAACGCCACCGGGCGGCCGACGGCGCTGATCTTGTCGAGCCCGCCGGCATTCTGCGTCACCTGCACACGGTCGGCTCGCAGCATCAGCGTGCCCTGGCTCAGGATCACATTGCCCTGGTATACGCTGATTTTCTTGATGTCGTCGAGGGTGACCGTGTCGGCCTCGAGGTTGACCGGCTTGTCGCGATCGGCCTTCTCGGCGTGGGCGGACGAGATCAGCAGGGCGGCGCACAGAATCGCATAAACCCCTGTTTTCAATGTTTGCATGGCGTTGACTTAGCCCTTAGCTTTTTCCGGAAATATAACGGGCCTGCACCCGTCCTGTCAGTTTGATGACGCGTTGCCTGGCGTCGTATTCCATGGCGCCTGCGCGCAAATTCGAGGTGGCGTCGCGAATGTTCACCGCGCCCGGCGCGCGCAGCTGGTCGCGTTCGGGAAAAACCAGCAGCCGTTCGGTGCGCAGCAACATGGCGGATTGCCCCGGGCGGGCGGCGCGTTCCACGATGACGTTGCCGAGCAGATCCACCTCGTGGCCGTCGGGCGAGACCGTGGCCTGGCGCGCCTCTGCGCTCACTTCGCCGGCCTGCACGCCGAGCTGGATGAAGCGGGGCGACTCCAGTTCGGTACGCTTGCTGCCGGAATAATGCTTGAGCTTCCTGGCGGACAAGCGATAGTGGGGGTTGCCTGCCAGGTCGGTGCGCAGCGCATCGAAGTTTTCCATGATGCCTTCGGGATCGGTCCGGGCGGACGGAGTGTCGCTGGCCGGCAGTTCCACCGAACGCTCGATCCAGAAACTGAGCGCAGCCAGCAGCAGCAACATGGCCAGCGGAAGCCACAACGACCCTCGCGCGATCATGCCGCCCTCGAACCGGCGGCGCGCGCCGCGACCCGTGCAGGCTGCGTCATTTCAGATAAGGCGCCAGCACCGTGTCCAGCGTGCCCTGCGCGCGCATCAGGAACTCGCAGGCTTCGCGCACCGCGCCGCGCCCGGCTTCGCGGGTGGTGACCAGGTGACTGTGCGCCTTGACCAGATCGGGCGCTGCGGGCACGGTGATCGCCAGGCCGGCGCGCCGCATCACCGGCAGATCGACGACGTCGTCGCCCATGTAGGCGGTGGTTTCGCAGGCGATGCCGAGTTCGCCGCACAGTGTTTCATAGACCGCCAGCTTGTCGTGCGCGCCCTGATGGACGATCTCGATGCCGAGATTCCTGGCGCGGTGTTCCACCACGCGCGAGCTGCGTCCGGTGATGATGGCAAGCTCGACGCCGCTGCTCTTGAGCATTTTCAGGCCGTGGCCGTCGAGCGAATTGAAGCCTTTGTATTCCTGTCCGTCGTCGGCCAGGAACAGGGTGCCGTCGGTCATCACGCCATCGACGTCGAATGCGATCAGCCTGATTTTCCGTGCGCGGGAAATCAGCGCCGCATCCATCCCGCCGGCAGCCATCAAACCACCCCCGCTTTCAGCAGGTCGTGCATGTTGAGCGCGCCCACCAGCGTGTTGTCGGCGTCGACCACCAGCAGGCCGTTGATTTTCAGCGTTTCCATTTTTTCTACCGCCGCCACGGCGAGTTCGTCCGCGCGGATTGTCTTGGGGTTTTGGGTCATCAGGTCGATCACCTGCGCCTGTTGCAGATCGAGCGCGTGCTCCAGGGCCCGCCGCAGGTCGCCATCGGTGAACACCCCCACCACCTTGCCGGCGGCGTCGACCACGGCGGTCATGCCGAGCCCTTTTTGCGTCATTTCGAGCAGGGCGAGCTTGAGCGATGCGGCGCTGTCGATCTTCGGCAGCGCGTCCCCTGTGTGCATGACGTCGTGCACATGGATGAGCAGCCGCCGCCCCAGGCTGCCGCCGGGGTGGGTGCGCGCAAAATCGTCGGCCGAGAAGCCGCGCGCGTCGAGCAATGCCACCGCCAGCGCGTCGCCTAGCGCCAGCGCCGCGGTGGTGCTGGCGGTGGGGGCCAGGTTGAGCGGGCAGGCTTCCTTGTCGACGCCGGCATTGAGGTGCACGTCGGCTTCGCGCGCCATGGTCGAGCCGGGGTTGCCGGTCATCGCAATGAGTTTGGCGCCGCGCCGTTTGATGAGCGGCACGATGCTGACGATTTCGTTGCTCTCGCCCGAGTTCGACAGCGCCAGTACCACGTCGTTGGGCGCGATCATGCCGAGATCGCCGTGGCTGGCTTCGCCCGGGTGCATGAAAAAAGCGGGGGTGCCGGTGGACGCCAGGGTGGCGGCGATCTTGCTGCCGATGTGCCCCGACTTGCCCATCCCCGACACCACCACGCGGCCGCTGCACGCCAGGATCAGCTGCACGGCGTCGGCAAAGCCGGCGTCGAGACGGTCGGACACGGCGCGCAGCGCATCGGCTTCGATGGCGAGTACCTGGCGCGCCAGTACCAGCAAATGTTCGGGGGAAGTGGAGTGGGGCTGCATGGTCGGCAAGTATACTAAAGCCTGCCTTTCCGACCGTGCTTTCCTTGATGCCCCACCAAGAGGGACCCCGATTTTACCGATGGCCCAAAGCCCGGGAGGGCTTCGATCCGCTGCGCCCTGAAACGCGTGCGGAATCGCATACCTATGAAAGACCGCTCGTATGCATGGCAGCCTCCAGCTCGCGTTGATCCTGCTTGCGGCCGCCGTGCTGGTGGTGGCGGCCGCGCGCGCGTTGCGGCTGCCGACCATGCTCGGCTATCTGGTGACCGGAATCGCCATCGGCCCGTTCGCGCTGGGATGGATTCCGGACAGCGAAGAAGAGCGTTACCTGGCCGAGTTCGGCGTGGTGTTCCTGATGTTTTCCATCGGCCTGGAATTCAGCCTGCCGCGCCTGATGACCATGCGCATGACGGTATTCGGCTTCGGCGGCGCGCAGGTGGTGCTGACCATCGCATGTGCCGCGCTCATCGCCTGGCTGCTCGATTTGCCGCTGCTGGCCGCTGTTGCGCTGGGCGGCATCATGTCGATGTCGTCCACCGCCATCGTGTCGAAGCTGCTGGCCGAACGGCTGGAAATCCAGACGCCGCACGGACGCCAGATTTTCGGCGCGCTGCTGTTCCAGGATCTGGCGGTGGTGCCGCTGCTGATCCTGATTCCGGCGTTTGCCAAGGATGCCGACGACATGGGGATGGTGCTGGGGCTGGCGGTGTTGAAGGCGGTGGCGGTGCTGGGGTTTCTGCTGTTCGTCGGCCAGCGCGTGATGCGTCCGTGGTTCCAGTGGGTGGCGGGGCGCAAGTCGCCCGAACTGTTCACGCTGAACCTGCTGCTGTTCACCCTGGGGCTGGCCTTCCTGACCGAGAAGGCGGGCCTGTCGCTGGCGCTGGGCGCCTTTCTGGCGGGCATGCTGATCTCCGAAACCGAATACCGCTACCAGGTGGAGGACGACATCAAGCCTTTCCGCGACGTCCTGCTGGGGCTGTTCTTCGTCACCATCGGGATGCGGCTCGACCTGATGCAGGTGATGCTGAACTGGAACAGCGTGCTGCTGCTGGTGGCGGCCATCGTCATCGGCAAAGCCTTGCTGGTCGCCGGGCTGGCCACGGCCTTCGGCAGCACCCGCCCCACCGCCGTGCGAACCGCGCTGGGATTGGCGCAGGCGGGCGAATTCGGCTTTGTGCTGCTGGCGCAGGCGGCAGACCTCAAGCTGCTGGGCGCCGACATCACCCAGCCGGTGCTGGCGGCAATGGTGGTATCGATGCTGATCGCGCCGTTGCTGATCAATCGCATGGACACGCTCACCCGCCTGATTGCCGGCAGCGAATGGGCCGGACGGGCGAAGGAGGTGCACGACATCGCGGTCAAGACCTTCGGCAAGAGCGGGCACGTGATCGTCTGCGGCTACGGCCGCAGCGGGCAGAACTTGACGCGCCTGCTGGAGGCCGAGGGCATCGGTTTCGTTGCGCTCGATGCCGACCCCGAGCGTATCCGCGCGGTGGCAGCATCCGGCGTCAGCGTGGTCTACGGCGATGCCAGCCGGCGCGAGGTGCTGGTGGCGGCCGGCCTTTCCCGCGCGCAGGCCGTGGTGGTGACCTATTCGGATGTGCGTTCGAGCATGGCTATCCTGCGCCATGTGCGCGAACTGCGGCCGGAATTGCCGGTAGTGGTGCGCACCATCGATGACACCCATATCGACGCGCTGAAAGCGGCAGGGGCGGCCGAGGTAGTGTCCGAGGTGATGGAGGGCTCGCTGATGCTCGCCTCGCACGCGCTGATGCTGGTGGGGGTGCCGTTGTCCAGGGTGCTGAAACGTCTTCGCGATGTGCGTGAAACGCGTTACGCCATGATGCGCGGTTTTTTCCGCGGCGCCAGCGACGCCGACGACGAGCTGGACCAGCAGACCCAGCCGCGCCTCAATACCGTCCTGGTCACGCAGGGCGCAGCCGCGGTGGGGCGCAGCATGGAAGAGCTGGCGCTGGAGAAGTGGTTGGTGGAAGTGGTGGCGATCCGCCGCCAGGGCATCAAGGGGATCGATCTCCGGCCCGACACCCGGATCCAGGCGGGCGACGTGCTGGTGCTGCGCGGCGCCGCCGACGGGCTGGCGGCGGCGGAGTTCAGGGTGTTACAGGGTTAGGGTTACGGCGCTTTGCAAATCACATAGAAGCTGGCACCGTCATCAACGTAATTGAGCGTTGGGGCGGTGGCGCCTGCAGCAGTGCCAGTCGCACCACGCACTGTACCGGTTGTGGCGATACCATCATCAAACTGCGTATCAATTGCCTGCGCGATCTTGGCGGACAGGTTGTTTGAGCAAATAACCAAGCCTGGAATTCCGAACGCTCCATTTTGCACGCCTGTTACGCCCGAGGCGGCGTTGGGTGGATTGGCTGTGCCGATTGCACCCGTGGTGGTTGCACCGCCAACGAGACCTGCGAGACGCAGGTGTTGCCAGAATAGACGGGATTCCTCGGTGTCGGTGCCTGAATTATAAGCAGGTGTCCCTGCCGTGCCGGAGCCAATAGTGCCGTCGCCATTGCCACTGGTTGTTGTACTTCCGGAGGCAGTCCAGCGTGTTGCAGCGCCCAGGTCATCTCCGGGAAGGGCGCGGTAGCGATCCTGATATAAATTGATCGCAGCCGTCACGGACTGGAAATCGTTTGACACGTTGCGAATGCGGGCCTGGGTGATCAGTTCCTGACCCTTTAGAATGCCGCCGAGCAGCAGGCCGATGATGACCAGCACGATAGCGATCTCGATCAGGGTGAAACCCGACTGGCGCTGTGGGAAGTGGGGGTGAGGCATGGTGGAAGGCTCCGTTGTGTTATTGCCTGACGTGCGTTTTGCAAAATGCATGCCACTGAAGTGATGTTTGTAATTTATTGATTTGGAATAAAAAAGTGAGAATAAACGTGTATTGCTCTGGTCTGGATTGATGAAAACACGACGCGCTCGCCGGAATTCCGTCAGGTTTTTATTGCGCATAGCCGCGGTCGGACTGCATTTCCCCGATGGATTGCCGATAGCAGTGTCATGCTGAATCCCCCGCGCCACGACCTGAGATGACCGAGTCCGCTGAGAATAGGCCACGGCAGGCCGAGCTGGCCTCACTGGTCGGTTTTTTCACGCGGGTGGCGCCCGGGCGCTGGCTGGCGCTGATGCTGCTGGCGCTGCATGCCGCCGTGGTGTTCGACGCCGAGGCGGCGGTGACGCGCGCCTTTCTGCTGGCGCATTATGGGCTGTTCCTGCTGTGGCAGCCGCTGGTGCGCAGCGAGGCGCGTATCGAGCCGCGCCTCGCGTTGCCGGTGTTCGCCATGGCGGCATTGCTGGTGCTGGTCGACGGCACCTGGGTGATGGCGTTGTGGCTGGCGATTCTGGCGGGGCTGGTGGGCGCGGTGGCGGCTTCGCAAAACGAGCGCAGCCAGCGGCTGGCCTACCTGTTCGCGCTGGCCTATTTGCTGGCGCTGCTGCTGGCCTGGGTGCTGCCGCAAAGCCTGGGTGGCGCCGGCGCCGGGCTGCCGGACGCGCTGCAGGCCGCGGTGCGCTATGGCTTGCCGCTGTTGCCGCTGGTGATCCTGTTCCTGCCGGTCAGCCGCCAACGCGGCGCCTCGTCGACGCTCGATTTCATCTACGGCCTGATGCTGTCGCTGCTCATCATGGTGATGGCGCTGGGCGTATTTGCCGTGGTGGCGGTGGCCGGGGTGAGTTATGCGTGGGCGCTGGTGCAGACCCTGCTGGGGATGGCGGCGCTGCTGCTGACCTTGTCGTGGCTGTGGAATCCGCGTGCCGGGTTTGCCGGGCTGGGGCAGCTCACCTCGCGTTACCTGCTGTCGGTGGGGCTGCCGTTCGAGGGCTGGGCGCAACGCCTGGCGACGCTGGCCGAGCGCGAGCGCGATCCGGAATCCTTCGTGCGCGATGCGCTGGCCGACTTGCACGAACTGACCTGGATCCGCGGCGGAAGCTGGCAGGCGGCACGCGGCGAAGGCAGTTTCGGCGAGCCCGCCGAACACGCCATCACCCATGCGTTTCATGGCTTGAGCCTCAACTGGCAATCCGCGCGCCCGCTCACCCCGGCGCTGGCGCTGCATGTGCGGCTGCTGTCGCAGCTGCTGGGCTATTTCTACGCCGCCAAGGTGCGCGAACAGACCCTGCGCGAGCAGGCCTACAGCCAGGCGATCCATGACACCGGCGCGCGGCTGACGCACGACGTGAAGAATATCCTGCAGTCGCTGAAAACCCTGCTCGCCGCCGCCGACATGTCCACGCCCGAGGACAGCGAGCGTCTGCTGGAACTGATGAAGCGCCAGTTGCCGCAGCTGGCGACGCGGCTGTCGCAGACAGTCGACAAGCTGAAGCAGCCGGCCGAAATGGATGTCGCGCACATACCGGCGCAGGCGTGGTGGGCGGAGCTGCAGACGCGCTACGAACACGACGACGTGCAGTTCTTCGCCGAGGCGCTCGACGACACGCCGTTGCCGCAGGATCTGTTCGACAGCGTCGCCGACAACCTGCTCACCAACGCGCTGCGCAAGCGCCAGGCCGAGCCCGGCGTGGCGGTGGCGGTGCGCCTGGAACTGCAGCCGCTGGTGAGCCTGACGGTGACCGACAGCGGCGCGCCGGCACCCGAGCACGTGGCGCGCAACCTGTTCCTGAGCCCGGTGGCCTCGGATTTCGGTCTCGGAGTGGGGCTGTATCAGGCCGCGCGGCAGGCGGCGCGCACCGGCTATCGGCTGGAACTGTCGGACAACCAGGCGGGACGGGTGGCGTTCCGCCTGCAGGCTACGGACAACCGCCCGCCGGGCATACCCGGTTGATCAGTACGCTGAACGGCAGCCAGGCGACGAGGTCGTCGAACTCGCCCGCTGCGTCGCCCGGCTTGGAGGGGGGGCGGCTGACATAGCGGTGGTCGGCGTCGAGGTTCTCGATTTCGTTGGCGCTGGTTCCGGGGGGCAGCGCAGGGGTGGGGCTGCCAAAGGGAATGTTGACATTGCGGGCTCCCCGGCCGTTTGCGCCGTACGATACCAGCACGACCGGCACATCGGCGGCGACGTCGACGACCGGGCAGTTTTTTTCCGAACAAACTTGATTCCATGGATCGCCGGGGGTGGGCGCACTGCCGTTATGGAATCCATTGGTTTTGCTGCTCAGATCGGCATGGACGGCATAGCGCAGGCGATTGCCCCACGCATCCTGCGCAGCGGCGCCGAGGGTGACCCAGGGGAGGTTGCCGGTATCCTTCAAGCAGGTTCCGTCGGCCTTGCGGTCTTCCCGGCCATTATTGGCATCACTCATGTTTCCATCACCGTCATTGTCGACCCCGGGCTCGGGATCGCTCTGCGCATCCGGGCAGGGCAGGTAATGACGCGTGATAGTTAGTGTGGTGCCAATTGTCGGGGGGAAGATCACGGGGCAGGAGCTTGGCACGGGACAAGTTGACGTGTCTGAATCCCCGTCACCATCAACGTTGTAAGTGCAGGTACATGGTGGCGTGACTGATGAGTTCATGGCGTAACCGAGGATCGCTTCGCGCGCTTCCTCCAGCGTCTTCTTGGCTTCGGCAATCCGCCGCGCCTGGATCTGCGCCGACAGCGGCATCGCCAGTCCGCCGATCAGGATGGTGACGATGACCAGCACGATGGCCAGTTCGATCAGGGTGAAGCCACGCTGGGAACTCATGGTGCGGATTCCTTCTCGCCGGGGGCGGACGGCGTGGGCGGGAGCGGGCGCAATACCTGATAGGGTTCGTACACGTGGCCGTCGGCACGGATCTGGCCCGGCTTCAGCCCCGATACGGCCGCGCCGTCGAGTTGCGGCCTGCCGTCGACCCAGCGCGTGGTCTTGCCGTCGGAGCGGATCAGCATGCCGTCGAAACGCAGGGGTGCCGGCGTGGCGGGAGTAGCGGTTTTATTCTGGCCGCGCGGCTGGGTGAGGTTGCGGCTGCGCGCGGCTTCAAGTTGGGCGCGCTGCTCGGGGGTGTAGAACAGGCGCCCGGGTGCGTCGGGCGAGGATGTCGCTGCAAGTCCTGAACCGCAGAGGCACAGGGCCAGAGAGAAAACCCAGGCTGAACCGTAATGGCCCATTCCGCGCCGAATGGACCTGCTGTGCCCTGTGTTTCTGTGCCCCCGGGGCGAATGGATGTTCATTGCAAAGTCCCCGATTTTGCCGCAACGGTAAACCACAGCAGTTCGCATTCGGCCAGCAGGCGCGGCTGGTTGGCCGGCTCGAATGGCGCATCGCCCGGATGGGACAGCTGGCAGCCCTGCACCCGGTAGACCCCGGGTGCGCGCACCTTGAGCGCGTTCAGGAAGCGCGTGAGATCGGTCTCCACCAGCAGCGGCAGGGTGAGGCTCATGGTCGTCTGCCCCAGCGGCAGGCCCTGGGCGAGCGCGGGAAGCGAAGCGGCGCGCGGCGTCAGCCGGTAATCCAGGCTATAAAGCCCGGCATCGCGGTAGGCCAGTTGCGCCGCTTCGATCCAGGCCAGCCGGTCTTCTGCGCCGATAAAGCCGCGTGCGGCGAGCGCCTGATAATCGGCCAGGTGAGTGGCGATGAGTTGCTGCTGCTGGCGGCTGCGGTCGAGCTGCTGACGCGCGCCGTCGAGCGCGCTGCGTTGCTGCTGCAGGACAAGCCCGGCGTCTTGCGCCTGGCCGCGGCTCCACAGTATGCCGCCCCCGGCCAGCAGCAGTGCCGCCAGTACCAGCAGCAGCGGCAGCTTGAGCGCGGCGAACGGCGGGTGCTTCATGGCCGGGCCTCGCGGTAACGCAGGCCGAGGCTGAAACGCGCGGCGGGGGATTCGCCCGCGCCGGCATCGAGCGTTCGCCCCGACAGGGTGCTGGCGGAATCGGCGTTCACCGGGCTGCTGCGCAAGCGCACGTCATGCAGGGCGGGCACGGCTTGCAGGGTATGCATGAACCGGTCGATGCGCTGCATGGCCGCGCGGTAATTGCCGTCGAACGGAACCAGCGAGGCGTCGAGGCTGACCCGCGTTCCGCCGCCGGCCGTTAGCGCGTCGTCGGCCCACTCCAGCTTGTCGAGCGTGATGTCGGGCACCGCGTCGATGGCCTGGCCGATGGCGGCAAGCAGCGCGCCGGTATCGGGCTGGCCACTGCCGAGTTGGCGCGCCAGCGCCACCGTCTGGGCCAATTGTTCGGGCGCCGCCGACTGGATGGGAAACGTGCGCGCGATGGCCCGATAGCGGGCGTCGAGCTGCTGTTGTTGCTGCAGCATCTGGCTGGCCTGGTCGGTCAGGTCCTGCGCGTGCAGCCAGTAGGCGGCCGTGATGCCTATCCCGAGCAGCGCAATGATGCCTGCTGCCGTGTGCAGGCCACGCCGCCAGCGGAATTCGGTATGGCGTTGCAGCAGTTCGGGGGGGGCCAGGTTCAACTGCATGGCCTCGCCCGCAATCGCGGCCAGCGGCGCGATTTCCGGCGTGGCGGCGAGAAAGTCGTCCGGAATGCGCAGGGCGCGCGCGAGGCTGGCCATGTCGATCAGCCGCGTGCTGAACGCGGGATCGGCGTTGAGCGGCGCCTGCGCGCTGTCCAGCTGGCCGCCGGGGTCGAGCAGCAGCACATGCAGGCGGGCTTCGCGCGGCAGGATGCGCTGACCGGTCAGGTAAAGCTGCGTCTTGGCAATTTCGTCGGCCGCGCTGCCCGGCAACTGGGTCGGGGTGTCGCCGCCGATCAGGCGCGAAAAACGCAATAAGCCGTGATGGTAGTAAGACAGCCGCAAACTGTTGTTGAGGCGGCAGGCCAGCAGCGCGTGAGGCTCCTGTATCCGCAGCTTGTCGAGTAGGTGCTGGCACGCCAGCGCCAGCGGGGTGATGCCGGTCAGCGGCACGCGTTCGCGGTGCAGCACGCCGAGCCACGGCGTCAGCCAGTCGGCGTCGGGCAGGGCGGCCAGCAGATAACGGTCGTCGCGGCGCCCGGTCGTCTCGCGCGCCTGCCGCCACGCACCGGTAAAGCGCGCATTGCGGAATACCTGTTTGAGCTTGCGCGCCAGCAGTTCGTCGCGCGCGCGTCCCTGCACGTGCGGCAGGATTTCGCTGCGGTAATCCTCGTCCACCGTGTCGACCACCAGCAGCACCGGCAGCTGCGCATGCTTGGCCACGATCCTGTGGAATGCCGCCAGCCCTTCGGCGCTGGCGGCAAAATCGCCCAGCCAGTGCAGATGCCCGGGGCGCCAGTCGAGCACACCGATCTGGCGGGGGGTGGCGAGCAGAATCAGGCGGTGGTCGAGCATCACAGCGGCAGGTTCCCGATCAGGTCGTAAATCGGCAGCAGCACCGATACCAGGATGCCGCCGAGCAGCAGGCCGAGGATGGCGGTGAGCAGCGGTTCGAGCACCCGGAGGCCGTTTTCGATCGAGTCGAGCACTTCGCGGTTATAAAAATACGTCACGTTGTCGAGCGCTTCGTCGAGCGCGCCGGTGGTCTCGCCCACGCGCAGCATGCGGATCACCAGCGGCGGGAACAGCGCCAGCGACTGGAAGCTTTCGGACAGGCCGCGGCCATCGGCAATCTGCTGCGCGGCGCGGCGGATGCCGCCGGCGATCACCCGGTTGCCGGCGACCATCTCGCCCGCGCGCAATGCATCGAGTACCGTCACCCCCGAGCGGTACATCATCGCCAGGGTGTTGGTGAAGCGCGACAGCACGATCTTCTGCACGATCGGCCCGAGGATCGGCAGCCGCAACTGGGTGCGGTCCCACCAGTCGCGCCCCGCCTCGCTCTTGCTTGCCCATAGCGGCAGCCCGACTCCCAGCGCCAGCGCCAGCAGCAGCATGACCAGCCAGTACGAACGCAATGCACTCGATACCGCCATCAGGATCAGCGTCGGCAGCGGCAGCGTCACGCCCATGGTTTCGACCAGGGAAAGCACCTGCGGCACCAGATAGATCAGCAAAAAAAGGATGGCTGCGCCGACCACGGCGAGCACCAGCGCCGGATAGATCATCAGCCGCTTGGCCTTGGCGGCGACTTCTTCCTGCCATTTCAGCGATTCGGCCAGGCGCTCGAACACCGCATCCAGCAGACCGGTCTGCTCGCCCGCGCGCACGCTGTGGACGAACACCGCGCCGAACACCGCCGGGTGCGCAGCCAGCGCCTGCGACAACACCTTGCCGCCCTCCAGGTCTTCCAGCAGTGCGGTCAGTACATCGCGAAAGCCGCGTTTTTCCATGCTGTCGCGCAGGTCGCGCAGGCCTTCGAGCAGCGGAATCCCGGCGCGGGTGATGTAGCGCATGTGGATGCAGAAGGTGACCAGGTCGCGGCGGGTGACGCGCTCGCGGCCGCTGGGGGCGTATTGGCGCGAAAGCTCGGAAAGCGTGATGAGGTCGAGCCCCATGCGCTTCAGGCGCAGTTCGAGGTCGACGTCGTTGACGGCCGACAGTGTGCCCCGGGTGGTGCGGCCGGTCTGGTCGATGGCGCGGTAGTCGAAGAAGGGCATGGTTATACGGGCCTTGCGACAGCTTCGCTTTTCGCCTGCGGGCGAGTCACTTTCTTTTGCGTGGCCAAAAGAAAGTAACCAAAGAAAAGGCCACCCCTGGTGTGTCGGCCTTCGGCTCCCCTGCGATGCTCGCCGGCCGGGGCGGTGCGGGAACTCGCCCTGGCGGGCTCAGACACCCCGCACCTTTTTCCCCCGTCCGGCTGCGCTTCTCGGCGACACACAAGGGGCTTCACAACAAGCGCCTGCGCCTGGTCAGAGGGGGGCATTACGTGATGGCGGCACCCGGGGTTGTTCCCCTTCAGCGCTGCCGATTTGGCGTGTGCGGGCGGGACAAGAGCGGAACCGTGTCCGAGCTCCGCAGCAAGGCACGTTTTGTGTGCCTTGCCAGGGCGAGTTGGTGGAGCGCCCGCCCGCGCACGCCAAATCGGGAACCCGCAGGGCAGCGATGTGGGGTCGCCTTTTCTTTGGTTACTTTCTTTTGGCGAAGCAAAAGAAAGTGACTCGCCCAAAGGCGAAAAGCGGAGCCGTTGCGCAGCCGCAGACGGTAAAAATAATGCGAGCCCCATCCTCACACCCGCCCCGTCAAATCCACCACCCGCGCCACTTCCGCCAGCGAGGTGGTGCCATCCAGCACCCGCTTGACGCCGTCTTCCGCCAGCGGGTGATAGCCGTGCTCGAATGCGGCGCGGCGGATTTCGTGCAGCGGCGCATGGTTGGCCACCAGTTCGTCGAGCTCGGGGTCCATCCGCAGCAGCTCGATCAGGGCCAGCCGCCCCCGGTAGCCTTTGTGGCCGCATGCCGGACAGCCAGCGGCGCGATAGATCTGCGGCGGCTGGGCAAGGTCGGTAGCGAGGATGCGCGCCTCGTCTTCATCCGGGGTGTAGGCCTCCTTGCAGTGCGGGCACAGCTTGCGTACCAGCCGCTGCGCGATGACGCCGATGATGTTGCCGGACAGGATACCGGGCTGGATGCCGATATCCATCAGGCGCGGAAACACGCCGAGCGCGGAATTGGTGTGCAGGGTGGTGAACACCTGATGGCCGGTCATGGCGGCGCGGAAGGCCATCTCGGCGGTGTCCTTGTCGCGGATTTCGCCGACCAGGATGATGTCGGGATCCTGCCGCATGATCGAGCGGATGCCGTTGGCGAAGTCCAGCTTCAGCGTTTCGTTGACCGAACTCTGGCGCATCAGCGTGACCGGGTATTCGACCGGGTCTTCCAGCGTCATGATGTTGACGGTCTCGTTGTTGAGGTGCGACAGCATCGAGTACAGCGTGGTGGTCTTGCCGGAGCCGGTCGGCCCCGTCACCACAAGAATTCCCTCGGGGCGCGCCATCATCAGCTGCAGTTCGCGCAGGGCATCGGCGGTGAAGCCCATCTGCTCCAGCGGCATGATGGATTTCTCGCGGTCGAGGATGCGCAGCACCAGGTTCTCGCCGTGGATGCCCGGCTGCGACGACACGCGGAAATCGATCGGGCGGCCGTTCAGCGTCAGCGACATGCGGCCGTCCTGCGGCGCGCGCGTCTCCGCTATGTTCATCCCCGACAGCACCTTCAGCCGCACCAGGATGCCCGGCCAGTAGGTCTTGTGCAGGCTACGGATCTGTTCCAGCACGCCGTCGATGCGGTAGCGGATGCGCAGAAAGGCGTGCTCGGGCTCGAAGTGGATGTCGGACGATTCGCGCTTCACCGCATCGGTCAAGAGCGCGCCGACCAGCCGCACCACCGGCTGGGTGTATTCCTCGGTGTCGGGGTTGAGGCTGGCGTAGTCGACTTCGCCGGTCTCGATCTCGCGCAGGATGCCGTCGAGCGAGAGGTCGAAGCCGTAGAACTTGTCGATGCATTCGAGCAGCTGCGCCTCGCCCGCCAGCAGGGTGTCGATTTCGAGCTGGCCGCCGAGCGAGGCTTTCAGCTGGTCGAGTGCGACCACGTTGAACATGTCGGTGGTCGCCAGCGTCAGCACGTTGCGCATGGCATCGTGCGCGATCGGCAGCAGGTGATGGCGGCGGGCGAAGTCCTCGGGCACCAGCTGCAGCGCTTCGGGGTCGGCCACCACCTGGGTGAGGTCGATGCCCTGGCTGCCGAGCGCGTTGGCGAGCTGGTCGCGCAGCACCGCCTCGGTGATGAAACCCAAAGCGACCAGCTGGCGACCGATTGGCAGGCCGGTCGCCTTCTGCTCCTTGAGGCCGATGCGCAGCTGGTCGAGGGTGATCAGGCCTTGCGAAACCAGGGTCTCGCCCATGCGGAGTTTTTTTCTGCGCTCCATATGATGGCGCTTAACGAACCGGCTTCAACTGCTGTACGCGCGCTTCGGCCTGGGCGCGGTCGAAGCGGTGCGCGCCGACGCCGGCGAGCGCCTTCTCGTAATACGCCAGCGCCGCCGGATACTGGCGCAGTTGGTCGAGGCTGACCGCCAGGTTGAAGGCGTAATCGGCGTTGCCGGGCGCGCCGCGATACGCCTCGAAATAGGCGGCTTGGGCGTCGTTCCAGCGTGCCTGCCCGGCGTAGAGGTTGCCGAGCGTCTGGTGGAGATGCGGGCTGGGATCGCGTTCGAGCAGCATTTTCAGGCGGCTTTCGGCGGCTCCGCTGTCGGTGTTGCCGAGCAGGTCGAGCAGGGCGCCCTGGGCGGCGGCATTGCGTGGATCGAGATCGAGCACCTCGCGATAGAGGCGTTGCGCATCGGCGTCGCGGCCCTGTGCGCTGGCAATGGCCGCCAGCCCCAGCAACGCGTCCACGCTGCGTCCGCGGGCGGCGGCCTGGGTGTAGAGCCGTTGCGCCTCGGTCAGCGCGCCATGCTGATAGGCCGCGTAGGCCTGGCTGAGCAAGGTCGTTTGCGTGTCGGGCTGGAACAGCAGCGGCGCCGCTGCTGTCGCGGCCGGGGCGCGTGCCGGGCTGGCGGCGGG
>DAOMWT010000040.1:0-21211 GCA_035436705.1 Thiobacillus sp. | reverse complement strand
GCTGGCCTTCGACAGCTGCTGCGCCAGCAGCTCGTCGAAGGCCAGCCGCTGCCACGCGGGATGGCGGCGCGATTCGAGTTCGTTCAATGCGCAGTCGAGCGGAGGCTGGTGCAGCAGGCGGATGCTCGCTTCCAGCCCGGGCAGATTCAGCGCGGCCAGCCACTCGGCGGGCAGGGTGTCGGCAATCGGCGCGGCCAATGCGCGCTCGACCAGCTTGCGCAGAGCGGCCTGGCCAAGCCCGGCGGTGGTCGGATACACCGGCGTGAGCTGGGTCGGCAGAGGCGTGGCATGATCGGCTTTGGCGAAACGCGGGTGCACCATCTCCAGCCCGAGAAAGCCGCCGCGGACTTCGCCGTTGAAACGGAAGCTTTGCCCCGCCTGAAAGAGCTTGAGGTGGCTGGGGTAGAAATGCAGGAAGCGGATGCCGAGCACGCCGCCATCGTCCTCCACCGTCAGCGTCAGCATGCGGCGCGGCCGGTAGGCGGCGCTGGCCTCGCGTACCACCGCCTGCACCTGCGCAGTTTGTCCCGGCAGCAGGTCGCGGATCGGCGTCACGCGGGTTTCGTCCTCCCAGCGCAGCGGCAGGTGCAGCACCAGGTCGGCATCGCGGGCGAGGCCCAGCTTGGCGAGTTTGGCGGCGAGCGCAGGACTGACGGGAAAGGAAAACGGCGAGGCCGCTTTCAAGGCGGAAATTTATCCGGTCACCATCACGGCGTCGGCCTCGACCAGCGCGCCGCGCGGCAGCGCAGCCACCCCCACCGCGGCACGTGCCGGGTAGGGCTGGCTGAAGTAGCCGGCCATGATCTCGTTGACCTTGGGGAAGTCGCCGAGGTCGGTAAGGAACACGTTCAGTTTCACCACATCCGCCAGCGAGCCGCCCGCAGCCGCAGCCACGGCGGCCAGATTCTTGAACACCTGATGGATCTGCGGCTCGATGCCGTCCACCAGTTGCATGGAGGCGGGGTCGAGACCGATCTGGCCGGACAGGTACACGGTATGGCCGGTCCGCACGGCCTGCGAATAGGTGCCGATCGCGGCAGGCGCGTCGGCGGTCTGGATGATGCTTTTGTTCATGCTGGGTTTCCTGGTGCCAGGTGGGTGAGGTGGGCTTATTGGGGGAGGGCGGCACGGCCGTCCTTTTTTCCCTTGATACGGAAAATCCGCACCACGTCGGGCAAGGCGCGCAGACCGCGCATGACGCGTGCGAGATGCATGCGGTTTTCCACCTGCACGGTGAAGAACAGCACGGTGTAGGGGCTGCCGTCTTCCTCTTCCATCGAGACGTTGCCGATGTTGGAGCCGTGCTCGGCGATCGCCGCGGCGACCTTGGCCAGCACGCCGCGCTGGTTGCCGACGACGACCTTGATCGAGACGTCGAACATGTGCCCCGGTTCGGCCTCCCATTCCACATCCAGCCATTTGTCCGGGTCGGTGCGGAAGGCGCGGATCGAAGGGCAGTCGTGGGTATGGATGATGAGGCCGCGATCCTTGTGGATGAAGCCGAGAATCGGGTCGCCCGGAATCGGATGACAGCATTGCGCCAGTTCGACCGCGATGCCTTCGGTGCCGCGGATGCTGATGGCGTGGGGGTGCGCCGGTTCGCCGGTTTTCTCGCCCTGCACGTGCAACAGCTGATGCGCCACCACCAGCGGCAATTTGCGGCCCAAGCCGATTTCCGCCAGCAATTCCTGCCGGGTTTGCAGGCCATAGTCCTTGACCAGCCGCTCCCATATGGCGAAGTCGGGCACAACCGCCTCGGGATTGAGCGTGGCGAGCGCATTGTTGAGCAGGCGTTCGCCCAGCGCCGCCGCCTCTTCCACCCGCGTATTGCGCAGGTAGTTGCGGACATGCGAACGCGCCTTGCCGGTGACGACGAAATTCAGCCAGGCGGCATTGGGGCTGGCGTTGGCCGCGGTGAGGATTTCGACGTGGTCGCCGTTTCGAAGCTGGGTACGCAGGGGCATCAGTTCGTAATTGATCTTCACCGCCACGCAGTGGCGGCCGACGTCGGTGTGCACGGCAAACGCAAAATCCACCGCCGTGGCACCGCGCGGCAATGCCATGATCCTGCCCTTGGGGGTGAACACGTAGACTTCATCCGGGAACAGGTCGACCTTGATGTGCTCGAGGAATTCGGGCGAGTCGCCGTGGTCGGCCTGGATATCGAGCAGTGATTGCAGCCAGCGGTGGGTGCGCGTCTGCACGTCGTTCAGTGCGGTGTCGGCGGATTTGTACATCCAGTGCGAAGCGACGCCCGACTCGGCCAGCCGGTTCATGTCGGTGGTGCGGATCTGCACCTCGATCGGCGTGCCGTTGGGGCCGAACAGGATGGAATGCAGCGACTGGTAGCCGTTGGCCTTGGGTATCGCGATGTAATCCTTGAACTTGCCGGGGATGGGTTTGTACAGCGCGTGCAGTGCGCCGAGCGCCAGATAGCAGGAGGGCTGGTCGCGCACCACCACGCGAAAGCCGTAGATGTCGAACACCTCGGAGAACGCCAGGTTTTTTTCCTGCATCTTGCGATAGATGCTGTAGAGGTGTTTCTCGCGTCCGGTGATGGTGGCTTCGACCTTGCATAGTTCGAGTTTTTCCTGCAGCGCAATCCTGACCTTGTCGACCAGTTCGCGGCGGTTGCCGCGCGCCGCCTTGACTGCTTTCGACAGAACCTGATAGCGGTTGGGATGGCTGTAGCGAAAACCGAGATCTTCCAGTTCCTGGTATACCGAATGCAAGCCCAGGCGGTTGGCGATCGGCGCGTAAATATCCAGCGTTTCGGTGGCGATACGGCGGCGTTTTTCGGCCGGCATCGCACCCATGGTATGCATGTTGTGCAGGCGGTCGGCCAGTTTGACCAGAATGACCCGCACGTCCTGCGCCATCGCCAGCAGCATCTTGCGGAAGTTCTCCGCCTGCGCCTGCTGCTCGGATGCAAATGCCAGTTTGTCGAGCTTTGAGACACCCTCCACCAGCAGCGCGACCGCCTTGCCGAAGCGCGTCTCGATTTCGTTCGCGGTGGCCGGGGTGTCTTCCACCACGTCATGCAGCAGTGCGGCGGCCAGGGTCTGCGCGTCGAGATGCCAGCCGGCCAGGATGCCGGCAACCGCCAGCGGGTGGGAAATATAGGGTTCGCCGCTTTTGCGGAACTGGCCTTCGTGGGCGTTACGGCTGAATTCGTAGGCTTGTTCGATGGTGCCGATTTCGTCCGGCGACAGATAAACCAGGGCCGGACGCAGCGATTCAAATTCGCGCATCATCGCCGGCGCGCGGCTTGCGTGCGCCGGTTGATGCGTGAGCGGATGCTCAGGCGCGGCCCCGGTTGAGGATTTCACGTCCGACCTTGCCGGCCGCGATCTCGCGCAGCGCGGTGACGATGGGTTTGTCCTTCGATTCGACCATGGGCTGCGAACCCTGCGCCAGCTGGCGTGCGCGATAGGTCACGGCGAGCGTCAGTTCGAAACGGTTGGGAAACATGTCGATGCAGTCATCAACGGTGATGCGGGCCATAGGGATACTCCTGCTTCAGGCGGTGCGGGTTTAGATGCGTCCGAATTCGTCGAACAGCGCGGCGTACCGATCCAGCTGGCGCGCCGCTTCGAGACGAATGCTGCGGGTAATGGCGACCAGATCCTGCAGGGCGTGGTCGAAATCATCGTTGACAATTATATAGTCGAACGCGCCGGCATGAGCGACGTCATGCGCCGCGGCGGCGAGCCGGCGCTCGATCACCTCGGCGCTGTCCTGCCCGCGTCCGTTAAGGCGGGTACGCAGCGCATTGAACGACGGCGGCAGAATGAAAATCGACGCGGATTGCGGGAAATGCGTCTTCACCTGGGCGGCGCCCTGCCAGTCGATTTCCAGCAGAATGTCGTGGCCGGCGTCGAGATCGCGGGCGATGACGCCTTTCGAGGTGCCATAAAAATTGCCGTACACCTCGGCGTGCTCGAGAAACTCGCCCTCGGCCAGCATCGCCTCGAAGCGCTCGCGGCTGACGAAATGGTAGTCGCGGCCGTCGGTTTCGCCAGGCCGCGGGACGCGCGTGGTGTAGGACACCGATAGCCGGATCGCCGGGTCGGCTTTCAGCAGCGCCTTGACCAGGCTGGTCTTGCCCGCGCCGGAGGGGGCGCTGACGATATAAAGCACACCTTTGCTGGGGGTAGGGGTCATGATCGTTCCGGGTTTCTGTTATTCGATATTCTGCACCTGCTCGCGCATCTGCTCGATCAGCACCTTGAGTTCGAGCGAGATGCGCGAAGTCTCCATCGCCACCGACTTGGAGCCCAGGGTGTTGGCTTCGCGGTGCAGTTCCTGCATCAGAAAATCCAGCCGCTTGCCGATGGCGCCGGTTTGATCGAGCACGCGGCGGACCTCGGAAAAGTGGGTGGCGAGGCGGGAAAGTTCTTCGTCGACATCGGCTTTTTGCGCCGCCAGCGCGACTTCCTGCGCCAGCCGTTCGTGCCCTGTTTCGCCCAGCGCATCGCGCAGGCGTTCCGCCAGCTTGTCGCGCTGCGCCGCGGCCAGCGCCGGCAGCAGGGGTTGCAAGCCGGCCACCTGCGCTTCGGCGGCGTCGAGCCGGTCGAGAATGTGTCGTTTCAGCTTGCCGCCTTCGCGCAGGCGGCTCTCGATCAGTTCATCCAGCGCCGCCTGCATGCCTTGCAGGGTGGCTTCGTTCAGAGCGTCTTGCGACAGCGTGGCGGTTTGCACCGCGCCGGGCCAGCGCAGGATCTCGTTGACGGAGAGCGGCGCGCTGTTCGGCAGACGCTGCAGCACGTCGGCCTGCCAGTGCGAAAGGCGCTCAAGAACGGCCTGATTGAGGCCGTTATCAAGCGTGGCGGCAGGCAGCAGGTTCAGGCTGATGCGGCATTCCACCTTGCCGCGCGCGAGACGACGATTGATCAGGTCGCGCAGTTGCGGCTCCAGCGAGCGAAACTCATCGGCCAGGCGGAAGTGCAGTTCGAGAAAGCGTTGATTGACGCTGCGCAGATCGATGCTGACGCTGGCATGGTCGAGGGTGAGACTGTGGGCGGCAAACCCGGTCATGCTGGCGGTCATGGATGGCCTGAATGTGGGTTATGGAACGATTGCCGGCGCGGAGCCGGGGTGGTTTTTGCGGCATGGCCGGTTAACAGGCAAAGATAATAGACGTTCGACTATGGCGACTCAACCCAATCAAGCGCTGCCCAACGGTTACCGGCTGAACGAATACACCATCGTGCGCAAGATCGGCGGCGGCGGCTTCAGCATGGTGTACCTGGCGCGCGACGACGACAACCAGTCGGTGGCGATCAAGGAATACCTGCCGGGCGCGCTGGTGCTGCGCACCGAGGGCTCGGTCATCGTGCAGGCCAATTCGTCCGAAAACAACAATGTCTTCCGCCATGGCATGAAGTGTTTTTTCGAGGAAGGCCGGGCGCTGGCGCGCATCGACCATCCCAACGTCATCCGCGTGACCAACTTCTTCCGCGCCAACGAAACCGTCTACATGGTGATGCGCTTCGAGCGCGGCAAAACGCTGCAGCAGCACATCCAGGCCAATCGCGGCACCATCCGCGAAAGCTTCATCCGGCGCGTGTTCGCCCAATTGCTCAACGGCCTGCGCGAGGTGCACACGCACAAGTTGCTGCATCTCGACATCAAGCCGTCCAACCTGTATGTCCGCCTCGACGGCTCGCCGGTGCTGATCGACTTCGGCGCGGCGCGGCAGACGCTGACCCAGGAAGAAAGCAAGCTGCAGCCGATGTACACGCCTGGTTTCGCTGCGCCCGAGCAATATCACAACCGTGAACGGCTGGGGCCGTGGACCGACGTCTACAGCGTGGGTGCCAGCCTCTACGCCTGTCTGGCGGGCTATCCGCCGCAGGCCGCGGATGCGCGCCTGCTCAACGACAAGCTGGTGCCGGCGACGGTCAACTGGCGCGGCGCCTATTCCGACCAGTTGCTGGAGACCATCGATCATTGCCTCAAGCTCAACTACATGGAGCGCCCGCAAAGCGTATTCAGCCTGCAGAAAGTGCTGATGGACCGCAGCGCGATGACGCCGCCGCGCACTTCGTTTTTGAGCAGCCTGAAGCGTTCGCTGAGCAAGGAATTGTTCTAGGAGCCAGTCGGACTTATGATGAATCGGCTGCAAATCCGCCTGGACGGTCCATATTTCGCCGTTTTTCCGCTCAATGGAGTGACTGTTGACCGGGAAAATCGGCAAAATCCGTCCGCACCCAGCCAAATTTTCGCTTCGACCCCATAAGTCCGACAGGCTCCTAGACCGCGCACCATGAAATTCACCATCTACCAGGCATCCCGTCAGGGCGGACGCAAAAACAACCAGGACCGGGTCGCCTACTCCTACAGCCGCGATGCGCTGCTGATGGTGGTGGCCGATGGCATGGGCGGCCACATGCACGGCGAGATCGCGGCGCAGATCGCGGTGCAGACGCTGACCGAGCAGTTCCAGAAAATGGCCAAGCCGCGCCTGGACGATCCGATGGCTTTCCTGGCCGAGGTGACCGAGCGCGCGCATTTCGCCATCAACGATTACGCGGTCGAACAGGACCTGCTGGAAATTCCCCATACCACCTGTGTTGCCGCCGTGGTGCAGGACAACACCGCGTACTGGGCGCATGTGGGCGATTCGCGGCTGTACCTGTTCAGCGACGGCAGCCTGATCGCGCGCACCGAAGACCATACTGCCGTCGCCCAACTGGTGCGCGACGGCATCATCAGCGAAGAAGAGGCGGGCAACCATCCGGAGCGCAACAAGGTGTCCAACTGCCTGGGCGGCTATGTCGCGCCGCAGGTGGAGTGCAATGCGCCGGTTCCGCTGCACGACGCCGACACCATGCTGCTGTGCACCGACGGCATCTGGGGCATGATCAGCATCCCCGAAGTGTCGGCTCTGCTGCATGCCTACACGCTCGAAGACGCGGTGCGCCACCTGATGGACCATGCCGAATTCCGCGGTGGCGCGCACGGCGACAATCTCAGCCTGATCGCCATGACCTGGGGTGAGGCGCGCATGCCGAGCAAGGATTCGATTTCCACCCTGGCGCTGCCGGATGGCGGCGTCACCACGCAGATCAACGCGCTGCGCCCGGTGCCCGGCACGCCGGCGGTGTCGGACGACGAGATCGAGCGTGCCATTGCCGAAATCCAGCAGGCCATCCAGAAAATTTCCGCCAAATAGGCGGCGCACGGTCCGGGTGGGCGCGGGCACGCGCCCGCGGTAAAATCGCGCTTTCCGTCCCGACTGCCCGCCATGTCCCCGATTTCCCGCCCCAGCGGCCGTGCGCCCGATGCACTGCGCGCCCTGTCCTTCACTCGCCGGTTCACCAAGCACGCCGAAGGCTCGGTGCTCGTCACCATGGGCGACACCCGCGTCCTGTGCACCGCCAGCGTGCTTGACAAGCTGCCGCCGCATAAAAAAGGCAGCGGCGAAGGCTGGGTGACGGCCGAGTACGGCATGCTGCCGCGTTCCACCCACACCCGCAGCGACCGCGAAGCCGCGCGCGGCAAGCAGTCCGGACGCACCCAGGAAATCCAGCGGCTGATCGGGCGCAGCCTGCGCGCGGTGGTCGATCTGAAGAAGCTCGGCGAGCGCACCCTGCATATCGACTGCGATGTGCTGCAGGCCGACGGCGGCACCCGCTGCGCCAGCGTCTGCGGCGCCTGGGTCGCGGTGGCCGACGCCATCGCCGGCTTGCTGCGCGACGGCAAACTGGCCGAAACCCCGCTCACCGGCAGCATCGCCGCCGTCTCGGTCGGCGTCTATCAGGGCCAGCCCGTGCTCGATCTCGATTACGAGGAAGACTTCGGCTGCGACACCGACATGAACGTGGTGATGACCGGCAGCGGCGGCATCGTCGAGGTGCAGGGCACCGCCGAAGGCACGCCGTTTTCGCGTGCCACTCTCGAGGCGCTGCTCGACCTGGCGACCGCCGGCATCGCGCAGATCACCGCAGCGCAACACAAGGCGCTGGAAGCATGAAAAAAATCGTCATCGCCTCCGGCAACCCGGGCAAGCTGCGCGAGATTGCGCGCATCCTCGCGCCGCTCGAAATCGAAGCCGCGCCGCAGTCCGATTTCGGCGTTCCCGAATGCCCCGAGCCGCACGTCACCTTCGTCGAGAACTGCCTCGCCAAGGCGCGCCACGCCAGCGCGCACACCGGCCTGCCGGCGCTGGCCGACGACTCCGGAATCTGCGTCGAGGCGCTCAACGGTGCGCCGGGCGTGTATTCCGCACGCTACGCCGGCGAGCCGAAATCCGACGCGCGCAACAATGAAAAGCTCACCGCCGCCCTCGCGGATCAGTCCAACCGCCGCGCGCACTATTACTGCGTGATGGTGCTGGTGCGCTACGCCGACGATCCCGAGCCGCTGATCGCCGAGGGCCGCTGGTTCGGCGAAATCATCGACACGCCGCGCGGCGAGAACGGCTTCGGCTACGACCCGTATTTCCTGCTGCCGCAGTTTGGAAAAACCGGCGCGGAGCTTGGCGAGGACGAGAAGAACGCCATTTCACATCGCGGCCAGGCCTTGCGCGAACTGGCCGACAAGCTGAAGCGGCTTGGCTGAATCCGTCATCCGCTTTGCCGGCAGCGGCCTGAGGGTCCAGCCGCCGCTGTCGCTCTACATTCATTTGCCGTGGTGCGTGAAGAAATGCCCGTACTGCGACTTCAATTCGCACGCCGCACAAGACATTCCCGAAACCGCCTACATCGATGCGCTGCTGCTCGACCTGGAGCGTGCGCTGCCCGATGTCTGGGGACGCACAATCCACACGGTGTTCTTCGGCGGCGGCACCCCCAGTCTGTTTTCGGCGCAGGGCATCGACCGCATCCTGACCGCCGTGCGCACGCTGATGCCGTTGCTGCCGAACGCGGAAATCACCCTCGAAGCCAATCCCGGCACGGTGGAAGCGGCCCGGTTCGCCGGGTTTCGCGAGGCCGGCGTGACCCGGGTCTCGCTCGGCATCCAGAGTTTCAATCCGCGCCATCTGCAGGCGCTGGGGCGCATTCACGACGGCGATGACGCCCGCCGCGCCGCCGAACTGGCCGCCATCCATTTCGACACCTTCAATCTCGACCTGATGTTCGCCCTGCCGGGGCAAACGCTGGCCGAGGCGCTGGCCGATCTCGATACGGCGCTGGACTTTCGTCCGCCGCACCTGTCGGCCTACCACCTCACGCTCGAACCCAACACCCCGTTCGGCCACAGCGCGCCGCCCAACCTGCCGGACGACGACCTGGCCGCCGACATGCAGTTGGCGATCGAGGCCAGGCTGAATGAGGCCGGCATGGAGCATTACGAAACCTCGGCCTATGCCCGGCCGCTTCACGCCAGCCGCCACAATCTCAATTACTGGCGGTTCGGCGACTACCTCGGCATCGGCGCGGGTGCGCATTCCAAGCTGAGTTTTCACGACCGCATCCTGCGGCAGATGCGCACCAAGCATCCACAGCAGTACATGGACGCGGTCCGCCAGGACCGCCACATTGCCGACGTCCGTTCGCTCACACGCAGCGACCTGCCGTTCGAGTTCATGATGAACGCGCTGCGGCTCAATGATGGCGTCCCCGCTGCGCTGTTTGAAGCGCGCACCGGCTTGCCGCTATTCGTTTGTGCGCCCGCACTCGAACAGGCGCAGGCGCGGGGCTTGATGGAGACCGCTGCGAACCACCTCAAACCGACCTTGCAGGGCCAGCGCTTCCTGAACGACCTGCTGGAATTGTTTTTGCCGGGGTAGCGCCGCCAGTTCAACCACCGCGTCGCACAGCACAGGGCGGGCACTCGCCGTCCCCGGCTACGCGGCAATACCGTTTTCCTGACCTGCTCCCGATTTCGCTGGCGTCGAGTGGCCGGCCGATAGATCAGCGCTGGCTGTTCCCTTCTCCGGCGGCCAGTTCCTTCACTCCGGGCACGCGGAAGATGCCTTGCAGTTTGAGCAACTCGTCGCGGTGCTGGCCTGCGAGCGCATTCAGCATGTCGTTTCCCCTGGCGGTCAGGTGCACCTCCACCGCGCGCCGGTCGTTGCGCCCCACTTGGCGCTGTACCAGCCCAAGCTTTTCGCACCGCGAGATGAGCGAAACCACACCATGGTGATGGGACTGCAGACGCTCCGCCAACTCGCTGACGGTAGCCCACTCGCGATCCGGAAATCCGCGTATGTGCAGCAGCAGCTGGTACTGAAGATGGGTGACGCCATGCCGGCGTGTCGCTTCCTCGCTGAAACGTAGGAAGCGCCGGAGTTGATAACGGAAATGGGAGAGCGTCTCGAAGTCGCTTTTGCTGAGGGGAAGGGGTGGCATTGGGTTTGGTCGCGTCTCAAGTGGATTTTTATTGGTTTTTATATCATGTTGTGATACAAATAAATCGTGATGGCCACGCGGCATTGTCGCTACTTTCGTTGCGATGCCGATCGGGAATCCCGTCATGCATGTCCAGAGGCCGCATTCAAAAAGAGGAGATTCACATGAGTATCCTGCCTATCCACAAATTATTCATTTCGTCACCCGAAGGATGGAATGCGTTCGCGCGCGCACAGCCCTCCGCCATCAAGCTGTTCGTCCTGCTGGTGGTGCCATTTTCGCTGATCCCGCCATTGATGCTGGAGTATGCCGGGCAGCACCTGGGCGCCGCCCTGTTTCCCGATACCACGGGCCAGGCGTGGAGCATCGCCGCGCTCTTCTTCCTGATCGCCGAACTGATCAGCGTCCCGTTCATGGCCTGGGCAATCAAGTCGGTGGCCAACAGCAAGGGAATCGACTGTCATTATCGCGATGCCTTCATGCTCGCCGCCGTCGCGCCGGTGCCGCTCTGGCTCTCGTCTCTGGTGCTTTTCTCCGATCAGATCGTCTTGATCATGGCCATGGTCGCTCTGGGCGTGGCGGGTTCGGTCGTGCTGATTTTCCGCGGGGCGGGCAGCATTCTCAAGGTCAAGGAAGAGCTGGTCGCTTTCGACATCGCCTATACCGTTACGGCGCTCGGCCTTGTGGTGTGGGTGATGCTGGTGATGCTGGGACTTGTCCCTGCGCTTGCCTGAGATTCTGACATCACCCGTTTTCTGGCCTGCCTGGCTTATCGGAGCCAGGTATCTGCAAGGAGGTTGAAGATGGAAGCAGCAGCAACACTGAACCTGCCGGATCTTGATGAGGAAGGTTACCTGGTCGAGCCCGGCGAATGGAGCGAAGCCCTCGCTGAATATTTCGCGCAGAAAGAGAATGTCAAGCTCACGGACGCGCATTGGGACGTCATCCGCTTCATGCGCGAATTCTACGAAGAGAACCAGATCGCTCCCGATGCCCGCTATGTGATCAAGCACCTGTCGCAGCGCATGGGAGCCGATGCGCGCAATGCGCTTTACAGGCTGTTCGCGTACGGCTATGTCCAGCAGGCATGCAAGATCGCAGGAATGAAGCGGCCGCGGGCCTGGAGTACCGGCTGACGGTTTTGCCGGGACGGGACTCGTGCAGTCGGGACGCGCGCAGCGGCCACCCCGGCGTTCCGCGCAGCCCTCAAAACCGCTCGCCGGGACACAGATAGCGCCACTGGCCGGGTGGCAGTTGCGCTAACGGCACGCGCCCGAGACGGATACGCTTCATCGACACCACACGCAGTCCAACGGTTTTGCACAGGTGCGCGATTTGTCCGATTTGGGCGCCTTTCAACGCCACCCGCAGGCGGTTCTCGTTTTGCCAGCTGACCTTGATGGCAGGCGGGGTACGGCCATTGAGCGTGGTTGTTGACGCCTTGGCGTCTTGGCAAGCACCGCCTGTCCCTTGCGGGTGGAAGGGGATGCCCTGATTCAGCCGTTTGAGTCCGTGCGGGATGAGTTCACCCGCGACTTCGACGATGACTTCATGCTCCAGCGTGGCGGCATCCTCGGTCAGCTTGCGCGCCACGCGCCAGTCCTGGGTGAAGACGACCAGTCCGCTGGCGCCGGTTTCCAGAGGCACGCACAAGGTCAGCCGGGTGAAATGCTTTTTCAGCGGACGGATGCCGGAGGCGTCTTCGGCCCACTGGGCAGCGGCACCGAGCAGTTGATGCGCGTGCGGTAACGACGCGGCTTCGGCGTCCGTCTCGTCGCCCGGGTGCGTGCGATAGCCGGGCGGTTTGTGCAGCAGCAGGGTGACGGCCTGGGTTTGGGTGAGGTCGGCCAGCGGGTCGATTTCGATACGCTGATCAGTAACCCGGAATTGCGGCTCTTCGATCACGACGCCGTCCACCCGCACCCAGCCGCCGGCGATGATTTGTTCGGCTTCGCGGCGCGAGCAGGCGCGGAGCTCGGCGACGCGTTTGGCAAGGCGGACGGGATCGGTCATGGCAGGGGGCGGTGAATGAAGAGCCTGCAAGTTTACCGCTGTGCCTGTGCGGCAAACCGCCGGCACGCATGGCCGCTGTTCGAGCGCGGTTGTTATTGCAAGCGCGGGCGCGGTATGCTTTTGGGTCGATCAACCCATCCCTCGATCCGGAGACGCCCATGAAAACCGCGCTTGCCCTGTCATTGTTGTTTTTCACCTCATCCGCCCTCGCCGCCGTGGTCGGCAAGGATGTCAGCTACAAGGCGGGCGACACCGTCATGAAAGGCTATCTGGCGTTTGACGATGCCATCAAGGGCAAGCGCGCCGGCGTGCTGGTGGTGCCGGAGTGGTGGGGCGCCAACGATTACGCCAGGAAGCGTGCGCGCATGCTGGCGGGCGAGGGCTACGTCGCGCTGGTGGTCGACATGTACGGCAACGGTCAGATCGCCGACAACCCGCAGGAGGCCGGCGCGCTTGCCGGCAGCGTGAACAAGAATCCGCCGCTGGCGCTGGCCCGGTTTCAGGCGGCCGAGAAATTCCTCGACAAGCAGCCCAATGTGAAGAAAGGTGAACTGGCCGCGCTGGGCTACTGCTTTGGCGGCGGCGTGGTGCTCAACATGGCACGTGCGGGCGAGCCGCTGAAGGCGGTGGTCAGCTACCACGGCGTGCTGGCGACCGACGTGGCGGTCAAGCCGGGCGACATCAAGGCCAAGCTGCGCATCTTCCACGGCGAGGCCGATCCGATCGTGCCGCCCGAGCAGGTCGAGGCGTTCAAGACCGAAATGGACAACGCCAAGGCGGATTACATGCTGGTGGCCTATCCCGGCGTGAAGCACACCTTCACCAACCGCGAGGCTGACAGTTACGCCGCGCAATTCGGGCTGCCGCTCAAATACGACAACGCGGCCGACCGGGATTCGTGGACGCGGACGCTGGAGTTCCTGAAGGCGACGCTGAAATAAGATGAGCGACGCCTGCGACCACGACGGCCACGCCCCGCACGCCAGCGGCAGCCTCGGCATTCCGCAAGTCGGCGCATTCGACCCGGCAGCGTTCGAACGCGCGGTGAACGACATGCTCGTCGCCTGCGGGGTCGCGCCGGATTCGGTGCACACCGGGCGCACCGCGCAACGCGTGCGCGAGTTGTGGCAGAAGCGGCTGCTCGGCGGCTATGCGATCGCACCCGCCGAGGCGCTGGGCGAAGGCTTCACCGATGATCGCAACGACATGGTGGTGGTGCGCGGCATCGCGGTGCACGGCGTGTGCCCGCATCATCTGGTGCCGTTCCGCGGCGTCGCGCACGTGGCCTACATCCCCGGCGGCCGGCTGCACGGCTTCGGGCGCATCGCGCGCCTGGTCGATGCGATCGGCCATCGCTTCACTTATCAGGAATGGATGACGCGCGACATCGCCGAGGCGCTGGTGACGCACGGCCAGGCGCAGGGTGCGGCGTGCATCATCGAGGCCGAGCAGCTGTGCCTGCTGCTCGGCGAGGACCGGCGCGGCGACGAGCGCGTCGTCACCCAGGCCTTCACCGGCTGCTTTCTGACCAGCGACCAGATGCGCAACGAATTCCTGCGCGCGATAACGCAGCGGGAGTTGCGTTGATCAGGCATGGCGCAGCGGGAGCTGCGTTGATCGGGCATGGCGCAGCGGGAGCTGCGTTGATCGGGCGCAACGCGGCCGCTTTGCGCTAGGACGTATTCCACATGGCCCTCCATGCTGACAAGCCGGCCACGCTGATGCTGCCCCCCGCGCCCTACGCGGCTGCCCTGCTCGGCGGCTGGTGGCTGGACCGCCAGGTGCATGCGCTGCCGCTCGGCGGGGGCGCGGCGACGCACGCGCTCGGCTGGCTGCTGGCCGGCATCGGGCTGGCCTTGTTTGTCTGGACCCTGTGGACATTCCATCGCCATCGCACCACGGTCAACCCCTATCGGGGCGCCTCCGCACTCTGCACGGACGGGCCGTTCCGCTTCAGCCGCAATCCGATCTACCTCGGCGACTGGTTCATCTTCGCCGGGGTGACGCTGTTGCTGACCACTGCATGGCCACTGGCGTTCGCGCCGCTGATCTGGCTGCTGCTGCGCTACGGCGTGATCCGCCACGAGGAAGCGCATCTCGAAGCCCGCTTCGGCGACACCTATCGCGACTATAAAACCCGGGTGCGGCGCTGGCTGTGAGCATGGCGCGCCGACTCGCGGCGGCTTTCTGACTACAGCGCGGTCCGGCCGGGCCGTTATAGACCTGTAGGACGATGTCATTCGGGAGCCCGCCATGCGCATTACGCTGCACGACAAATCGCTGGAAATCCGGCTCACCGCCGCTGCGCAAAAGGCGCTGGCCCGGCGCGATACGCCGCTGGTCGCCGAGATGGAACTGCTGTTTTCCTGCCTGCTGCGCAAGCGGGTGCATTTCGGCGAGGTGGCGGAGCTGGCGGTGCCGGTCAACGACCGCCTGTCGGTGCGCTTCAAGCCCGTCATGACGCGCCGCTGCAGCGTGGCGGACGGCGGCGCGTCGCCGCCGTCCGAAAGCTTCCCGCTCGAAAATCCGCGTCCCTACGTGCCCAACTGGCTGGCCATCGATTACCGCCGCGGCAAGTGGGTAGGGGAATTCGGCTACGCCGGCTGAAGCGGCCTCAAGCCAGGCCGAACAGTTCGCGCGCGTTGCGGGTGGTGGCCTGCGCCACCGCGGCGACGTCGATGCCGCGCAGCTCGGCCAGGGTCTGCGCGATGCGCGGCAATTCCCCCGGCGCGTTGCGGCCGCGGCCGATCCATACCGGCGGGATGTCGGGGCTGTCGGTTTCCAGCACGATGGCGTCGAGCGGCAGGTCGACCGCCAGCCGCCGCAGCTTGTTGGCGCGCGGCCAGGTAAACGCGCCGCCGAAGCCGAGCTTGAATCCCAGCTTGATGAAGGCGTCCGCCTGCTGCGGGCTGCCGTTGAAGGCATGGGCGACGCCGCCGCGCACGCGGATCTTGCGCAAGTGCTTGAGTAATTCGTCGTTCGCCTTGCGGCAGTGCAGCAGCACCGGCAGGTCGTGGTCGCGCGCGATCTTCAACTGCTCGACGTAGAAAAACTCCTGGGCGGCGTAGTCGAGCCCTCTGACAAACAGGTCGAGTCCGATTTCGCCGATCGCCACCGGCCGCTGCGCCTCGATCTGCGCGCGCAGGTCGGCGAGGTGCGCGGGGCGGTGCGCGCCGGCGTACATCGGGTGCAGCCCCCACGCCGGCAGGCAGCCCGGATAGCGTGCGCAGGCGGCGGCGACCGCGGCAAAGTTGTCGCGGCTGATGGCGGGAACGATCTGGATGGCCACCCCGGCGGCAACGGCGCGCGCGTACTCGGCGTCGCGGTCGGCATCGAACTCGGCGGCGTCGAGATGGCAGTGGGTGTCGATAAAAAACGGCGCCTTTGAAGACGCCGTTTCGCTTGCCAATGACATCGACGATCAGTCGTTGCTGGCGAAGCCCAGCAGGTGCAGCAGGCTGGTGAACAGGTTGAAGATCGCCACGAACAGGGTGACGGTCGCCATGATGTAGTTGGTTTCGCCGCCGTGGATGATGTTGCTGGTCTCGTACAGGATGAGGCCGGACATCAGCAGCACGAACATCGCGGAGACCGCCAGCGACAGGCCGGGCATCTCGAAGAACACCGCGCCGAGGCCAGCCAGGAAGGCCACCAGGATGCCGACCATGAGGAAGCCGCCCATGAAGCTGAAGTCCTTGCGGGTGGTCATCACGTAGGCCGACAGGCCGAGGAAGATCGCGGCGGTGCCGCCCATCGCCATCATCACCACCTGGGTGCCGTTGGGCAGAGCGAGGTAGGCGTTGAGGATCGGCCCGAGGGTGTAGCCCATGAAGCCGGTCAGCGCGAACACGAAGGCGATGCCGAGGCCGCTGTCGCGGAACTTGGTGGTGAGGAACAACAGGCCGAAGTAGCCGACCAGGGTGATGATGAGGCCGGGGTGCGGCAGGTTCAGCGACATCGACAGGCCGGCAGTGAGCGCGGAAAACGCCAGCGTCATCGACAGCAGCATGTAGGTGTTCCTGACGACCTTGTTGGTCGACATGGCCGCAGACTGGCTGCGGCTGATGGTGGTGACTTGCGGATTCATTCAAGCTCCTCTTTGTGAATGGCAGAACAGTGTGCAGGGTCAGAGTGGTTTCGCGCGGCACAGGTTCCCGAATGCGTTCGGGATCGAGGGGGAGGATACCGTGATGCGGGCCGGCTTGCCACCCGCAACCTTGCGGGCGCTGTGGTTTTAGGGGCGGCTATTCATCTGGCTTCCGGTCGCGCATCATCAGGTTCATCAACTCGCCCGGCAGCGGAAAGACGATGGTGTTGGACTTGTCGCCGGCGATGTTGGAGAGCGTCTGCAGATAGCGCAGCTGCATCGCCTGCGGCCGGCCGGCGAGGATTTCGGCGGCGGCCAGCAGCTTTTCCGAGGCCTGCAGCTCGCCTTCGGCGTGGATCACCTTGGCGCGCCGCTCGCGCTCGGCCTCGGCCTGCTTGGCGATCGCGCGCACCATCGACTCGTCGATGTCGACGTGCTTGATCTCGACATTGGAGACCTTGATGCCCCAGGCGTCGGTCTGCGCGTCCAGCAACTGCTGGAGATCCTGGTTGAGGCGCTCGCGTTCGGCCAGCATCTCGTCGAGCTCGTGCTTGCCCAGTACCGCGCGCAGCGTGGTCTGCGCCAGCTGGCTGGTGGCGTTGAGGAAATCCTCCACCTGCAGGATGGCCTTGGACGGGTCGATGACGCGGAAATACACCACCGCGTTGACCTTGACCGAGACATTGTCGCGCGAGATCACGTCCTGGCTCGGCACGTCGAACACCACGGTGCGCAGGTCGACCCGCACCATCTGCTGGATGCCGGGAACGATGACCACCAGCCCCGGCCCCTTCACCTTCCAGAAGCGGCCGAGCAGGAACACCACGCCGCGTTCGTACTCGCGCAGGATGCGCAGGCTGGAGGCCAGCAGTGCGACGATGAACAGCGCAATGGTCAAACCACCGAATTCGAACATGATCATTCTCCTTGCCAGGGTTCCACGTCGAGTACCAGGTCGTGCCGGGCGCGCACCCGGACCGGGGTGCCGCGCGGGATCGGCGCGCTGCTGCGTACGCGCCAGAGTTCGCCATGCACGCGCGCCCAGCCTTCGCGCTCGATGTCTTCCAGGGCTTCGCCGCTGGCGCCGAGCATCTCCTCGGCGCCGGTCACCACCGGCCGGCGGCGCGCGCGCAGCGCCATGCCGGCGACGAAAAAGCTGAACAGGGCGCTGACGACGGCGACCGGGACGATCAAGGTCCAGGGCAGGCCGTAGCCGGGCAGGTCGGTATCGATCAGCATCACCGATCCGATGACGAAAGCAATGAGTCCGCCCAGGCCGGGCGCGCCGAAGCTGGGCACGAAGGCTTCCGAGGTCATCAGGGCGATACCCAGCAGCATCAGCGCCAGCCCGGCGTAGCTGATCGGCAGGACCTGCAGTGCAAACAGCGCCAGCAGCAGGCAGATGCCGCCGACCACGCCGGGAAACAGCATGCCCGGATTGGCAAACTCGTAGATCAGGCCATAGATGCCCAGCAGCATCAGGATGTAGGCGATGCCGGGATCGCCGATCACCGCCAGCAGACGGCTGCGCCAGTCGGGCTGGACGCGTTCGACGACGGCATTCGCGGTGTCGAGCGTGATGGTCTGGCCGCTCATCTTGATGGCGCGACCGTGGAGCTGCTTCAGCAGATCGCCGAGATCGGCTGCCACCACGTCGATCACCTTCAATTCCAGCGCTTCGGTCGCCGGCAGGCTCACCGCCTCGCGCACCGCGCGCTCGGCCCAGTCCACGTTGCGTCCGCGCAGTTCGGCCAGCCCGCGGATGTAGGCTGCGGCGTCGTGCACCGCCTTGCGCATCCTGGGGTCGCCCGGTGCGGCATCGGCCGGCTTGGCTGCCCCAGGCTGACTCGATCCGGGTTTGTCCGGTGCGGCCGGCTTGTCGCTGCTGCCGGGGGCGAGTTCGACCGGCGTCGCTGCGCCCAGATTGGTCGCCGGCGCCATCGCCGCGATGTGGCTGGCGTACAGGATGTAGGTGCCGGCGCTGGCAGCGCGCGCGCCCTGCGGCGAGACATAGGTCGCGACCGGCACCGGCGAGGCGAGAATGGCTTTGATGATGTCGCGCATCGAGGTGTCGAGCCCGCCCGGCGTGTCCATCTCGATCACGATCAGATGCACCTTGTCCTCGGCGGCCTTGGCCATGCCGCGTAGCAGGTAATCGGCGCTGGCCGGGCTGATCGCGCCCTGCACCGTCAGTGCCCGCACGGTCGTGGCGCTGGCCGGGACGGCCAGCGCCAGTGTCAGGCAGGCAAACAGGGCAAGGCGGGACAGGAAGCGCAGCAGGTCGGCCATGCTTCACTGTAGACAGAAATAACGGGTCGGGTTCGGACCGGCTGAAATCCGGCCGCGGGCATCCACGAATGCCCTGAGAAACGCGAAAGGCGCAAAGCTATCCCCGATCCGGATTGGCTTCGCGCCCTTCGTTGGCAAACAAGGATTCAACCGCCGAGGAGGGCGGCCAGCGGGCTACTCAGTTCGCGAGCACCGGCAGGATCCACAACTCGACCCGGCGGTTGAGCGTGCGTCCGGCTTCGGTGCTGTTGTCGGCACGCGGTTCGGTTTCTCCCTTGCCGTAGGATTCAAGACGCAGCGGGTTGACGTTCTGGCCGGCGAAGTAATCCAGCACCGACTGTGCGCGCCTCTCCGACAGGGCCTGGTTGTAGGCGTCCGTTCCGACGCTGTCGGTGTGGCCGATCACGGTGACCGTGGTTTTGCCATACTGGTTCAGCACCCGGGCGATCTTGTTCAGCGTGGGCGTATAACCCGGTTTCAGTACTGCGGAATTGGTATCGAATCCCGTGCTGGAGGTCATGCTGACCAGCACGGCATTGTCGCTGGCGCGTTTCTCGACGCTGATTTCGCTGCGCTGGATCTCCGGCTGCAACTGCTTCATCAGGTCCTGTGCCTGTTTGTCCATGTAGTAGCCCACGCCGGCGCCGGTCAGGCCGCCGCCGACCGCGCCGATCAGCGCGCCCTTGCCACGGTTCTTGTGGTTGATGATCGCACCCAGCGCGGCGCCGCTCGCGGTGCCGATGATTGCGCCCTTTTGGGTCTTGCTCAGGTCACGGCGGTCGCCGAGGTCGTTGGTTGCACAGGCGGAGAGCAGAAAGGCGGCAGACAGCGGCAGGGCAATAAGGTATTTACGCATGGTGGTCCTTTGGTTGGGTGGATCAAATTGTGAAATGAACTGCGGTCGTGCAATCGAAGGTTTGAGTGTTTTCAGCCCGAAGGTTCCGGGCTGATTTTAGTCCGGATCCGTCGGGGTGTCGGCTTCCTGTGCTGGCATCGGCGCGAGCGATTTCACCTCGATATGCAGTGCCGCCTTGGCCAGCAGGTGCGCGGAGACGGGCGCGGTCATGAACAGGAACAGGGTCACCAGCACTTCGTGCAGGCTCAGGTCGCCGTCGGCGCTGAAATGGATAGCCGAGGCGATCAACAGACAGCCCACACCCAGCGTGGTGGCCTTGGTGGGGCCGTGCAGGCGGGTGTAGAAGTCGCGCAGGCGGGCGAGGCCGAGTGAGCCGACGAAGGTGAAGATCGCGCCGGTGAGGATGAGGACGGACAGCAGGATGTCGAGCATGGCGTGTCCTTATTCGATGATGTCGCCGCGCAACAGGTATTTGCACAGCGCGACGGTGCCGACGAAGCCCATCATCGCGATTAGTAGCGCGGCTTCGAAATAGATCGGGTTGCCGAGGTCGATGCCGAGCAGGACCAGGATCGCGACGGTGTTCACGTACAGCGTGTCGAGGCCAAGGATGCGGTCGGGCGCGTCGGGCCCGACGATCAGCCGGAAAAAACTGAACAGGAAGGCGAACGCGACCAGCGCGTAGGCGATCGGGATGACGGTATTCAGCATGATTCGAAAATCGCCTTCAGCGGCGCCTCGTAACGGTGCTTGATCTCGGCCACCATCGCCGCCGCGTCCCCGGTGTCGAGGCTGTGGACGGTGAGGGTGCGGCGGTCTTCGCTCAGCAGTGCCGAGACGGTGCCGGGCGTGAGCGAAATGGTGTTGGCCAGCAGGCTGATCGCGAGATCGCTCGTCAGCTCCAGCGGCACGGTGATGAAGGCCGGGCGCAGGCTGGACGGGCGGCCGAGGATCAGCCGCGCCACGCGGAAACTGCCGACCACGATGTCGTACATGACCACGGCGAGATAGCGCAGCAGCATCGGAACATTGCGGATGCACACCGATTGCGGCCATAGCGAGGCAGTGGCGAACGGAATCAGCCAGCCCAGCAGCAGGCCCAGCACGACGTGGCCGGCCGAGACGGTGTTGACCAGCAGCAGCCACAGGATGGCGAGCGTCAGCGTCAGCAGCGGGTGGGGCATACAATCTTTCACGCGCTTTAGCGCGTAGAAAGTTGGAGTCCCCTTGTGGGGCAGCAGGTGCTTCACGGGCGTCCTCCCAGCACGGCGTCGATATAGGCCTGCGGGTGCAGCAGTTGCGCGGCGGTGGCCGTCGCGTAATCGGACACGGGCCCGGCCCAGATCACCATGCCGAGCCCGAGCAACAGCAGGCCGGCGGCGGGCAGCCAATCGGCCGCGCGCGGCGCGGGCAGGCTCTCGGTAGTGGAGTGGGTGCGGTAGAACAGCAGACTGCCGCTTCGTGCCAGCACGATCACGCCGATGAGCCCGGTGACGAGCACCACGCTCCACAGCCACGCCAACCAGGGCGATTCGAGCGCGGCGCGCAGCAGCATGAACTTGCCAAGGAAACCCGACAGCGGCGGCAGGCCGGCCATCGCGATCGCCACAGCGAAGAACAGTCCGCCGAGGACGGGCGCGCCGGGCATCGCCGGGCCGGCTTCGAAGC
>DAOMWT010000039.1:0-21686 GCA_035436705.1 Thiobacillus sp. | reverse complement strand
GCTTCGTCGAGCGCAGCGCGGCGAGCCTGCTGCCGCTGCTCGACGAAGCCCTCGCCGATGCCGCCTGGCACAGCCGCCGTGCCGAGGTGGTGTTATCACAGCATTTCGTGCGCCACGTGCTGACGCCGCCACCCGGCAAGGCGCTCTCGCGTGCGGAGGAACGCGCGCTGGTAAGCGCCAGCCTGCGCGACATCTACGGCGGCGAAGCGCTGCAGTGGGACGTGCAGGTACTCAGCCAGCCGCCGCAGCATGGCCTGCTCGGCGCCGCGATGGATGCGTCGTTCATCCAACAGCTGGAAGCCCAGCTGACGCACCACGGGTTTCGCGAGGCAGCAATCCGTCCACTCGCCAGCGTCGCTGCACGTCGCCTGCCGCAGCGGCTGGCTGGCTGGTGGGCGCTGGCCGAGCCGGGCTGGCTGAGCCTGTTCGGTTCGGCAAACGGCATCTGGCGGCACGTCGCCGGCCAGCCGGTCGGCGACGACTGGATCACTGCCCTGCCCGAACTGATCGACCGGGAAACCGCATCGGCCGCCGAGGCCTTGCCGTCCGCAGTCTGGGTCCAGGCCGTAGGCACCGGCCCGGTCCTGAAACCGGCTGCCGGAGACTGGCAGGTGCTGCCGCATGATCCCGGCACCCGCGGCGCCTTGGCCTTGGCAGGCCTATAACGATGGCGAGGCTCGATTTCGACTTTCATGCACATTCCGCGCGTCCTGGCGCGCTGGGCATCGTGCTGGCGCTGGCCGGCGTGGCCGCCATGGCCTGGGTCTGGATAAACCTGCAGACGGCGCACGCAACCGGGACCGGGCTGGCGCTGCAGATCGCCGCCCTCGAAAAAAACCAGTCGCATCCGGCTGCCCAACCCGTCAGGCGCACGGACGACGCGGCCCAGCGCATCCGGGCGCAAGTCTCGGCGCAGATGGCCTATTCCTGGCAGCCTGCATTCGAGGCGCTGGCCACGGCGCGCAACGGCAGGATCGCGCTGCTCTCGCTCGATGCGGTGCAGGCCAAGTCGCAGCTCAGGCTGGTGGCCGAAGCGCGGCAGCTGGCCGACGCGGTCGCCTTCATCGACGCGCTGCAACAGCAGCCAGGCGTAAAGCGCGCAGTACTGACCCAGCACGAGATGCAGGCCGACGTCGAGCAGCACCCGGTGCGCGTCAACATCCTGGTGGAGTTGGGCGCATGACAACCCTGATCTGGCTGCTGCGGCAGTGGGCGCGCCGCCTGGGGCCTGCCGGTCTGGCCGGGCTAGGCCTGCTGACGGGCGCGCTGCTGCTGCAGGTCGTCCAGGTTTCCTCGGTGCAACGGGCAGTCGTCGCCCAGCACGAACGGCTGGCTGCGATGCGCGTAGCCGCGGCGCAGCCAGCCGCACCAGCGCCGCGGCCATTCAATCCGCTGGCCGCGCTGCCGCCAGCAGGAACGGCATCGCAGCAGATCGGCGAACTGGAACGGCTGGCGCGCGCGCACGGATTCGACCTGCCGCGCGGCCAATACAGCGTGGCGCCGCTGGCGGCCGCCTCGCTGCAACGCTGGCAACTGGTGCTGCCGGTCGAGATGCCCTACCCGGCGCTGCATGCTTTCATCGCAGCAGCGCTGGAGCGCCTGCCCAACCTGACGCTGGACGAGCTGAAGCTGAAACGCGAGCGGATCGAATCTGCCGACCTGCAGGCCGAGTTGCGCCTGAGTCTGTTCGTGGAGACGGCACCATGAACGACAAGGCGCGGCGGCGGGCTCTGTTCGCCGCACTGGCCGGCATCACGGCATGGTCGAGTTGGCTGGCGCTCGACGAATCAGCTACCGAAGCAGGCAACGCCGTGGTCGAACTGGCCGAACCCGCGGCGCGTGCGCGCTCGGCCGACCTGCCTGCCATCGCGCCTGCCAGACCACAGGCAGTGGCGCCGCGGCTGGCGCTTGCCCGCACCAACCTGTTTCCCGAACAGACCTGGTTCGTACCGCCACCTCCGCCGCCTCCGCCGCCCTATGTCCCGCCGCCTCTGCCCCAGGCGCCACCCCTGCCGTTCAGCTACATGGGGCGCTGGCAGGAGGCCGGGCAGACCACGTATTACCTGACACGCGGCACCGCTTCGGTGAGCGTACGCGCGGGCCAGGTGCTCAACGGCGTGTGGCGCCTGGAACCAGTGGCCGGCGGCATGCTGAATTTCACTTACCTACCGCTGAACCAGATGCGCAGCCTACGCACAGGAGATTGAGTTGCAGCCCTTTCGCCATTTCCTATCGATTGCCGCCCTGCTCGTCCTGAGCCTGGCCGGCTGTGCTGGCAGTGGCCTCAAGGAGGGACGCGCGCTGATCGCCGCCGGCCAGGCCGAAGCCGGCATAGCGCGTCTGCGCACAGGGCTTGCCGAGGAGCCCGGCAACCTCGAACTCAAGGCCTATTACCACGCCCAGCGCGAGCGCATTGCCAGTCAACTGCTCACCCAGGCCCAGGCGGATCTCGAGGCCGGACGCTTCGATGCGGCCGAAGCCGCGCTGAACAAGGTGACGGCGATTCACCCCGAAAACCCGCGCGCCCGCACGCTGCTGGACAATCTGGCCGCGGCGCGCCAAAACCAGACGCGTCTGCAGGCGGCCAGCGAGGCCTTGGCGGCAGGCCGTCTCGACGAAGCGGAACAAGCCGTGCGCCTGATACTAGTGCAGGCGCACGGCCATGTCGGCGCGCTGGATCTGCTGCAGCGGATCCAGGCGCTGCGCACGCCCGACGAACTCGGCCCGCGCGAGCTCGGCGCGGCCTATCGCACGCCAATCACACTGGAGTTCCGCGATGCGCCGCTGCGCAATGTGTTCGACATAATCGCGCGGCAATCGGGTATCAATTTCGTGTTCGATAAGGACGTTCGGCTGGACGTCAAGACCACGCTGTTCGCGCGCAACACGGCGATCGCCGACGCGGTCGACATGCTGCTGATGACCGGCCAGTTGGCAAAGAAGGTGGTCAACGCCAATACGCTGCTGATCTACCCCGACCAGCCGCCAAAGCACAAGGCGTATCAGGAACTGCTGGTGAAAAGTTTCTATCTGGGCAACGCTGATCCCAAGGCCACCATGGCGATGCTGCGCACTCTGATCAAGGCCAAGGACCTGTACGTAGACGAGCGGCTGAACCTGCTGGTGATGCGCGACACGCCCGAGGCCATCCGTCTGGCAGAGAAGATCGTGGCGGTACAGGATCTGGCCGAGCCGGAAGTCATGCTCGAAGTCGAGGTGCTCGAAATCAAGCGCGGGCGGCTGCTCGATCTGGGCGTGCAGTACCCCAACCAGTTTTCGCTGCTCAACACCATCACCACCGAAACCGCGACCTCGTCGACTGTGGGCGCGCCGGTGGTCACCACCAACACCACACTGTCGCCGCTGCCGCTGACAGTGGACAAGCTGCGCCACATCACCGGCGCCGATATCGCGATGAACAGCCCGCAAATCAACCTGAAGAAGGAGGACAGCGACGTCAATCTGCTGGCCAATCCGCGCATCCGCGTGAAGAATCGCGAGAAGGCCAAGATCCACATCGGCGACAAGGTGCCGGTGATCACCTCCAACACCACCTCGACCGGCGTGGTATCGGAATCGGTGTCGTATCTGGACGTGGGGCTCAAACTCGACGTCGAGCCCAGCGTGCTGATGCACCATGACGTGCAGATCAGGATGGGGCTCGAAGTCTCCAACATCGTGCGCGAGATCCGCAGCAACAACGGCACCCTCACCTACCAGATCGGCACCCGCAACGCCGGCACCACGCTGCGCCTGAAGGACGGCGAGACCCAGGTGCTGGCCGGGCTGATCTCGGATGAGGACCGCAGCACCGCCAGCCGCGTGCCGGGGCTGGGCGATCTGCCACTGGTGGGGCGCCTGTTCTCCAGCCAGCGCGACGAACGCAGCAAGACCGAGATCGTGCTCCTGATCACCCCGCGCGTGCTACGCAGCGACGCCACCCGTCAGCCTGCCCTGACCGAATTCCGCGGCGGCACCGAAAACGCCATCGGCAGCGGCTTGGCGGCGCCCTTCGCGCCTGTGGCGTCCGCTCCGCCGCAGGCGGATTTGCCAGCCATTCCCCAGGCCGATCCGCCGGCCGACGGCGGGGCCATGCCCGATGCCGCATCCATCCCGTCGGTCCCGCAGATTCCCTCCCTTCCGGTGGCAGGCAGCTGAACCATGCCGGCCCGACGTTACGACGGTTTCAGCCTGATCGAGTTGATGGTCACGCTGGCCATACTCGCGCTGCTCGCCAGCGTGGCGGTGCCGTTCGGCCAGCTGGTGCAGCAGCGTCACAAGGAAGTCGAATTGCGTGTGGCGCTGCAGCAGATCCGCACGGCGCTGGATGCCTATAAACAGGGTGTCGCGGAAGGCCGCATCGAGTCGCCGGCCGACGCCAGCGGCTATCCACCCGAACTGGACATGCTGTGGCAGGGCGTAACCGACAAGACCAAACCGGATGCCACCAAGATCCACTTCATTCGCCGTCTGCCGCGCGACCCCTTCTACCCCGATGCGACCGCCCCGCCGGCCGCCACCTGGGGCCTGCGCAGCTACGCCAGCCCGCCCGACGCCCCGGTGGCCGGGCGCGACGTATACGACGTGTATTCGCTGTCGGCCGCCACCGGGCTGAATGGCATTCCGTACCGGGAATGGTAAAACCCTCATGCTGAAACGGATGTCGCGCGGCTTCACCCTGGTCGAACTCATGGTAGTGATGGCCATCATCGCACTGCTGCTGGCGCTGGCACTGCCGCGCTATTTCAAGCATCTGGACATGTCCCGCGAAACCATTCTCAGGCAGGATCTCGCCGTCATGCGCGACGCCATCGACAAATACCATGGCGACACCGGACGTTATCCAGACAGTCTCGACGCGCTGGTCGGCGCGCGCTATCTGCGATCGCTCCCCGTCGATCCGATCACCGAGCGCCCGGATACCTGGCAGATCGTGGCGCCTCCGAGCGACGACGCCGGGGCGATGTATGACATCCGAAGCGGCGCACCGGGAACGGCGCACGACGGCAGCACCTATGCCGACTGGTAAGCCCGCGCAATCCGGCTTCACCTACCTGTTCGTGCTGATGCTGATCACACTGATCGGCATGGGCCTGGCTGCCGCAGGCACCCTCTGGCACATCGATGCACAACGTGCCCGCGAAGCCGAGTTGCTGTTCATCGGCGATCAGTACCGCCAGGCGATTCGCAGCTATTACGAACTCGATCCCGCTCAGCCCCATCTGCCGCAAAGCCTCGACGACCTGCTGGAAGACAACCGCCGCCCCGGCATAGTGCGCCACCTGCGCCGCGCCTGGCGCGACCCGTTGACCGGCCGCCCGTTTGCACTGATCCGCGAACCCGATACGCAGGGGATTACCGGCGTGTACAGCCCGGCGCCAGGCCAGCCTTTCAGGAATGCGGAATTCGCAGCGAAAGATGAGGCATTCAAGGATGCGAAGCGCTACGCCGAATGGCGCTTTATTTTTTCTCCGGCCCCGGCTGCCGCAGCAGCGAGCCCGGCTTCGCCCCAGACACCAAATTCGGCTCAGACACCAAATCAGTTCCCTGTGAGCCTTGCCCCTCAAGCGGGTAATACGGGGCACTGATTGGAAGTCGCTCCCATGCTGCCAACCAAGTAGAATCCCCGCATGTTCTACCTTGACCTCTTTGCCGCGCTCAACCGCCGTGTCGATTATGTGTTGATCGGCGGTTTGGCGATTTCGCTGCACGGCATCGAGCGGGCAACGATGGACATTGACGTGTCCGTAGCCATGACACCCGACAACTTGTCATCGCTGGTGGAGATGGCGCGTGAATTGAATATGACGCCGGTGCTGCCGGTAGCGCTTGAGAGCCTGTCCGATCTCGACCAGTTGGCGCAGTGGCATCGTGAACGTAACCTGGAAGCCTTTGCACTACGCGCACCCGGCCTGTCTGGCGTCACGTTGGATGTATTGCTCTACCCTCCGGTTGATTACGCACAGATGCGCAGCCACGCGGTCACTTTCCAGGCAGGTGATGTACCCATCGTGGCCGCCTCCATTGACGACTTGATTGCGCTGAAGCAGGCCGTCGGCCGTCCGATTGATCTTGCTGACATCGAACACCTCAAGCGCTTGAAGGAATCCTGAGCATGCATTTTGATCGCGATAACCGCACCTACCATGTCAGCGATGATCGTCTGCGCGCTTTTCGCGCGCTATCGCCCGAGGACAAACTGCGCTGGGTGGAACAGTTGGCGACATTCCTTCGATTGGCTCAGCCTGTCAAAAGCGCCGCAGCCGGCAAAGCCGAAAAACACAATCAGTCTGCGTAGACTCATAAACCCTAGGGCTTGGTCGCAGCTGACGTTGGGGTGAATGCAAACGCAGGGTAGGCGTGGTGAGTCAAGTTGAGTCTGGATTTACCCTCGTGCGACGTCCCTCCAGTTTGGGTCGATGTAGCCCAGGGGATTGTTCCACACATAGCTGTAGCGGTTCAGACTCTGGAGGTTGTAGGGGTCTTGCACATACGGGTCGGCGCTGACGAAGCGTGAAATGAGCGGGTCGTACAGCCGCCCGTTCATGTGGGTGAGCCCGCCGTCGAGCATTTCGTGGCCGGTGTGGCCTTGCCGGGTCTGGCTGATACCGGTGTTGCTGCCGGAGACGAGGGGCTGTTTGCCCCAGGGGTCGTAGCGGTAGCGGGTGAGGACGGCACCGGTTTCGTTGGTGACGGCGGTGATGGAGCCCTGGACGTCGCTGTGGAAGTAGCGGGTCTGCGGGCTGGCTTCGTCGAAGGTGAGGACTTCGCCGATCGGCTGGCAGCCACCATATATCGTGTGGCGGTGCTTGCCATCCCTATTACTACAGGGCAAAGATAGCGCCGTCGGCAAAGAATTCACGGCACGATCGCACAGTGCCGCGCTTCGCCTTCCCAACTCGCCACAACAATCACGTCGGTCTTGGGGTCAACCTCGAAGGTGTGGCGGCAAGTCCCTTGGCCTCGGTATTTGTAAGCGATGTGGCCGTTTGGGAGGTCGGTTCGATCTATTAGATTTCTATCAAATGCCCAGCCGCCGGTTTCCCCCTTACGTACGCTCCAAAATTTCTTCCCTACATTATTCTGTAATCCCACAATGAAATTCTGGTGCCAATAATTCGGGTCGTATTGCTGGCTGCTGCACCCAGCCACCATTGGAACGCTGGTCAGCAAGGATGCGCTCAATAGAAAGGCTGCGAGTCCGTACATAGCCCGCCTCACTTCCGAATCCGGTCAAGGATCACAGCTTGACCCGCGTAAGGACTATTCAGCAGCGAGCCATACGTCACCGCTGCTGCAGGCAGCATCGTGCCCCAGTTGGTGGCGGCGTTGAAACTGAAACCGAACATGCTGCCAGGCTGCCCATTTACCGGACTCCACCAGGTGTCCGTGCAGGCCAGCGGTAGCGTTAATACCGGGAATGTAATTGATGACCGTGCCGGGAAAGCCGCCCTGCTTGTTGATATTCGCCCAGAAGTCCGGTTCAAGGGATGATGATGCAATGCCTTGCCTCGCCTTCCCAACTGGCTGCAACAATGATGTCGGTCTTCGGGTCAACTTCAAATGTGTAACGGCATGTTCCACCTGCACGATAACGGTATGCAATGTTCCCATTCGATAAATTGATACTACCGATAAAAGCTTCAGTTACAGCCCAGCCAGCCTTACCTCGTACGCTTTCGAATTTTTGCCCAATTTTGTTTTTTAAAATTGTCACAAAATTCTGATGCCAATAATTCGGATCATATTGCTGGCTACTGCATCCGGCCACTGTTGGAACACCGGCCAGCAAAAATGCGCTCAATAGAAAGGCTACGGGTGCATTCATACCCCGCTTCATTTCCGTATCCGGTCAAGGATCACTGCTTGACCTGCGTAGGAGCTATTCAGCAGCGAGCCATACGTCACCGCCGCAGCAGGCAGCATCGTGCCCCAGTTGGTCGCGCCGTTGAAACTGAAACCGAACATGCTGCCGGGCTGTCCGTTGACCGGATTCCACCAGGTGTCGTGCAACACACCGGTGGCGTTGATGCCAGGAATGTAATTGATGACCGTGCCAGGGAAGCCGCCTTGCTTGTTGATGTTCGCCCAGAAGTCCAGTTCAAGGAATGATGATGCAATGCCTTGCCTCTCCTTCCCAACTGGCAGCAACAATGATATCGGTCTTAGGGTCAACTTCAAATGTGTAACGGCATGTTCCACCTGCACGATAACGGTATGCAATGTTCCCATTCGACAAATTGATGCTGCCTAGGAAGGCTTCGGATGAGGCGTAACCCAAGTTACTTACGCCCTTCAATTTCTTCCCAACGTTACTTTGTAAATTTATTACAAAATTCTGATGCCAGAAATTTGGATCGTATTGTTGGCTGCTACATCCAGCCACCGTTGGAACACCGGCTAGTATGGATGCGCTCAATAGAAAGGCTGCGAGTCCGTTCAAGGCCCGCCTCACTTCCGAATCCGGTCAAGGATCACAGCTTGACCTGCGTAGGGACTATTCAGCAGCGTCCCATACGTCACCGCTGCCGCAGGCAACATCGTCCCCCAGTTGGTACCCGCGTTGAAACCGAAGCCAAACATGCTGCCGGGCTGACCACTGACCGAGTTCCACCAAGTATCGTGCAGAACACCAGTGGCGTTGATCCCGGGGATGTAGTTTAAGGTTCTACCAATAAACCCACCTTGTTTGTCCAGATTCGTCCAGAAATCTGTCCAGCCGTTTCCTGTAATGGAAAGCGCTTTATTCTGCCCAACGATATCGAAATTATTGGCCAGAATATTCTCCGGAATACGGCCATCCGAAAAATTTGGTTCATAAATAGTCCCATCTGGATTCACTCGTCCCGGCATCGGATTCGCCGCCCGTCCGGCGGTATCGGCATATACCGTGTTGGTATACAGCCAAGCCGCGCTGCCCGTGGCAAACGAGTTCCTGACCCCGTCCGCGAAGCTTCCGCCCTGCGCCGCCGAGGTGGCCCCGCCCGCCAGGCTGTTGGCCGCCAACCGTTCCACACCCCAGGGTTTGTTGCCGTACAGCTCACCCACCGGCCCAGCAATCGCTCCGCCAATGGCGCCGTATTTCGCCCCTTGCACCGCACCGTTCCAGCCGCCATAGAGTCCGCCGGCCACGGCGCCGGTGGCGGCTCCGGCCAGTGCGCCGCCGGCAACGCTGCCGACAAATCCGCCGACCGCCGCGCCAACCGCCCCCGCCGCGCCCCAGTAGCCGAAGTTGTAGGCCACAGGCCCAATCACCCAGGCCGCCGCGATCGCCGCAACCGGCTTGACCACGTTGTCGCGCAAGTCCGACCACTTCTTCCCAAACAGCCGGAAATATCCGGTGGGGTCGGTGTAGCCCAAGGGGTTGTTCCAGACATAGCTGTAGCGGTTCAGACTCTGGAGGTTGTAGGGGTCTTGCACATACGGGTCGGCGCTGACGAAGCGTGAAATGAGCGGGTCGTACAGCCGCCCGTTCATGTGGGTGAGCCCGCCGTCGAGCATTTCGTGGCCGGTGTGGCCTTGCCGGGTCTGGCTGATACCGGTGTTGCTGCCGGAGACGAGGGTCTGTTTGCCCCAGGGGTCGTAGCGGTAGCGGGTGAGGACGGCGCCGTTGGCGTCGGTGACGGCGGTGATGCTGCCCTGGGCGTCGCTGTGGAAGTAGCGGGTCTGCTCCGTGAAGGTGCCGCTGTCGTTGATGGCCAGGACTTCGCCTATGGGACGGCCCGCTCCGTAGAGGGTGGTGCGGTATTCGTAGGTACCGCCAGCATATTGGGTGTATTCGTAGTGGCCGCCCTGGTGCACGCTCGGGTTCTGGTACCAGGTAGTCCGGCCGGGCGCGGTCATCTTGTAGCGATCACGTTCGGGGCCGTATTGCCAGGTGGTGGTCTGACCGCCCTGGATGAGGCCGCCGGGCATGTTCCACGCGGTCCAGCCGACGATGCGGCCGCCGCCGGCGGTGAGGTTGCCGTTGGGGTCGTAGGCGTAGGCGTTGTTCCCGGCCTTGCAGACGGCGTGCGGGCCGGCGCCGCTGCCGGTGGCGCAGCTGGGGCTGCCGCCGTAGGCGTAGTCGCCGACGCCAGTCTTGCTGGTGATGTTGCCATAAACGTCGTAAGCAATGGTCTGAGTATTTGGAGTGTTGTCGATGATGCCGTCCATCTGCGTCAGGCGGTTCAAGGCATCGTAAGTGTAGGTTTCCGATGCGTAGCCGCTCAACTGAAAGTGCCCGGCGACGTTGCCCAGTTCGTCGTAACCCTGGGTATGCGCATCAACAAGAAAACCATTTCGATTGTCGATCCGATAATTGAAGCGGCCGTTCGCCGGCAGATAGGCGGTGTAGACGACCGTGCCGTTGCCGTAGGTTTCCTGGGTGGCGTGGCCTTCGGCGTCCATCTGGTTCAACTGCCAGTAGAGGGCGTTGCTGCTGGCGTTGCGAGTTTCGGTCTGGTAGCCCAGGGCGTTGTAGACACGCTTGAGAGGGACGCCCGAAAGGACGTATTCTTCGGACACCCGGCCGGCACTGTCGTAGACGACAGCGCTCATGAACAGCGGGTTGCCGGCGCCCTGATTCGACTGGGTGAGCTGGGGACGGCCCTTGTCGTCGTACCAGTGGGTGCGGATATAACCCAGGTTGGTTTTGGCCTGATAGAGCTTGCCCTTGCCGTAAGCGGCATCGTCGTATTTCCAGTCACTGGTCATACCGGGTTCGACGCGCTGTGTCATGCGGCCGAGTTGATCGTAGGTGAAGGTGGTTGCCTGCTGCTTGGCGTCGGTCTGCTTGACCAGTTCGCCGAGAGCGTCGTATTCGTATGTCCACAGGCCGAGGTCGGGATCGGTGGTCTGGGTCTTGCGGCCTCGGATGTCGTAAAGATTGACGATCTGGTTGCCCATAGGGTCGGTGGTGCCGGTGAGGTTGCCGAATGGGTCGTAGGAATGACCGGTGACGTTGCCCATGGCGTCGGTGACGCTGACCTTCTGACCCTGACTGTTGCGGGTCTCGACGGTGATCTGGCCCTTGCGGTTGGTGCGGGTGACGGTCAGGCCGTCGTAGTCGACGACAAACGCGGGCTTGGTGAGGTTGTCGGGCTCGATCACCTGAACGAGGCGGTTGAGGTCGTCGTGGGTATGGTCTATCCAGTAGACGGGGTCATCGGCGTAGTACGGGCGCGACAGTTTGTCGACGTTACCGCGCGGGTCGTAGACGGTGTCCTTGTAGATCCAGCGGCCGTCGAATCCCTGGGTGGCGGTGCGCGTTTCGCGGTTGAGTTTGTCGAAATACATGACGCTGGCGGGCGCGGCCTGGGTGCCGTCGGCGGCATAGACCTGGGTGACGATGCGGTAGACGCCCCAGGTGGGGCAGGCGGCGTCGCACGCGGCGTAGGTCCAGACAGTGTAGGTGCCGTCGGCACGGGTCTCGCGCGTCTTGCGGCCAAAGCTGTCGTATTGCCAGGAAGTGGCGAGAGCGTTGGGGCCGGTTAAGTTTGCAACGACGCCAAAGCGGGAGTCGAAGGTTTTGCTCTCGGGGTGGCCGAGGGCATTGGCGACAGCGACGGGGAACTGGCCGCGGGCGTCGTAGGTGGTAGTGGTGGTGCGCGTGACGATGGCGGCGGTGCCGGTGGCGGGCGAGCTGATGGTGACGGTCTTCCTGTTGCCGAAGGCGTCAAAGGTATAGGTGGTGTCGAGCCGGAACTGTACGTTGGCTGCATCGGGCTCGATGGTTTCCTTGTTCAGCAAGCCGGTGGTGGTGTCGTATTCAAAAACGGAGACGCGGGTTAGCGTCCAGCTGTTGTTGATGGTGCTGGCGACGCTGGCGCGGGTGAGCCGGCCGAGAAACCATTTGGTCGCGTCATTGGTGTAGGTGTTATCAGTTTGTTTTTTGAAACCATCCGAGGTCTGGCTGATGGTCTGGGTGAGATTGCCCCAGTCGTCGAAGGTATTCCAGGTTTCGGTGGAAGGCAGGATAACGGCGTTGAGGTCTTTACCCTGTTCTTTGCTATAGGCGACATAAGGGAAATAAGTCTTGCCAGCGTTGAGAGACTTGCTGGCGGGAGTGTTTTCAGTGCGGGCAAGTTCGACGCCGCCTGCGGTGGTTTTAGTAATGAGCAGCGGGGTGCCGATGTTGGGGAAGGTCTGGTTGTATTCGCTGCGGGTAACGATGCCAGTTTGCAGATCGGTTTGTTCGAGAACTTTGAAGCCAAGGAAGCCGCGGCCAGTGAGGTGAGTACGCGCGCCGGCGTAGCGGTAGGTGTTGCGAAATTGTCCGCCGGTGCCGTCGTCAGCAGCGGTTTCACTCACGACGTACATGGCGGCTTGAACGTCTTGCTCGGGGTACGTGGCACCGGTGCCTTTGGTGTAAACAGCAGGTTCGGTGAGGGGTTTGTAGACGATGCTGCGGCTAGCGCCGTGGCCGTCGGTGATGGTAAGGAGCAGGTCGGGGACTACACCCGAGCCAAGGTTGACTTTGATTTTGCCCTCGCCGGGGTGATAGATCACCCAATCAAGTAAGCCATCGCCGTTGACGTCAGCGGGCTGGAACCAGGCGCTTGTGGGGCTGGGACCAATGGTGGGCGTAGGATTAAAGCCGGTAGCAATCGTGGAAGTAATGGGCAAACCAAACGTGCCGTTCCCATTCGACAGGGCGAAAATAATATTTCCAGAACTGGGTGTATATTTGACGGCATCGGCGCGACCATCGGAATTAACGTCTGCCATCAGCAACCAGGTATTCGAAGGCATACCACTGCTGCTGAATCCCACAGTTTCGGATTTGGCCGTGAAAGTTCCTTTTCCCTCCGACAGCCAGACCTTGAGCTTACCATCGGCAGGCGTGTGCAAGACCATGTCGCCAAGGCCATCTCCGTTAACATCAGCAACGGTGAACCAGCGGTCGGATGGGGAGCCGCCAGCGTCAATTGAGGTAGAAACTGGGCTTATAAAACCCGTTCCATTTGAAAGCCAATTCCTCAGAAGGCCACTAGCATAATCATAGCGAATGGCATCGGCCTGACCGTCTCCAGTTACATCCTGTATCCCAAAATAGGACTGCGATGTAGAGGTCGAGTCGGGTACGGGTGTTAGCGACGAATTTAAAAAATTAAGGTTATCGGTTGTTGTCAAAAAATAAAGATAGTTTTTCCAAGGCGTATATTGGGACTCGACGTTAGATAAATAAGGAACAATGTCTCCTCGCCCATCCGCATTCAAATCGCCTCCCTGGCACCATTTCGTATTCCATGACTGCCAAGAAGTGTTGTAATCGTAACCAATAAAGAACCATCTCGCCGCAGAATCAATTTGACCACCCAGATTGCTTCTGTCGTTTATCCACCACTTTGTATAGGAATAGTTTGTGCCAGTTGCTACTCCACATTTCACAACATCGTCTAGCCCATCGCCATCGCGATCCACTAAAAACAGCCTCATAAAATCAGGGCCGGCACTCGTGTCAGCAGTAGATATGGTTTCCGAACCCGCCGTATACGCGCTTCCATCGTTAAAATTGGCAAAATAGGGAATATAGTTAACTGATGACGACCCCATTTTTGATATCAGGATATCGGTTTTTCCATCAGCATTCAGATTGCCCATAGCAAACCATGTGTCGTTCACCGTACCAGTCGGAGCGGTTGTTTCCACCGCCACCGGATCAAATGCCGCCGCCTCTCCCTCCTGCCACCCGAACGTCGTCGGATTCAGGCAATCACCACTTCCCGCGCACTGCCTCAGGCCCACCAACCGAGAGCGACCTGTAGTTGTGCCAATTTCAAAATCCAATTGGAAATCCATGAGCAGCACGCCGTTTGCCTTGGCCTGGATGTTTGCCAGCCTCTGGAGCGCTTGCACACGCGAACCCGCCAGATAGCCTGAGATCGGATCGGGTCGTGGCTCATACAAGAACTCCACCGCGTTGTACGGTGCCACACTTCCGTTGCCGGTGTAGTCGATTTTGATAACGCGATGCTCACCATCGGCGCTGTCTTCGAAATAGGTGAAGGTGATGTAGTTACCAATGGTGTCGCTGATTTTGTTGGCGGCCCAGGCGACGGCAACAATTTTGCCTTGCGCTTCTGCGCGCGCGTCAGCGGTATTACCGAATTCGATGATCTGCCCAGCCTTGGTCCAGACTTTGAAATACTGCGGATCGCCCGTCGTGCCGCCGATGGAAACAATTTTGGAGAAGGATTCGATTTCGGTGCGGTATTCGGCGCCGACTGAGCCGTAGCTTGCGCCAGCCGCCAGGATCAGGCGCTGGCCGTCGAGGCAGAAGCGGTCGTTGGCGTCGAGTTGCACGCCGCGGGTCTGGCCGTCATGAACGATGGTTTGCGGACAGCGGGTGATGGCGGAAAGGCCGCCGAGCGACCAGCCAACGCCTGCAATGCCGTTGCCGCCCTGGCTGGAATAGTTGAGCGAGAGTTTGGGTTCCATTCCAGCAGTGCCAGGCGGGACGGCGATGGGGATGCTGTAGGTGGCGGCGCCGGTTTCGCTGACGCCGAAACTGCCGGGCACCGTGCCTGGAACGGTTGCCGCCGAGGCTGTGCCCATCCCAAACAGGATCAACGCAAGGGAAAGTGCCGCGCCAAATCCACGCATTAAAGCGTTCTGTACGGTCCGCGGAGACGAAGATTCATTCAGCCGACGGCTGACGACAAAAATGCGGCACATGCTGCTCTCCTCAGGCGCATGACGATTAATTATTTTTCTCCGCGGTAGCCGATGTACTTTGCATCGACCGTATGGCTATGGAACTTACCTTCTTGATTCTGAGATTGTCAAGTTAAATTTTATTTTTATTGAACGGCCAACGCCGGATCACCTTGTACTGCGCGCCATCCTGTCCGGTGACAGATTTCACCAGCACAAGCTCGCCGATCGGCCAACTCACAGGGCGGCATTCAGGTACCTCGCCGCCCGCCGATTTGCGCAGCAGCGTGACATGCGGCACGTGAGAGCGGTCATCAACGGGGAGGCCCGCCGCGCGCAATTGCACGTTCAACGCCTCGACCAACTCGAAATGCTGAGGCGGCGTTTCGCTCGTGCCCAGCCAGCCTATACGGTTGTGGCGCCAGCAACCGGCTTGGTCGAGCAGCAGTTTGTAGGGCTCGGCCTGCACGGCGTCGGCGCAGACGATGACGGCATCAAGCTTCTCGATCGGGGTGGCGCCGAGAAAGGCGAGCGTGATGTGCAGGGTGTCGGCGCGCATGCGCCGGCCGCCCCAATGCTGGTGCAGCCATTTGCCGGTGCGGTTGAGTGCGGCGCGGGTGGCGTCATCCGGCCACAGCGCGAAAAACAGCCGCAGCGTGCCGGGCTTGGCTGCTGCGGCCGGGCCGGGTTCAGTCACGCCCGATCAGGCACACCGCCTCGGCCGCGATGCCTTCGCCGCGTCCGGTGAAGCCGAGTTTTTCGGTGGTGGTGGCCTTGACGTTGACGCGGTCGATGGCGATACCGAGGTCGTCGGCAATGTGCGCCGTCATCCGCGCGATGTGCGGCGCCATTTTCGGCGCCTGGGCGATGACGGTGGCGTCGACGTTGCCGACGCGCCAGCCGCGCTCACGCAATTGTTCGGCGACGCGGCGCAGCAGGATGCGGCTGTCGATGCCGGCAAACGCAGCATCGGTATCCGGGAAATGGCGGCCGATGTCGCCCAGCCCGGCCGCGCCCAGCAGCGCATCGCTGATCGCGTGCAGCAACACGTCGGCGTCGGAATGGCCGGCCAGTCCCAGATCGTGGGGAATGTCGACGCCGCCGACGATAAGTTTGCGGTTGGCGGCGAAGGCGTGCACGTCGAAGCCGTGCCCCACCCGGATCTCATTCATGCAGTTTCCTCAGAATCAGGCCTGCCAGCTCCAAGTCCTGCGGATACGTGACCTTGAGGTTGCGGCTGTCGGATTCGACCAGCCGCGGCTGCAGGCCGAGCTGTTCGATCGCCGAAGCCTCGTCGGTCATGTCGCTGCCGGCCGCGCGCAGCGCTTGGACCAGCGTGCCATGGCGGAACATCTGCGGGGTCTGCGCCTGCCACAGGCCGGCACGCGGCACCGTGGCCTCGGCCCGCGCGCCGGAAGCCGACTCGGCAGCAGCGCGCTTGAGGGTGTCGGCCACCGGCACGGCGAGCAGACCGCCCACCGGGTCAGCAGCGGCTTCGTCCAGCAACTTCGCCAGCATTTCGTCCGGCAGACAGGGGCGAGCGGCATCGTGCACCAGCATCCAGTCGTCGGCGGCACAGACCCTGGAGATGGCGTCGAGACCATTCAGCACCGTTTCGGCACGGGTCGCGCCGCCGCAATGCAGCACTTCGATGCGCTCTTCCCAGCCCTGCCACGCGTAGCTGTCCCAGCGCTTGTCGGTGGGCGAGAGCACCACAAAAATCTTGGCGATGCGCGGCTCGCGTGCCAGTACCATCATCGCGTGCGCGATCATCGGCACCGAATTGAGGTCCATGTACTGCTTTTCGATGGCCCCGCCCATGCGCGAACCCGAGCCGGCGGCGGGAATCAGCGCGTAGAACCTCATGCCTCGCCTCCGGGCGCCAGCACGTCGCGGTTACCGTTCGACTGCATCGCTGACACCAGGCCGGCACGCTCCATATCCTCGATCATGCGCGCGGCGCGGTTGTAGCCGATACGCAACTGGCGCTGCACCGACGAGATCGATGCGCGGCGCGATTTCAGCACGTAGGCGACGGCCTGGTCGTACAGCGGGTCGGCTTCCGCGCCCGCCTCGCCGAATTCGCCGCCGCCTTCGCCTACCTCTTCCGGCGACTCGAGCACGCCTTCGATGTAGTCCGGCTCGCCCAGCGACTTCAGGTAATCAACCACGCGGTGCACCTCGTTGTCCGACACGAAGGCGCCGTGAACGCGCTGCGGCAGGCCGGTACCGGGCGGCAGGTAGAGCATGTCGCCCTGCCCCAGCAGCGCCTCGGCGCCCATCTGATCCAGAATCGTGCGCGAGTCGATCTTGCTGGACACCTGGAAGGCGATACGCGTCGGAATGTTCGCCTTGATGAGACCGGTGATGACGTCGACGCTCGGACGCTGGGTGGCGAGGATCAGGTGGATGCCGGCGGCGCGCGCCTTCTGCGCCAGCCGCGCGATGAGCTCCTCGACTTTCTTGCCGACCACCATCATCAGGTCGGCCAGTTCGTCGATCATCACCACGATCATCGGCATGGTCTCCAGCGGCTCGGGATTGTCGGGCGTCAGGCTGAACGGATGAGTCAGCGGCGTGCCCGCCTTTTTCGCGTCGCGCACCTTCTGGTTGTAGCCGGCAAGGTTGCGCACGCCGACCGCCGACAGCAGCTTGTAGCGCCGCTCCATTTCGCCCACGCACCAGTTGAGCGCGCTGGCGGCCTGCTTCATATCGGTGACCACCGGCGCCAGCAGATGCGGGATGCCTTCGTAAATGGAGAGTTCCAGCATCTTGGGGTCGACCATGATCATGCGCACCGCGGACGGGTCGGCCTTGTAGACCAGCGACAGGATCATCGCGTTGACGCCGACCGACTTGCCCGATCCTGTGGTGCCGGCGACCAGGAGGTGCGGCATCTTGCCGAGGTCCGCCACCACCGGGTTGCCGGCAATGTCCTTGCCCAGCGTGACCGTCAATGGGCTGGCGCTGTCGTGATAGGCCCTGGAGCCGAGGATCTCGCTCAAGCGAACGATCTGCCGTTTGGGGTTGGGAATTTCCAGTCCCATGGTGTGCTTGCCGGGAATCGCCTCGACCACCCGGATGCTGATCACCGACAGCGTGCGCGCCAGATCCTTCGCCAAGTTGACGATCTGGCTGCCCTTCACGCCGACCGCCGGCTCGATCTCGTAGCGCGTGATCACCGGGCCGGGCGAAGCCGACACCACTTTGACCTCGACGCCGAATTCGGCGAGCTTGCGCTCGATCATCAGGGAGGTGAACTCCAGCGCTTCGGGACTCGCGGTTTCCACCGCCTCGTCCGCCGGGTCGAGCAGATGCAGCGGCGGCAGCGGCGAATCCGGCAGATCGGAGAACAGCGGCGCCTGCTTCTCGGTGACGGCGCGCTCGGATTGCGGCACTTCCTTCACCACCGGCTCGATGCGGATCGGCGGCGCTTCGACACGTTTCTTTTTTTCCACCGACACCTTGGCTTCGCGTTTTTGCTGCGCCACTTCGCCCAGCTTGCGGTCGCGATACGCCTGCCAGGTCTGGATCGCCTTCCAGTATGCCTGCTCCACCCACGCACCGGTACGCTCGGCCATGCCGAGCCAGGACACGCCGGTGAAGAGACTGAATCCCACGGCCATCAGCAGCAGTAAAATCAACGAGCCGCCGGTGAATCCCAGCAGCGCGCCCGCCGCAGTGCCCACCCCCGCACCCAGCACGCCGCCGTGAGTATCGGGTAGCGCCACGGCCCAATGCCAGGTGCGCAACCACTCGATGCCGGTGCTGGCCAGCAGCAGCAAGCCAAATCCGCCCAGCTTCAGCCAGCGTTGCCGTCCCCCCGCCAGCGGAGTTTCGTTCAGATGGCGGAAGGTGTGAATGACATAGGCCAGTGCCAGCACCACCCACCACCAGGCCGACACGCCGAACAGCATCAGCAGCAGGTCGGACAGCCAGGCGCCGCTTTTGCCGCCCAGGTTGTGCACCGCCGCACTGTTGCCCGTGGTACTGAAGCCCGGATCGGCGCCATCGTGGGTCAGCAGAATCGCAGCCAGCAACAGCGCGGCAAACCCCACCAGCAGCGCGCGCGCTTCGCGCAACAGGCGTTGCATGCGGGGCGGCAGGGGCGGAGACGAACGGGGAGCGGGGCGCGCCATGGAAACGGTCAGCAGGAACTTATAGGGCGGAAAGGCTTCCGATTATACCGGGCGGGCGGTATGGAAATCGCCGCCATATTTGGTTAGAATAGTTCGCTTTCCCCATCACCCGAGTACAGACCATGAGCACCGCACACCACAAACTCATCATCCTAGGCTCCGGCCCCGCCGGCTATTCCGCCGCCGTGTATGCCGCGCGCGCCAACCTCTCGCCGGTCGTCATCACCGGCCTGCAGCAAGGCGGCCAGCTGATGACCACCACCGATGTCGACAACTGGCCGGCCGACGTCGACGGCGTGCAGGGCCCCGAGCTGATGGACCGCTTCCAGCGCCACGCCGAACGCTTCAAGACCGAAATCATCTTCGACCAGATCCACACCGCCAAACTGACCGAAAAACCGTTCACCCTGGTCGGCGACTCCGGCACCTATACCTGCGATGCGCTGATCATCGCCACCGGCGCCTCGGCCATGTACCTCGGCCTGCCGTCCGAGCAGGCCTTCATGGGCAAGGGGGTGTCGGGCTGCGCCACCTGCGACGGCTTCTTCTACAAGAACCAGGACGTCGCCGTCGTCGGCGGCGGCAACACCGCAGTCGAGGAAGCGCTGTATCTCGCCAACATCGCGCGTCACGTCACCCTCGTGCACCGCCGCGACACCTTCAAATCGGAAAAGATCCTCATCGACCATCTGATGGACAAGGTCAAGGAAGGCAAGATCAGCCTCGCTCTCGACAACACGCTGGACGAGGTGCTGGGCGACAAGACCGGCGTCACCGGCATGCGCATCAAGAGCACCAAGGACGGCTCGACCAAAGACATCGCGCTGACCGGCATCTTCATCGCCATCGGCCACAAGCCGAACACCGGCATCTTCGAAGGCCAACTCGAACTGGAAGGTGGCTACATCGTCACCCGCTCGGGCCGCAATGGCAACGCCACCGCGACCAGCATCGACGGCGTGTTCGCCGCCGGCGACGTACAGGACCACATCTACAAGCAGGCCGTCACCAGCGCCGGCACCGGCTGCATGGCCGCGCTCGACGCCGAACGCTATCTGGACGCGCTCGGTAAGGCGTAAGCGGTTGATGCAACATGAAGCGCGCCAGCGGCAGTACGCTTGCTCCCGCCACGTTCGAGGCACTGGCACACGTGCGCCGCACGCTGCGCGAGCAGGCCACCGCATCTGCCATATCGCAACAGGCTCCTAAAAAACCCAAGCCCGCGGAGGACGGCGCGATGCTGTTTCGCCGGGCCGTCGCCGACGTCACACCTCTCCCCCCGTCCAACCGCGCGGGGCGCACGCATCCGTGCCCCAAGCCTGTTGCCCGTCAACGCCTGCGCGACAGGCAACAGATCCTGGTCGACACCCTTGCCGACCCGTGGGATTGTGATGCGGCCGTCTCCACCGGTGAGGAACTGTTTTTTTCACGTCCCGGCGTGCCCGCCGCCGCAGTGAGAAAACTGCGGCGCGGCAACTGGGTCATCAAGGGCGAACTCGACCTGCACGGGCACACTGGCGACAAGGCACGGGTAGCGCTGGCCGCTTTCCTCAACCGCTGCAGGGTCGAAGACCGACGCTGCGTGCGCATCATCCATGGCAAGGGCCACGGCTCGAAAAACCGCCTGCCGGTGCTGAAAAACAAGGTGCGCCACTGGCTGATACAACGCGAAGATGTGCTCGCGTTCTGCCAGGCCCGCACCGTCGACGGCGGCGCCGGCGCCGTCATCGTGCTGCTCAAATCCTCGTCCCGTTAACAGAAACAGAAAGGCACACCATGAGCGAACCCGTCATCACCGACTTCGAACTACCATCCACCGGCAACACCACGTTCAAGCTGTCCGAGCATCGGGGCAGAAACGTCGTCGTCTTTTTCTACCCCAAGGACAATACTCCCGGCTGCACCCTTGAAGGCCAGGAATTTCGTGATTTGTACACCGACTTCGGCAAGGCCGGCACGACCGTCGTCGGCGTCTCGCGCGACAGCCTTAAGTCGCATGAAGGCTTCAAGGCCACGCACAGCTTTCCTTTTGAACTACTGGCCGACACCGAGGAAAAAGCTTGCGAACTATTCAAGGTGATGAAGTTGAAGAACATGTACGGCAAGCAGGTGCGCGGAGTAGAGCGCAGCACCTTCGTGTTCGATGTGAACGGGAAGCTGGTGAAAAGCTGGCGCGGGTTGAGGGCGCCGGGACATGCGGCGGAGGTACTGGAATTTGTGCAAACGCTTTGAGCGAGCGACGCCCTGAGCTTGTCGAAAGGCCTGTACGTTGTAAATGAGGGACTCACAGAACGATTAACCGTTGGCCTGGATAGGCCGGCCAACGGTCAATGGTTCGCAAAATCCTTTACTGTTGTTGACTGTTGACAACCCTTCGACAAGCTCAGGGGTTTCTAGCAGAAATGGTGGATACTATTTTTTGGCTTTCTCGGGGCCAACCGACAATTCCTCTTTCAATTTGTCGATACTGGCCTTGCCAAAGCCTTTTACATTATCCAGCTCATCCAGATGCTTGAAATTGCCATTGGCTTCGCGATACATGATGATTGCCTTGGCTTTCGCAGGCCCCAGCCCCTTGACCACTTCGAGTTCCGACTGCGTAGCAGTATTGATATTCACTGCCGCGAAAGCCGGAAGCACCATCAATCCCAGCAACACCAGCAGACCCTTATGCAGTTTGTTCATACTTCCTCCTTTAAAGGTTATTAACCGTGAGCGCATGCCCACGCAGCTAACTTACCTCCAGACGGAAGAATGGGCTATACAACTAAAGTTGTAGATGAACGCCAATTACATGATTTAATTAGGAAAATATTTTCAGGCCAAGCGGACAGGCAATAAAAAACCCCCTCTTAGTGTGAGGGGGTTTTGTTGTACCTTTTTGGTACGGATAAGGAGTCTGACGATGAC
>DAOMWT010000038.1:0-22196 GCA_035436705.1 Thiobacillus sp. | reverse complement strand
ATCGACGGCACCCTGATGCCCGATGCCGCGGCGATGGCGCCGCTTGCCGCCCGGGCATTCGGGCGCGGCGAAGGCATGGACGCAGCGCTGGCCGCCCCGATTTACCTGCGTGACAAGGTGGCGCTGACGGTGGACGAGCGCCGCCGGAAAAAGACCGCATGAGTGCCGTATTTGAAATCGCGCATCGCCTGCGGCCGATGACCGAGGCCGACCTGCCGCGCATTCACCGGATCGAACTGGCGAGCTATGAATACCCGTGGAGCCCGGGCAATTTTGCCGACTCGCTTCATGCCGGCCACAGCATGTGGGTGCGCGAAGCCGAAGGCGAGGTGATCGGTTACTACGCGATGATGGCGGCAGCAGGCGAGGCGCATCTGCTCAACCTCACCATCGCGCCGATGTGGCGGCGGCACGGCCTCGGGCGCGATCTGCTCGACCACTGCCTGGCGCGTGCCTGCGATCACCATGCCGACAGCGTCTTCCTGGAGGTGCGCACTTCCAACAGCGCCGCGATCGGGCTGTATCACGGCAGCGGTTTCGTCGATCTGGCGGTGCGGCGCGGCTACTATCCGGCACGCGGCGGCCGCGAGGATGCGCTCATCATGAAAAAGGACTTGTCGTGCTGAGCCGGGCCGACGTGTTCGATGAACTGGGCGTCGGCCCGGTGTGGCGTCTGCGCGAAACCCCTGTCGCCAAAGCGGCTGCCGCACCGCTTCAGCCGCGCCTGAACTGGGAAGAGCTTGCCGATGCAGTCGCCCATTGCACCGCCTGCAAGCTGCACCTCACCCGCACCCAGGGCGTACTCGGTGTGGGCGACCGCAATGCCGACTGGCTGATCGTCGGCGAGGCGCCGGGGGCGGACGAAGACCGGCTGGGCGAGCCGTTCGTCGGCCAGGCGGGCAAGCTGCTCGACGCCATGCTGGCAGCCATCTCCCTGAAACGCGGCGACAATGTCTACATCGCCAACCTGCTGAAATCGCGCCCGCCCGGCAACCGCAATCCGGAACCAGACGAGGTGGCGGCGTGCCGGCCTTATCTGCTGGCGCAAATCGAACTCATCCAGCCGAAACTCATCCTCGCCCTGGGGCGTTTCGCCGTGCAAAATCTGCTCGATACAGACGAGGCGATCGGCCGCCTGCGCGGCCGCGTGCACCGGTTCCAGGGGGTGCCGCTGGTGGTGACCTACCATCCGGCCTACCTGCTGCGCAACCTGGCCGACAAGGCGCGCGCCTGGGAAGATCTTTGCCTTGCCAGACGAACCTACACCTCCCTGACCCCTGACCCCTGACCCCTGTATCCATGAAACTCCTGCATTCCGCGCTGCGTTTTCGCGTCAACTATTTTTCCGACCTTGGCCGCCATCAGGTGGTGATCTGGACGCCGGGCGACACGCCGCCGGTCGACGCCCAGGTGGACGTCGGCCCCAAGATCGAGCACGAGGTGCCGAACGAGGTGTTCCGCAGTGATATCGCGCCGCTGAAGCAGGGGCGCTTCTACCCGTCGCAACTGCTGCACGCCGACGACGCGCCCGGCCCGATGTTCCGCGTGACGAAGCTCAACGAAGCGAGCTTCGTCGCCAATTTCAGCCATCCGCTGCAGGGCCGCATTTTCAGCATCGACAGCGGCAAGAGCGATGTCTCGACCGACCCGGTCGGCAAGGTCGAACAGTTGCTCGAATGGAGCGGTATGGAAACGCAGATGCAGACGCCGACCGATTTCGAGGGGCCAGATGCCTTCAGCCGCGAGGACGAATTCCCCGACACCGAGTTCTACGCGCTCGCCCGCAAGGTCACCCACGTCGATGCGGTGTGCGCGCGCCGCATCCAGGCGCTGTACCGCACCGTGCTGCCGGAGAACGCGCGGGTGCTCGACCTGATGGCGGGATGGCGCTCGCACCTGCCGGATACGGTGCAATCTGCCTTTGGGCTGGGACTGAACGCTGAAGAACTCGCCGACAACCCACAGCTGGCTGAACGCATCGTCAAGGACATCAATGCCGACCCGACACTGCCGTTTGCCGACGCCAGCTTCGACGCCGTGGTGTGCACCGTTTCGTTCGAATACCTGACACAGCCGCACAGGATCGTCGCCGAAGTCAGACGGGTGCTGAAGCCGGGCGGCCTGTTCGTGGTGACGCTGTCGCACCGCTATTTTCCGCCCAAGGTGATCAAGCTGTGGACCGAGCTGCATCCGATGGAGCGCATGGCCTGGGTCGGCACGCTGATCAAACAGGCCGGCTTCAGGAAGGTGGAAACCTATGTCGAGCGCGGCCTCAAGCGTCCCAAGGACGACCGCTACGCCGACAGGCTGGGCGAGTCCGACCCGCTGTTTGCCACCTGGGGCGTGGCGTAGACTAAGCTCACACGATACTCACAGGAGACTGGCATGTTCAAATGGCTGAATGCGTTCAAATGGATGGCCGCGGGATGGATGGCGCTGGCCTTGTCCGGCTGCGGCTACAACACCTTGCAGACGACGGACGAGGACATCAAGGCGACCTGGGCCGAAGTGCTGAACCAGTACCAGCGCCGCGCCGACCTGGTGCCGAATCTGGTCAATGTGGTGAAGGGGTATGCGGCGCATGAGAAGGACGTGTTCATCAGTGTCACGCAAGCGCGCGCCCGCGTCGGTGCGATTCAGGCGACGCCGGAACTGATCAACGACGAAGCGGCATTCCAGAAATTCATCGCGGCGCAGGGTGAACTCACCGGCGCGATTTCGCGCTTGCTGCTGGTCGCGGAAAACTATCCGCAGCTCAAGGCCGATGGCTTGTTCCGCGATTTACAGGCGCAACTCGAAGGCACCGAGAACCGCATCACTGTCGCGCGCAACCGCTACATCGGCGCGGTGAAACTCTATAACGTCACGGTGCGCTCCTTCCCGTCCAATCTCACCGCGATGCTGTTCGGCTACAAGACCAAGCCGAGCTTCACCGTGGAAAACGAGGCGGCGATCGCCGTGCCGCCCAAGGTCGATTTCGGCACGCCCGCTGCGCCCAGGACTGCGCCTGTTCCGACCGGCGACAGCGACGCATCCGGCAAGCTGTCACCCGGCTATTGATCGGCTTGTCCATCCTGAACCGCCGGGCGCGCGCGGCGTTCGGTTTTCTCCTGCTGCTGTTTGCGCTGTCCGCCTGGGCCCAGGTCGCAGTGCCGGATTTGTCGCGCCGCGTCACGGATCTGTCCGGCACGCTGAGTGCCGGACAGATGGCCGCGCTGGATGACAAACTGGCCGCGTTCGAAACGCACAAAGGTAGCCAGATCGCACTGCTGATCGTCCCCACCACCCAGCCGGAAGATATCGCTCAATTCAGTATGCGTGTCGCCGAGCAGTGGAAAATCGGCCGTGCCAAGGTCGACGATGGGGTGATCCTGATCGTCGCCAAGGACGACCGCAAATTGCGGCTGGAAGTCGGCTACGGCCTGGAAGGCGCAATCCCCGATGCCATCGCCAAACGGGTGATTGCAGAAACCATCACGCCGTATTTCAAGGCGGGCGACTATTACGGCGGCATCGATGCGGGCGTGCAGCAGCTGATGCGGCTGATCGAGGGCGAGCCGTTGCCGGCGCCCAGCGCATCGAAGAAGGGCGCAGACGATAGCCCCTTCATCATGCTCATCGTCGGCGGCATCGTCGCGGGCTGGTTGCTCTCCATGCTGATGAGCCGTCCGGCTGCGGGCGGGATCGCCGCACTCGGAAGCGGAGTGGTGGGAGCGATGCTGCTGGGCTTGACCCCGGTGCTGCTGTTCATTGCCGTATTCGTGTTCGCCGGCGTGGCCACGGGATTCCGTCACGGCGGTGGCTGGTCCAGCGGTGGAGGCGGCGGCTTCGGTGGTAGGGGCGGCGGCTCGTGGGGCGGTGGCGGCGGTGGATTCGGCGGCGGAGGCGCATCGGGCTCATGGTGAATTTCAGGCGCTGGGCGAGACACCTTTTCATGCCGCCGTGGGCGTGGCGGCGCGCGTTTCCGCAAGCCACGCTCGATGCGATCGAGGCCGCTGTGGGCAACTCCGAAATGCGCCATGGCGGCGAAATCCGTTTCGCTATCGAGAACAGCCTCGCTCCCGCCTTGGCGTGGCGTGGCGTGAGCGGACGCGAACGCGCAGTTGAGATGTTCTCCAGCCTGCGTGTGTGGGACACCGAGCACAACAGCGGTGTGCTGATCTATCTGCTGCTGGCTGATCACGACATTGAGATCGTCGCCGACCGCGGTATTGCCGGTTGCGTCGCCCCGGCGGTGTGGGAGCAGGTGGCGCAAACAATGGAGGCCGCGTTCCGCAACGGCCGTTTCGAACAGGGCGCTCTCGCCGGCATTGCCCGGATCAGCGATTTGCTGGCGGAACATTTCCCGCCAGCGGGAGATAATCCTGACGAACTGGCGAATCGACCGGTGATCGTGCCGAGGGGGCGTTAGTGTCTGCTGGATATCAATAAGAGGAGAAGCGATGCAGGCTTATTTGCTGTGGTGGATTGTGGCGGCTGTGCTGGTGGGGGCGGAGCTTACCAGCGGCACCTTTTATCTGCTGGTGTACGGCGTGGCTGCCGCCGTGGCCGGACTGGCCGCCTGGCTGGGCGCCAGCCTGGTGACGCAGTTGCTGACGGCCGGCATGATCGCCGCGCTGGGCACCCTGGCGCTACGCCACTGGAAGCGCAGTACCGCGCATCCGGAATCCTCGGTGCAGGACATGGACATCGGCCAGACTGTGCAGATCGAGTCCTGGCAGGGTGACCGCGGCCAGGTCAAATACCGTGGTGCGCTGTGGGACGCCGAAGCCGAAGCAGCCGGCGTCGACAGCACGCGTCCGCTGATCATCCGCGCAGTCAGAGGCAATACGCTGGTCCTGGGCAATTAACAATGAATCAAGGGAGAAAATAAATGGATGTCGTCGCACTGGTCATCCTCATCGTCATCGGTATCGTTGTTGCCAAGGGCATCCGCGTGGTGCCGCAGCAGAATGCCTGGGTGGTCGAACGCCTCGGCAAGTTCCACGCGGTGCTCGGCCCCGGCCTCAATCTGGTTATTCCGTTCATCGATGCCGTCGCCTACAAGCATTCACTGAAGGAAATCCCGCTCGATGTGCCGAGTCAGGTCTGCATTACGCGCGACAACACCCAGCTCGCGGTCGACGGTATCCTGTACTTCCAGGTCACCGATCCCAAGATGGCGTCCTATGGATCGAGCGACTACATCTCGGCGGTGTCGCAACTGGCGCAGACCACGCTGCGTTCGCTGATCGGCCGCATGGAGATGGATCGCACTTTCGAGGAGCGCGAGGAAATCAACCGCGGCGTGGTGATGGCGCTCAACGAGGCCTCGACCAACTGGGGCGTCAAGGTGCTGCGCTACGAGATCAAGGACCTGACACCGCCGAAGGACATCCTTCACGCCATGCAGCGGCAGATCACCGCCGAACGCGAGAAGCGCGCGCTGATCGCCTCATCCGAAGGCCGCATGCAGGAACAGATCAACATCGCCACCGGCGAGCGCAATGCCGCGATTCAACAGTCCGAAGGGGAAATGCAGGCTGCGATCAACGTGGCGCAGGGCGAGGCCGAAGCGATCAAGGCGATCGCCGCCGCCAATGCCGAGGCGATCGCCCGTGTTGCACGCGCAGTCGAACTGCCCGGTGGCATCCAGGCGGTGAATCTGAAGGTGGCGGAAAAATACGTCGAGGCCTTCGCCGGCATCGCCAAGGCCGGCAACACCCTGATCGTGCCATCCAACATGGCGGACATCAGCACGCTGATCGCGGGCGCGATGAGCGTGGTGAAGTCGCAGAACATTGGGAATGAGGGAAGCAGATCCTAGTGCACGATGTCGTTGCGATGGCGTAGCCAGATCGCCGTCATCACGCTGCTGATGAACAGCCCGAACACCAGGATGATGGTGTGGATGTGCCAGTCGGCGCGCACCATCAGGGCATAGGCGCCGGTCAGTACCAGGATGCTGATGTTTTCATTGAAATTCTGCTGGGCGATGGAATGGCCGGCTCCCATCAACAGATGCCCGCGATGCTGCAGCATGGCATTCATCGGCACCACGAAATAGCCCGCCAGCACGCCCGCCAGCAGCAACAGTAGCAGGGCCGGGATCAGGCTTTGCACCCAGATCAGTGCGATCGGCACGAAGCCGAGGATGATGCCGGCGGGCAGGACGCTGATGGCGCGTTGCAGGCGGACGAATTTGCCGGCCAGGATCGAGCCGATGGCGATGCCGAATGCGGAGGCGGCGGTGAGCTGGGTCGCCTGGTCGAGACCATATTTCAGATTGAGCGCGGCCCAGGCGATGATGAGCAGGCGCAGCGTCGCGCCGACACCCCAGAACAGCGTGGTGACGGCGAGCGAAACCTGGCCGAGCGGGTCGCGCCACAGCAGCTTGAAACTGTGCCAGAAGTCGTACAGGACATACAGCGGCGACTTGCTGGGGAGTATGTGGTCGATCGGCAGGCGCGGGATGAGCAGGTTGATGAGGGCGGCGCCCAGATAAAGGCTGGTAATGGCGACGATGGCGAATTTGGGGGCGATGACCACGGCCGAGAGCCCGGCGCGGCTGAGTATGCCTTCCGCGAACTGCGGGTTGATGAGTGCGCCGCCGATGATGGCGCCGAGCACGATGGCGGCGACGGTGGTGCCTTCCATCCAGCTGTTGGCGACGACGAGTTTTTCGGGCGGCAGCAGTTCGGTCAGGATGCCGTATTTGGCGGGTGAATACATGGCTGCGCCGATGCCGACGATGGCGTAGGCCAGCAAAGGATGCAACCCGGCCAGCATGGTGAGACAGCCGGCGAATTTGACCGTGTTGGCGATGAGCATGACGCGGCCTTTGGGCAGCGCGTCGGCAAACGGCCCCACCAACGGCGCCAGCACGATATAGGCAATGACAAAAACCGTTTGCAGCAGCGGCGAATACCATTCAGGCGCAGCAAAGAACAGCAGCAGGCCGATGGCCGCGAACAGCAGGGCGTTGTCGGCCAATGCGGACAGGAACTGCGCCAGCAGGATAGTGTAAAACGCTCGGTTCACGGTACGGCCAGCTCAGGATCTGCGGCAGAGGGTATGGAACTGGTCCCCGGATGCTGGAGAAAGAACAGCGAATACAATGGGTTGGAGGGAGCTGGTTTCAACACGGACGGGTTTGTGGTTGAATAAATTTTTTTATTGACCCGAAAGATACAATTAATGGCCGACCGCAGACTGCAGGTATTCTACACCGTTGCCAAACAGCTCAGCTTCACCAAGGCCGCTGATATCCTTTATATGACCCAGCCTGCGGTGACTTTCCAGGTCAAACAGCTGGAGGAGCATTTCAATACCCGCCTGTTCGAGCGCAGTCACGGCAAGATTTCCCTGACACCTGCTGGCGATCTGGTGCTGGGGTATGCCGACCGCATTCTGGCGTTGACCGGCGAGATGGAAGCGCGCGTGGGCGAATTGACCGGACAGGTGACAGGCCCCTTGATGATCGGCGCGTCGACCACCATTGCCGAATACCAGCTGCCGCGCATTCTGGGAGAATTCAAGGAACGCTTTCCGCAGGTGCAGGCGCGGCTGACCGTCGCCAATTCGGAAACCGTGGCAGCCAAGGTGGCGGACCATTCGCTCGATGTCGGCCTGATCGAGGCGCCTTCGCACAATCCCAACCTGATCACGCTGGCGTGCTGCGAGGACGAACTGGTGATGATCTGTTCGCCCAATCATGCGCTGGCTTCACGTTCGAGCGTGAACGCGACCGACATCGCCGAACAGCCCTACGTGTCGCGCGAGCACGGTTCCGGTACGCGCGAGGTGGTCGACGACTTCTTCAAGAGCAATGGCGTCAATCCCGACGACCTGCATATCGAGATGGAGCTTGGCAGCCGCGAAGCGATCAAGGGTGCGGTCGAGGCCAACCTGGGTGTGGCTATCATGTCGGCTTCCACCGTGACCAAGGAAATCCAGCTTGGTACGCTGGTCGCGCTGCCGTTGGATCCCCGGTTGACGCGTGAGTTGTCGATGGTCTATGCGCAGGAGAAATTCCGCAGCAAGTTGCTCGATGCTTTCATCAGTTTCGTCGAGAACAAGTTTCAGCAGTGCAACATCGACATCGTTCCGCAGAAACGCCCGCTCAAGGGACGCGGGCGCTGATGCGCGACAGCAAGCGCCTGATATCGATCTTCCGGTCGCTGTCTGAAACGCGGCAGCAGGCTCTGCTGGACTACGCCGAGTTTCTGGCAGGCAAGGAGGGTGCCGAGATCGCGGCCGCCCCACCGAGCGAACCATTGCCGATTCCGCGGCCCGAGCAGGAAAACGTAGTCAAGGCGATTCAGCGTTTGATGCAGACCTATCCGATGCTGGAACGCAACCAGATTTTTCACGAGGCCTCCGCGCAGATGACCCGCCACCTGGTACACGGTGTGGCGGCGGCGGAAGCGATCGACGAACTCGAGCGGATTTTTGCGCGCCAGTACCAGCAGTATCGCGAAATGCTGAAAAAAGACCTGCTGCCGCCCTGATCGAGCGAATACTCAGCCGGGCAGGGCGCGTCCGCATTGCCAGCAGCTCAGGAAATTGCCGGGATTGTGCTCGCCACAGTGCGGGCAGGTTTTTTCTTCACCCGGTGCGTGGCTCAGGAAATCCGCCAATGCTTCGCGCGCATGGCGTTCTTGCCTGTCATCATCGACCCACACCTCGGGCTGCGCCTGCATGAACGGCAGCTCGCCCAGCGCACCGGCGGCGTTGGCATTGAGGATGTGGGTGGTGATGCCGAGGCTGGACAGCGCGTCGGCAGCCAACTGGGCGTCGAGCAGGGTGGGGGCGATGTGAACCCGTTTCATCGGGGACGGTGCCTTAGTTCTTGCGGCGGACGCGCACGATGAGGTCGATGCCCTCGGTCACCATGCCGGGCGGCAGCGGCGGCAGGCCGGAAATCCGCACGTGCCCGGCATCGATGTCGGACAATTTGCCGCTGTCGACCTCGTAGAGATGGTGGTGCGGGCTGGTGTTGGGGTCGAAAAATACCTTGCTAGGATCGACGATCACCTCGCGCACCAGACCCTTTTCCAAGAACAGCTTGAGCGTGTTGTAGACCGTGGCTTTGGAGGTTTCGGAATGGCGGGTATTGACGATCGCCATCACCTGGTCGGCCGACAGGTGTTCCTGGCGCGAAAACAGCGCATGCGCAATCTCGATCCGCTGGTGGGTCGGATTGATGTCGTGGCTGCGCAGGAGTCCGGCCATGTTGTCGCGCGTGTAATCCATGGGGCAATCATAATCAGCAATCTGGACTTTGTCTAATTTCCGGAATGGGTATGACTGCTGTTTGAGAGGGCGCGCCGGGCGCGGAAAAAACGCCAAAAACCGGTACAATCGGAGCCAGACTTCCAAAGCAAAATTCTGTGCTCATGCTCACCCGCCTCGATAGCGCGCAGCCTGATTTCCAGGCGCGCCTTACCCGCCTGCTGCAATTCGACGACGCCGCCGATGCCGCCATCGAGCAGACCGTCGCGGCAATCCTGCACGAAGTGAAAGCGCGGGGCGACGCCGCGGTGCTCGAATATACCGAGCGCTTCGACCGCCTGCCGGCCGCTTCCCTGGCTAGCCTGGAACTGAGACCGGCGCAATTGCAGGCTGCACTCGCAGCCTTGCCCGCCGATACCCGCCAGGCGCTGGAAGCCGCGGCGGAGCGTGTGCGCCGCTACCATGAGAAGCAGGTCCAGGGTTCGTGGAGCTATACCGAGGACGACGGCACCGTGCTGGGACAGCAGGTCACCCCGCTCGACCGTGTCGGGCTGTACGTGCCGGGCGGCAAGGCGGCCTATCCGTCGTCGGTGCTGATGAATGCGATCCCGGCCAGGGTCGCCGGTGTGGCCGAACTGATCATGGTGGTGCCGACGCCGGGCGGCGAGCAGAATCAGCTGGTGCTGGCTGCCGCCGCGATTGCCGGCGTCGACCGCGTGTTCACCATCGGCGGCGCGCAGGCTGTGGCGGCGCTGGCCTACGGCACCGAGACCGTGCCGCAGGTCGACAAAATCGTCGGCCCCGGTAATGCCTACGTGGCGGCAGCCAAACGCCGCGTGTTCGGCACGGTGGGCATCGACATGATCGCCGGTCCGTCCGAGATTCTGGTGATCGCCGACGGTGATACGCCGCCGGAATGGGTGGCGATGGACCTGTTCTCGCAGGCCGAGCACGACGAAATGGCGCAGGCTATCCTGCTGTCGCCGGACGCAGCCTATTTGGATGCGGTGGCGGCGGCGATCGACAAGCTGATCGAAGAAATGCCGCGCAGCGACGTGATCCGCACCTCGCTCACCAACCGCGGCGCGCTGATCAAAACGCGCGACCTCGACGATGCGGCGGCGATTTCCAATACCATCGCGCCGGAGCACCTGGAGCTCTCGGTAAGGGACCCCGACGCGCTGCTGCCCAAATTGCGCCACGCCGGCGCGATCTTCATGGGCAGGAACACCTGCGAGGCACTGGGCGATTACTGCGCCGGGCCGAACCACGTGCTGCCGACCTCGCGTACCGCGCGCTTCTCCTCGCCGCTGGGGGTGTACGACTTCCAGAAGCGCAGCAGCCTGATCCACGTGTCCGAGGCTGGCGCGCAGACGCTGGGGCGGATCGCCGCCACCCTGGCCTACGGCGAAGGTCTGCAGGCGCACGCGCGTTCCGCCGAATATCGCCTGACCCATAAATGAGCCACGCCACGCGATGAGCCGCTTCTGGAGCGCCGTGGTGCACGGCCTGACGCCCTATGTGCCAGGCGAGCAGCCGAAGCTGGCCAACCTGGTCAAGCTCAACACCAACGAGAATCCCTACGGCCCGAGCCCCAGGGTGCTGGATGCGGTGCGCGCGGAAGCCGCCGACACGCTGCGCCTGTATCCCGACCCCAACTCGGACCGGCTGCGCGCTGGTATCGCCGCCTATCATGGCGTGACGGCCGACCAGGTGTTCGTCGGCAATGGCTCCGACGAGGTGCTGGCGCATGCCTTCATGGCGCTCTTGAAGCACGACCGGCCGATCCTGTTCCCGGACATCACCTACAGCTTCTATCCGGTGTATTGCGGACTGTACGCGATCGCCCACCGTGCGATTCCGCTCACGCCGGCGTTCGAGATCCGGGTCGACGACTACCTGACGCTCAACGGCGGGGTGATTTTCCCCAACCCCAATGCCCCCACCGGGCGGCTGCTGGCGCTGGGCGAGGTCGAGCGCCTGCTGGCCGGCAACCCGGATTCGGTGGTGGTGATCGACGAAGCCTACATCGACTTCGGCGGCGAATCGGCGGTGGGCCTGGTCGCGCGCTACCCGCAACTGCTGGTGGTCCGCACCCTGTCGAAGTCGCATGCACTGGCCGGCCTGCGCGTCGGCTACGCCATCGGCCAGGCGCATCTGATCGAGGCGCTCAACCGGGTGAAGGACAGCTTCAATTCCTATCCGCTCGACCGCCTCGCCCAGGCGGGCGCGCTGGCGTCGATGGACGACCACGCCTATTTCGGGCGCATCTGCGCGAAAGTCGTGGCGACCCGCACCCGGCTGGTGGCTGAAATGGATAAGCTTGGCTTCGAGGTGCTGCCCTCGGCCGCCAACTTCGTCTTTGCCCGCCACCCCGCGCATGATGGCGCCGAACTGGCGGCCGCGCTGCGCGAGCGCAGCATCATCGTGCGCCATTTCAGGAATCCGGCCCGCATCGCGCCGTTCCTGCGCATTACGATCGGCACCGATGCGCAATGCGATGCGCTGCTCGCCGCGTTGAAAGCCATTGCGAACTGCTAGAATCCCCTAAAGCCTTATTTTTAGACGCCATGCGCACCGCCCAAGTCACCCGCAACACCCTCGAGACCCAGGTCACGGTCAGTCTCAACCTGGACGGCACCGGCATCGCCAAGCTTGCCACCGGCGTGCCGTTTCTCGATCACATGCTCGACCAGATTGCGCGCCACGGTCTGATCGACCTGGATATCCAGGCCCAGGGCGACCTGCATATCGACGCCCATCACACGGTGGAAGACACCGGGATCACGTTCGGTCAGGCGTTTGCCCAGGCGCTCGGCGACAAGAAGGGCATCCGCCGCTACGGCCATGCCTATGTTCCGCTCGACGAGGCGCTGTCGCGCGTGGTGGTCGACCTGTCGGGTCGCCCCGGGCTGGAGTACCACGTCGATTACACCCGCGCACGCATCGGCGAGTTCGACGTCGACCTGTTCCTCGAATTTTTCCGCGGTTTCATCAATCACGCCGGGGTGACGCTGCACATCGACAATCTGCGCGGCTTCAATGCGCACCACCAGGCCGAAACCGTTTTCAAGGCATTCGGCCGTGCGCTGCGCATGGCGGTGGAAGCCGACCTGCGCATGGGCGACGTGCTGCCATCGACAAAAGGTGCGCTATGAGGGCAGCGGCAATGTCAAGTGGCTGCGCGATGCGCGCCGCGCAAATCGAGGCGGCTGAGCTGTGAGCGTCGATATCGCCGTCATCGACTACGGCATGGGTAATCTGCGTTCGGTCTCCAAAGCCATCGAACACGTTGCGCCGGCTGCGACCGTGGCGGTGACTTCCGATCCGGCCGTGATTACCGCAGCCGGCCGCGTCGTGTTCCCGGGGCAGGGCGCCGCCCGTGACTGCATGCGCGAAATCGACGCACGCGGCCTGCGCCAGGCGATCGTCGATGCTGCCCGCAGCAAGCCTTTTCTGGGCATCTGCATGGGGATGCAGGTGCTGTTCGAGCACAGCGAGGAAGGCGATACCGCCTGCCTGGGGATCCTGCCCGGCAGCGTGCAGCGTTTCCCGCACGAGGCGATGCACGACGGTCGGGGGAATAAACTGAAAGTGCCGCACATGGGCTGGAACAACGTCCATCAGGTGGTGCCGCATCCGTTGTGGACAGGCATCGAGGAAGGCGCGCGCTTCTATTTTGTCCACAGCTATTTCGTGCAGCCGGCTTCGCCGGAGACGATTGCGGGGTTTTCGCATTACCCGTTCCCGTTCACCTGCGCGGTGGCGTCTGCGAACATGTTTGCCGTCCAGTTTCACCCGGAAAAAAGCCAGAATGCCGGATTGACGCTGCTGGGTAATTTCGTAATCTGGAATCCGGGTGCCTCTGAAACCGCCTGCGATATGTCCGGCGCGGCCTGCGCCTAATGTTTATTCTGTATGACCCCGCTGATCAGCCATGTTAATTATTCCTGCGATCGACCTTAAAGACGGCCACTGCGTGCGCCTGGAACAAGGCGAAATGGACCGCGCCACCGTGTTCTCCGAGGACCCTGCGGCGACTGCCCGCCACTGGAAAGAGTTGGGCGCGCGGCGCCTGCATCTGGTCGATCTCAATGGCGCGTTTGCCGGCAAGCCGGTCAACGACGCGGCGATCCGTTCGATCGTCGAGGCCGTGGGTGACGAGATGCCGGTGCAGCTCGGCGGCGGCATCCGCGACCTCGCCACCATCGAGCGCTATCTCGACGACGGCGTGCGCTACGTCATCATCGGCACCGCGGCGGTGAAAAACCCCGGCTTCCTGCACGAAGCCTGCGATGCCTTCCCCGGCCATGTGATGGTCGGGCTCGATGCCAAGGACGGCAAGATTGCGGTCGAAGGCTGGTCCAAGATCACCGGCCACGACGTCATCGACCTGGCCAAGCGCTTCGAGGGCTACGGGGTGGAAGCCATCATCTACACTGACATCGGCCGCGACGGCATGCTGACCGGGGTGAACGTGGATGCCACCCAGCGTCTGGCGCAGGCGCTGTCGATTCCGGTCATCGCCAGCGGCGGCGTTACCAACCTCGACGATGTCAAGGCGCTGTCCGCCGTTGCCAAGGACGGCATCATCGGCGCGATCACCGGCCGCGCGATCTACCAGGGCACGCTCGATTTCATCGAGGCGCAGAAGCTCGCCGACGAACTGGCCGGCGGCGTGTTCGGCGTATAGCCACCCATGCTCGCAAAACGCATCATTCCCTGTCTCGACGTCACCCATGGCCGCGTGGTCAAGGGTGTCAATTTCGTCGAGCTGAAGGACGCCGGCGACCCGGTCGAAATCGCGCGCCGCTACAACGAGGCGGGTGCGGACGAGTTGACCTTTCTCGACATCACCGCGTCCAGCGACGAGCGCGACCTGATCCTGCACATCATCGAAGCCGTGGCCGCCGAGGTCTTCATTCCGCTGACGGTCGGCGGCGGCGTGCGCGAAGTGGGCGACGTGCAGCGCCTGCTCAACGCCGGCGCCGACAAGGTCAGCATCAACACCTCGGCGGTGATGAATCCGCAGCTGGTGAAGGACGCATCCGACCGCTACGGCAGCCAGTGCATCGTCGTGGCGATCGATTCCAAGCGGGCGGGCGACCATTGGGAAGTCTTCACCCACGGCGGCCGCAAGGCAACCGGGCTGGATGCCATCGAGTGGGCGAAGAAAATGGAAAGCCTCGGTGCTGGTGAACTGCTGCTCACCTCGATGGATCGCGACGGCACCAAGAGCGGCTTCGATCTGGAACTTACGCGTGCGATTTCCGACATGGTCGATATTCCCATCATCGCCAGCGGCGGTGTTGGCAACCTACAGCATCTGGTGGACGGCGTGAAGGAGGGCCGCGCCGATGCGGTGCTGGCGGCGAGCATTTTCCATTTCGGTGAGTATGGCATCGACGAAGCGAAACGCTACATGAAGCAGCACGGCATCGAGGTGCGCCTGTGAGCGACTGGCTCGACGCGGTCAAATGGGACGCGCAGGGGCTGGTACCTGCGATCGCCCAGGACGCGACGAGCGGCGAAATCCTCATGGTCGCGTGGATGAACCGCGAGGCGCTGGAGGAAACTGCACGTACGTTGCGCGGAGTGTACTGGTCGCGCTCACGCGGCAAATTGTGGCGCAAAGGCGAGGAATCCGGCCATGTGCAGAACGTCAGCGAAATCCGCCTGGATTGCGACAATGACGTGGTGCTGCTGAAAGTTGAACAACTCGGCGGCATTGCCTGTCATACCGGACGACGCTCCTGTTTTTTCCAGAAGCTCGACCGCGATAAACAAGGCGATGAGCACTGGACGACGACCGCCCCGGTGCTGAAAGCCCCCGATGAGATCTACCGCAAATGAGCGATATTCTGGATCGCCTGGCAGAGACACTGGAAGCGCGCAAGCAGGCATCACCCGACAGCTCGTACGTAGCCAAACTGTACGCCAAGGGCACCGACGCCATCCTGAAGAAAATCGGCGAGGAAGCGACCGAGACCGTGATGGCGGCGAAGGACGACCAGGCGGAAAAGATCATCTACGAAGTCGCCGATTTGTGGTTTCATACTTTGGTATTGCTGGCACACAAGGGACTGAAGCCGGCAGATGTATTGAACGAGCTGGCGCGCCGGGAAGGCCTGTCGGGTCTGGCGGAAAAGGCGAATCGACATGAGTGACTGCATCTTCTGCAAAATCGTTGCCGGCCAACTGCCGTGCAGCAAGGTCTATGAAGATGAGGACGTGCTGGCGTTTCACGATATCCACCCGTTTGCGCGGGTGCATTTCCTGATCATTCCGAAGCAGCACGTCGCTACGCTGGGCGATTGCACCCCCGCGCATGAGAGACTGCTCGGCAAGATGCTTCTGCTGGCGCCGCGCCTGGCAAAAGAGCAAGGACTCGATGCCGGGTTCAAGACCTTGATCAATACCGGGCGTGGCGGTGGCCAGGAAGTGTTCCACATTCACGTGCATGTATTTGGCGGGGGTGACCCCGTTTCACGCAGTTAAGTCATAAGGAGACGTATTATGGGTGGCTTCAGCATCTGGCATTGGCTAATCGTTCTGGTCGTGGTATTGCTGATTTTCGGCACCAAGAAGCTGCGTAACATCGGCAGCGATCTTGGCGGGGCGGTCAAGGGCTTCAAGGAAGGCATGAAGGAGGATGCGCCCAAGCTCGGCGACAGCGCCGAACAAGGCGGCAATACCATCGACGCGGAAGTCAAGGACAAGCACCACTCTTGAGGATGCGGAACAGGGTGGGGGCGGGTGAAAATTCGCCGAGCACGGTTCCCACTATCGCCTTATTCCTGGTTGGACCTGAATGTTCGATATCGGCTTTACTGAACTCATCGTCATCGGCGTGGTTGCGCTGATCGTCATCGGCCCCGAGCGTCTGCCCAAGGTCGCGCGTACGGCGGGGCATTTGTATGGCCGCATGCAACGCTATGTGTCGTCCGTAAAATCGGATATCAGCCACGAGATACAGCTGGATGAAATTCGCCGTGTCGGCGTGGAGATCAAGAACTCGGCCGAGTTGGCGGCGCTGGACGCCAAGCAGCAAGTCAGTGCGGTTGACGATTACCTGCGCGACGAGGCAAGCAGCATCAACAAGGCGCTGACGGAGACGGCAGCCACCGCAACCGCGGGTGAGCCTCCTGCCAACGAACCTGCAATGAAAGAGACCCCGGAGCCGGTCGTGCAGCAAAGCCTGCCGCTGGACGAGCCGGATCAGAACCTTGCCGCTGGCGCGCCGTCTGCGGTGGGTGAGCCGGCAGACGGCGAAACTGCAGGAAAAACCGCATGAGCGACGTGCAGGAAACCTTTATCTCGCACTTGATCGAAATGCGCGACCGCCTGCTGCGCGCAGCGGTGGTGGTGGTGGTGATTTTCATCTGCCTGTTCCCCTGGGCGCAGGATTTGTATGCGCTGCTGGCCAAGCCATTGCTGGCGGCGCTGCCCAAGGGCGGGCAGATGATCGCCACCGAGGTCACGACACCGTTCTTCGTGCCGGTCAAGGTCACCATGATGACCGCCTTCCTGCTGGCGCTGCCATGGGTATTCTTCCAGGTCTGGGCGTTTGTCGCGCCGGGCCTGTATCAGCATGAAAAGCGTCTTGGCATACCGCTGGTGATCGCCAGCGTCATTCTGTTCCTGCTGGGGATGGCGTTCGCCTATTTCCTGGTGTTCCCGGTGGTATTCGGCTTCATCGTCGGCGTTGCGCCCGAGGGGGTGGCGGTGATGACCGACATCGGCAAATACCTCGACTTTGTGATGACCCTGTTCATGGCCTTCGGGATTACCTTCGAGGTCCCCGTCGCCGTGGTGCTGCTGGTCAAAATGGGCATGGTGTCGGTGACCAAACTGCGTGAAATCCGGCCGTATGTCATCGTCGGCGCCTTTATTATTGGCGCGATATTCACCCCGCCCGACGTGATCTCGCAATTCATGCTGGCGGTGCCGCTGTGGGTGCTGTACGAACTGGGCATCGTCGTTGCCGCACTGATCACCAAGCCCAAGCCTGAATCCGAGGCGAGTGAATCCGCCACAGATTACACGCCGATGTCGCAATCCGACATGGATGCGGAATTGGACCGCATCGAAGCCAGTCTGATCGATCCTCCCCCAAGCTTGTCCGATCAAGCCGAACCCGGCTCGCCCAAGAGCCGTTAGCGCACCGTGGCGGTGCGCAATGCGCCGCCATGCACCAGTGCAGTGCCATTGCGCCATGTCCTTATTGACGCCTTTCGTTTTAAATCCGTGACTTAAGCAGCGGGAATGGCGCTTGCTTATACCCGCCGGCTATCAATAGGAACCGGGGCATGGAAGCGCTGAAATCGGGCAGTGACGTTTTGTTCGTATTGCTGGGCGGCATCATGGTGCTGGCCATGCATGCGGGGTTTGCCTTTCTTGAACTGGGCACGGTGCGCAAGAAAAACCAGGTCAATGCCCTGGTCAAGATTCTCACCGATTTTTCAGTTTCCACAGTTGCCTACTTTTTCATCGGCTACAGTGTCGCCTACGGAATCGATTTCTTTTCCAGCGCCGAGATACTGTCGGCCAAAAATGGCTATGACCTGGTCAGGTTCTTTTTTCTGCTGACGTTTGCGGCGGCCATTCCGGCTATTGTGTCGGGCGGCATAGCCGAACGCGCACGCTTCAATCCGCAATTGGCGGCCACGTTCGCGCTGGTGGGGCTGGTTTACCCGTTTTTTGAAGGGATCGTCTGGAACGGTAATTATGGTCTTCAGGACTGGCTGGCCGCTGCCGTGGGAGCGAAGTTCCATGACTTTGCCGGGTCGGTGGTGGTGCATGCCATGGGCGGCTGGATTGCTTTGCCTGCCGTACTGTTGCTCGGTGCGCGGCGCGGACGCTATACCAGGGACGGCATGATCTCGGCACATCCGCCGTCCAATATTCCGTTTCTGGCACTCGGCGCATGGATTCTGACGGTGGGCTGGTTCGGTTTCAACGTGATGTCGGCCCAGCTGATCGAAGCCGTATCGGGGCTGGTGGCGGTGAATTCGCTGATGGCGATGGTGGGCGGTACGCTTGCGGCGCTGGTGATTGGCCGCAACGATCCCGGCTTCATCCACAACGGTCCGCTCGCCGGTCTGGTGGCCGTGTGCGCAGGTTCCGACCTGATGCATCCGCTGGGCGCCCTGGCGACCGGCGCGATCGCCGGTGCGCTGTTCGTGTGGATGTTCATGGTGACGCAGAACAAATGGAAGGTCGACGATGTGCTCGGAGTGTGGCCGTTGCACGGCCTGTGCGGCGCATGGGGCGGAATTGCGGCGGGAATTTTCGGTACCAGGGCACTGGGGGGAATGGGCGGTGTCAATCTGGTGGCCCAGCTGATCGGCACGCTAGGTGGCGTGGCAGTCGCTGTGCTTGGTGGTCTGGTGGTGTATGGCATCCTGAAGCGGGCTGTGGGTTTGAGGCTGAGCGCTGAGGCGGAGTTCAATGGTGCCGACCTCAGCATACACAAGGTGTCGGCGACAGCCGAACGCGAAACCAACTGGTAGCCCGGCTAGTTTTTTTTCAATTGCCGCAGGTGCCTGCCGCGCTCGATTTGCAACTGTTCGAGTTGCCGGTCCACCTGCACCACGTCGGGATGCTGCTCGGTGTATTCCAGCCGCAGTTCAGCGCGCTTGATGCGCAGCTCGACCTGTTTCCTGTCGAGGCCGGCAAGGTAGGGGTCTGTTTGGACGGCGGCTACCGGTGGGCGTTTCGGCTGGGGCGGCCTGGAGGCGGGCCGGTTGTTTACATCCATCCCCGCGTCCGGGGCCGCATCGGGCTGCGATGCGGTATCCTGGGAGGAGTTGGCGTGCGGTGACGAGGAGGGAGGGGGCAGGATCGGGCGGGCGGGGCTGATGAAATGCTCGATGACGATGATGCCCAGGCCGATCAACAAGAACACGCCGATGGGTGCGCCAAATGCCAGTACCCGCAGCAGACGTGACACTTGCTCGGAAGGCGGCTGTGCTGACGCCGGTGGTGCCGCAGGTGCCAGCACATGCAAGGCGCTGACCAGGCTGCGCGCGTCCGGCCGGGCTTCCGGGTTTTTGTGCAGCATGCGCGCCAGCAACCTGGCCAGATCAGGGGGCAATTGAGGACGCAGGGTTACTGCAGGGACAGGCGCTTCATTGACCACACGGTAAACAATGGCCGGCAGGCTGTCGCCATCGAAGGCATACCGCCCGGTGAGCATTTCATACAGCACGGCACCCAGCGAAAAAATATCCGAGCGTCCATTGATCTCGCGTCCCATCGCCTGCTCCGGCGACATGTAGCGTGGCGAGCCGAGCATTTGCCCGACGTGGGTATGGTCGCTGTTGACGAAATGGGCGATCCCGAAATCGGTCAGCTTGATGCGTCCGCGCCGGCCGGTGACGACGACGTTGGCGGGCTTGACATCGCGGTGGATGACGTCGTGCTCGTGCGCGAACGCCAGCGCCTCGGCCATCTGCGTGGCGGTATCGAGCACCAGATCCAGCGGCATCGGACCCTTGTCCATGAGATCACGCAAGGTCGCGCCGGGAAGGTATTCCATGGCGATGTAGGCCAGCCCGTCGGCCTCGCCGACGTCGTAGATCGTCACGATATTGGGATGCGACAGCCGGCCGGCGCTCTGCGCTTCGCGCAGAAAACGGGATTCCGCATCAGTGCCGTCTTGCCGCAATTGCGCGATGGGCACGGCCTTGATGGCGACGGTGCGTTCGATCAGCGGGTCGCGCGCCCGATAAACCGTACCCATCGCACCCTGGCCGATTTCATCGAGAATTTCGTAGCGGCCGATTTTCATGACGGGGTGAGCGTCAGGCCTGGCATTCCACGATCTGACCGCGCACGGTGCGGCTGTCCAACCCCATCAGGTACAGATACCAGGGCATCAGGTCGTCGACGCCGGGAATCGTCTCGGGCGCAAGCCCGGGATGGGTGCGCGAACGCAAGGTGGTCGCCACCTGGCCGGGAATCAGGGTATTGATCCGCAGGTTTTCGTCCACGCTGAGTTCATCTGCCCAGATCCGGGTGAGCGTTTCCAGGCCCGATTTTGCCACGGCATAGCCGCCCCAGTAGGCACTGGGTTGATGGCCGTGGGTTTCACCGGTAAACACGACCGAGGCATCCGGCGCCTGTCGCAGCAGCGGCAAACAGGCGCGGGTGAGCGCGAATGGTGCGATCAGATTGACCCGCATCAGGGTCTGCCACTGCTCGATCGTTTGCAGGTGCAGGGGCGTCAGGCTGTAAAACTGGTGTGCGCTGTGCAGCAATCCGTCGAGTCGTTTCAGATGATGCGCGAGGGTGCCGGCGAGGGTTTCCAGGCTGCGGTCGTCGGCGGCGGCCAGATCATACGGAAACATGGCGGGTTCGGGGCCGCCGGCGGCCAGGATGGCATCGTAGACCGCTTCGAGTTTGGCTTCGTTGCGAGCGAGCAGGGCGACGGTGGCGCCGTGGCGTGCAAACGCCAGGCTGGCGGCACGCCCGAGGCCCGAGCTGGCGCCGGTAACGAGAATGACACGACCTGCGAGCAGGTCAGGGCGGGGAAGATAGTTTTTCATAGCTGTTCAAGTAAAGCGCGGGCCGATTGTACTCCGCTCAGGGTTGCGCTTTCGAGCGTGGCGGGGTAAGGCCCGCTAGTGTAATCGCCCGCCAGGAACATGCGCCGGTGCGGGGTGCGGACGGCAGGACGTTTCAGGTTGGGGATGCAGGCGTAGCCCGCCTGTTTTTCGACGATGCTTTTGCGCCACTGTGCAGGGCCGGGTTGGGCGATCCGAAATAACTGGGCTTCGGCCTGGTCCAGCCAGTTCGCGGGCAGATTCGTGGCGGTGCTGGCAACAAACGCCAGCAGTCCGGCCTGGCCGTGGCTCTGGCCGCGGTCGAACACAAACTGTGCGGGGCCATCCGCCAGGGCAAACAGTGGCTTGGCCAGCCGGAAAGCCCGATCATACTGAACGTAACCGGTGGCGATCGGTTGATAGCGATAGGCCGACACTTCGCGCACGATCGATTCGAGCGCGGGGGTCGCGCCAGCCAAACCCGCCAGATGTTGCGGCGCGACGGCGAGGATGACGTGGCTGTAGGCGGTCGCCCCGTCGCGCGTGCTCAAGGTGACGGCATCCGCTGTGGCATCGAGTACGGTTATCCGGCAGGCCAGGCGCACCTGGCCGCCACGTTCGATCAGGCGCGCAGCAGCGGGCGCCGGGAACAGGGCGGTCAGGTCATGCCGCGGCAACAGCAGGTCGCTGGCATGATTGCGCCCGCCGAAAGCGGCGCGGATGACATCGCGGAAAACCCTGGCGCTGGCCATTTCCGGCGGCGTGTTGAGGGCCGATACGCATAGCGGATGCCATAGCAGACGGCGCAGTGTTTCGGGCTGGGAGCGGGTGAGCTGGCTGACGCTTAGCCGATCCGGCGCAGCCGTGTCGTGCAGCAGCGCGTAGGCCCAGCGTGCGGCAGCCAGCTTGTCGCGCCAGCCCAGTCCCCGTGCGCCGAGCAAGCCTGCCAGCAGATGCAGCGGCGCCGGCAGGCGCGGGCAGGCGAGGCTGAAATCCGGCGGCTGGCTAAGGGTCAGCGGCAGGCGCCATAAGCCGTCCTGCGCGGCGGCGGGGCGCAGGCGCTCGATCAGATGTAGTGTCTGCGCATACGCGCCGAGCAGGATGTGCTGGCCGTTGTCGAGCAGCCGGCCTGCGAGTTCGACCGCGCGCGCGCGGCCGCCCAGAGTGCGGCTGGCTTCGAACAGGGTGACGTTGACCCCAGCCTCGGCCAGCGTCAGCGCGGCGGCGCAGCCCGCCCAGCCGCCGCCGATCACCGCGACACGGGCGATCATGGAAACAGCCAGGTCTTGCTGGCCAGCCACAGCTTGCGCATTGGCGTGAGCGAGACGCGCGCGCGCAACACGGGGAATTCGGCGCGCCGGATTTCATTCAGCAAGGTGCGATAAATCGCCGCCATCACCAGCCCCGGGCGCTGCGCGTGGCGCGCGCTGGCGGGGA